>JBEKQP010000207.1:0-13162 GCA_049519595.1 Candidatus Korobacteraceae bacterium | reverse complement strand
TTGCTTACGAAGGACAGCCGTCAAGTGTTGACAATTACATGGAACTGGTTAATTCAAACCATACTGTTGCGCTTTATTACTCCGCGAACGAACTCCTTAGACTTACGAGGGAAGACCTTGTGAAGAGTGGTTTGAATCCTGATGATTTCCGGAAGTTCCCCAAAGAACAATAATACTGGGTTCGTAAAATAATAAAGGAGCCGTCGCCCGCTCGCCCGCTCCGGAACCCGACGCAGGGACGTGTATCACCATTTTCATTTAACATTAAACTTCATGGTCACCGGAGAGCATAATCCAGCGGTAAGACCTCGCGCACTCCATGCTGGCGATACCATCGGCATCGTCGCGCCTTCGAGCGCGGTCGAGCGAGATGCAATCGAGGCCGGGTGTCGGCGTCTGCGCGAACTCGGTTACAAGCCTTTTTACCTGCCATCCATTTTCGACCAGGACCTTTACTTCGCGGGCACGGTGGAGCGGCGCGTTGGAGAATTGCATGAGATGTTCGCACGTCCGGAAGTTCGCGCGGTTCTGTGCGCCCGCGGCGGTTACGGCTGCAACTATCTGCTGCCACACCTTGACGCCGATTTGATCCGAGCCAATCCAAAGATTTTTGTCGGCTACAGCGACGCCACATGGTTGCTGGCGTGGCTGATCGATCTCGGGCAGGTGGTGTTTCACGGCCCAATGGCGGCAAAGGGCTTTGCACAGGAAGACGGCGTTCATCTTGATTCCTGGCGCGCTGCGGTCTGCGGAGAGCCGTGTTCGCTCGAGTTCGGCCCGGACTCATCGGTCAAGCCGCTTGTCATGGGCACGGCCGGCGGAGTGCTCTGCGGCGGATGCCTTTCGATTCTGGCTGCGTCGCTCGGCACGGCTTACGAGTTGGAGACTGAAGACCGCATCCTGTTTCTGGAAGACGTGTCGGCAAAGCCCTACCAGATCGATCGCATGTTGATGCAGTTGAGGTTTGCCGGCAAGCTCGACGGCGTCCGAGGCATCGTCTTCGGGCAGATGCTCGATTGCGTACAACCCGGTGGACAGGAGTACCCGCTACAGGAGATCGTCGCGCGCATTGTGCGGAGCCTCGGCGTCCCCGTCGCCTACGGAGTTCCTTCCGGCCACGTCGCGTGCGACAACGTGACGCTGCCCTTCGGAGTCAACGTCGAATTGGTGGTCGCAAGCTCATCGGTGCAACTGCACATTGACGCGGCCGCAACCCACTCCGCCGAGCAAGTGCAGAGACGATGAAACCGCGCCATATCCATCTGATCGGAATCTGCGGCACCGCGATGGCATCACTGGCCGGCATGCTGAAGCAGCGCGGATTTCACGTTACCGGCTCCGATGTTGCGGCCTATCCGCCGATGTCGGACTTCCTGGCCGGCATTGGGATTGCGGTCTCGCAGCCCTATGCGGAGGCGAACCTGAAGCCGCCTCCCGATCTGGTGGTGATCGGCAACGCACTCTCGCGCGGCAATGTCGAGGTCGAATTCGTTCTGGATCAGCGGTTGCCGTTCACTTCCATGGCCGCCCTGGTACATGAGGAGTTTCTGCGCGGCCGGGAGGTGCTGACCGTCGCGGGCACACACGGCAAGACGACTACGACATCGATGCTCGCGTGGATATTCCACGTGGCTGGACGCGAGCCATCATTCCTCATCGGCGGGATCGCCGAGAACTTCGGCTCCAGCTTCGCCGTGAGCGAGGGGCGCGAGTTCATCCTCGAAGGCGATGAATACGACACCGCGTTTTTCGACAAAGGCCCAAAGTTCATGCACTACTTTCCCGATGGCATGATCCTGACCTCGGTCGAGTTTGATCACGCCGATATTTACCACAATCTTGATGAAATCAAGACAGCGTTCAAGCGGTTGGTGAACCTGGTTCCACACCGGGGCCGTGTCATTGCCTGGGACGAGCAAGGCAGCGCCGGCTTGGATCAGGGAAGCGCCGCCGGCAGCGTGGGCGAGTGCGTCAGCCGCGCTTTCTGTACGGTTGAGCGCTATGGCTTTGCCGAGGATTCTGCTTGGCGGATTCGCGATATACGTTACGAGCCCGACTGCACCACCTGGCGCGTGGAGCGGCACGGAAAGCCGTGGGCCGAGTTCGAGTTCGCGCTGGCGGGGGAATACAACGTCTTGAATGCAACTGCCGCCGCTGCCCTTGCCGCGGGATACGGCGTCGATCCCGCGACCATTGGTGACGCCCTGCGCAGCTTCCGCAGCGTGAAACGGCGCCTGGAAGTGAAGGCCGAGATTGACGGCATCACCGTGATTGACGACTTCGCCCACCACCCAACCGCGATTGCTGTCACGCTCAAGGCGCTGCGGACGCGCTTTGCCGGACGCCGCCTGTGGGTCATTCTCGAACCGCGCTCCAATACCTTGCGCCGAAATGTTTTTCAGCAGGAACTGATCGAAAGCCTGACGAACGCCGACGAGGTCGTCATGGCTTCGGTTTACTTCAAGCAGAGCGACGCGCTGCGTCCGGAGGAGCGCCTCGACGTTAATGCGATCGTCGCCGAACTCCAGCGCCGCGGACGCCCGGCGCGACAAGTCGCGGATGCCAACGCCATTGTCGCCGGCATTGCCGGCGAACTGCGCGGCGGAGACGTGGTTGCCATTCTCTCCAATGGCGGTTTCGGCGGAATCTACGAAAAGTTGCCGGCGCGTCTGCACGAGTTGCATGCGTGCTGAGCATGAGTTCGAATGTTGTGGAGCGCTACGGTTGCTCGGACTGGCCGCAAAGATTCAAGAAACTACCCTACGTTAGCCAACAACGGGCGAACGTGGGGCACCATCGCTAACAATTTGTATTGTCATGCTGAGCGTAGCGAAGCATCCCGTTGCTTCGCTCGGAATAGCATCCAAAATTACAACGGTGCTATGCCGCCGATTTCGAATTCGCACGCGGCGGGAGCGATTCATCTGGCCGCATGCCGAGCGTGCGCAAAGTGCGAAGGATGAGGTCGCGCTCTTTTTCGAAGTTCGCTTTCTCGGGCAGCTTTTGCGTAGTGAGATAGCTTCGCGCCCGCGTAACCAATTCATAGCGGTCGGGATCGGCGAGAGTTTGGCTGCCCCGGGCGTAGACCGGCGAGTAGCCATCCGAGGTGTTGGGGTCCCAATCGCGCTTGCGCGCATGGCACGCGCTACATGCCAGCAGGCAGTTCCAGCCCGCGTGCTCAAGTTCGGGATAGCTCACGATTGGCAGCAGATGATCGATACTGGAGCCGAACGACACCGTGTCGCGGCAGGAGAGCATATCTTTTCCACAGTACGCGCAGCGGCACCCGTCCCGCAGCCATATCGCCAAGGTCCGAGGATCCCACTGCTTCATGAATTCCTGGTGCACCAAGTCTTCCGCGATGTGTAGGTAGTCCATTTTGGTCTCCGCTCCGCTGCCGTTTCCGCAGTCATAGCTTACCGCTAAACTCCGCGACTTGGGGGACTAAGAATCCGTGGCCTGCGGAACTCATGCGTAAGCCACTGATACGCTGACATTTACCCGGAGAAAAGTGCCCGGCAACAGACGCTTCAGCCGGACTGTCCGAGGCACATTACACTTCAAATCTGGTTGCGGAGGACGCCGCGTGCGTCTTCCAATTGCCGATGCAACAGAATGGCCGCTAGAACGAGAATGAACGCTGCTCCGGCTATCAGCAGCAAGACGCCGTAATATTGCGACGGATGACGAAACGCGCGGATGAAGTGGCCGCCGTAGTGCGAAGCTATGGAGGCGATGGCGACATACCTTGCGGCGCGGCTCAGGGTGACAACCACGACGAATTTTTTCACGGGGTAATTGAGCACGCCGGCTGCTGCGAAGAAGGAGCTGGTGGGGGATGGAAACGGCACCGCCGAAGAAAGTACCAGTGCTCCCGTGCCCCACCTTTGGAAATAAGCGAGGAGCTTGCTGACCCTGCGTTCGCCGAACTTCTCTCGCATGTAGCCGGCACCGGCATGGTGCGCCATGCGGAAAGTCATGTAGGCGCCAATGACGGAACCTACGGTCGTCACCGCGGCGTAGTAATACCACGGGTCGCGATGCCGCGCGGCCAAGATAGCCGTCAGGATGTCCGGACCAGCGAAGGTTGGTAGCGGGGTGCTGTCCGCGACGGCGAGCAGAAAGAGTCCAAAGACGCCCAAGTGGCGCAGCACAGCCATGTAGTTGGTGGTATGCCGCCGCGCCGCCGGCTGGAGGAAAGTCGCAAATACTTCGAGAAGCTGCACTCTATCTACTTTACCAGCGAGCGGAAAAAAAGAGCAGCCGCGCTCAAGACTGTTAGACGAGTCGGCTGGCCGAGAGCATCGCTGAGAGAGTTTGCGAGGCGGGTTGCGATCAGTCCGCCAACCCGGAGCCGCGCACGGTCATCACGGTAGCCTGCATCAGTGCGATTACGGGCTCCTTGCCTTGCGCCGCTCCGTTGTCCACGCTCAATACCTCTCCGCTGCTGACGCAGATGTTCCGCCCAGCCCGCACGACACGGCCAACGGCGCGGAAGAGCTTTCCCGCGGCGGGCGCGAGAAAGTTGACTTTGAATTCTATGGTGAGCACAGCCGCCTCAGGCGGCATCAGCGTCAGTGCGGCGAATCCGCAGGCGCTGTCAACCACTGCCGTCAGCGCGGCAGCGTGCAGAAATCCGTGCTGTTGCAACAGGTCCGGGCGGAACGGCAGATCGATGGTCACGGCGCCCGGTTCCACCGCAACCAGGGTCGCGCCGAGGGTGGTCATGAACGTCTGCCGGGCAAAGCTCGCACGCACCCGCTCTTCGAAGTTCTGGTCCTGGGGCTGGTATTTCAACGGTCTCCCTCCTAACTAAGGAGTTCCAACTCCATCGCGGGGCGGTGACCGGCAAGTGTGGGACGCCGCGTTGTCCGCGGCGGTCGATATAGGTTTCGCGAGTATCGGCTACGGTGCGAATGATTTCGCGGAATTCGTCACCAAGTTCGGGATACTGCTCAAAAAGATTTTTGCCCGGAAACCAATTGCGTTTGCGCTCGCTCAGCGAGGCGAAATAATCGTTGACGTACTGCCAGTCACCATCGCGATCGAGAATTTCCAGCGCGACGTCATCGCCCATGGCCATACTAATGCGCGAGTAGAAGAAGTCGCGTGCGTCGACCACTACCGGGCGGCCGCGCTGCTTGCCCTCGAAGCTGCGCAGGGCGCTGACAAGGTCGTCGACCGAGCTGTAACCCTTGAGCAGGTGCATGTCGGCGATGCCGCCGAACTTACGTTCCAAGGTGGCTGAAAGGATGATGATGGGAACCTGAGGCCGTTTGCGACGAAGGCTTTCGGCTACTTCGGTGCCAAACTTTCCCTGTCCGAGGTTGTAATCGAGCACCGCGATGTCGATGTCGTCGAGCTGCGCTTCGGCCTCCTCGACGGACTTGGAAGTGAGGACAGCATAGCCCTTCTGCCGCAAAATTGCCGAACGAACGATCAGGTTGTCCTCGCGATCATCGAGCAGCAGAACCCGGATCGGGGTACGCGAACCGCCGTTACGACCGTCTTCAACTGCTCCCGGATTATCGTCGTCCATGCTTCCGTATCTTTCTGGTTGACCGCGGTGAAGCCGGTGCGGATGCCGGCCCGCAAGTTCAATCTTTGGCGAGTTTGCGGACTGCCTTGGCCAGCTCGGGCAATCTGCTGAAGGCTGCAACCGCACGCAGCCATTGATGATTGTCAATTGCGGGGCTGCCGCTTACGATGGCGTTCGGCGGCACGTCTCGAACGCCGCTTTGGGCGGTGACAATGGCGTGATCTCCAATCGTGCAGTGGCCCGCTGCGCCGACCTGTCCCGCCAGCAGGACATGTCTGCCCACGCGGGTGGAACCGGCAAGCCCAACCTGCGAGCAGAGCATCGTGTTCTCTCCAACTTTCGAGCCGTGCCCCACTTGCACAAAATTGTCGATCTTGACGCCATCAGCGATGCTGGTTTCGCCGATGGTGGCGCGATCGATGCAGGAATTCGCCTGCACTTCGACGTCGTTTCCGACTACGACCGTGCCCGATTGCACAATCTTGTGCCAGCTTTCGCCGTCGGGGGCAAACCCGTAGCCATCCGCCCCGATCACAACTCCATTCTGCAGGATGACATTGTCGCCGATGCGGCAGAATTCACGCACAACCGCATGCGAGTGAGCAAAAAAATTATGACCGATCGTTACCCCGCGGTAGATCACGACGTGGGGCAATAGGGTGCAGTTGGCACCAATTACAACGTCGTCGTCGATGACAACATATGCGCCGACATGAGCGTTGGGTCCGACCTTGGCGGATGAGGCAATCACTGCTGTGGGATGAATGCACGGCTGATAACGGGGCGGCGAGTAGAAGAGTTCCAAGGCTTTGGCGTATGCCAAGTGGGGGTTCTGGCAGCGCAGAAGCGCACGCCCATCGGCAGGGAAGTCGGGCGAGACGATGATAGCCGCCGCCCTTGTCGTAGCTGCCGCTGCCGTGTACTTCGGGTTCGTCAGGAACGTCACTTCTGTCGGACCGGCATCGCTGACCCCCGCCACTCCGGTAATCTCCAATTCGGGAGGGACGTTTTCAGCTATTGCACCAATCGATCTTGCAATATCAAGAAGCTTCATTCTTCAGGTTCCAGCGGTCAACTCTAGCCTAGGGATCTCACAATCCGGCGGTGCGTCTCTGCGCCGGATACGGGCAACCGATCACTCTCCGGCCTCGCGCGGGTCTTTCAACCGAGTGCGGGTTACAGTTTAGCAGGCATCGCATACGGGTTCCACGAGTGACCGGGATGCCCAAGAGTCTGCGTGCTTCTGCGCCCAACTGAGGCGGGTTTAAGGACCGCTTCCACTTGATCCGCTGCCGCGAGAATCGCCGAACAACGGCACTTGGAGATTATCAGCCACCGGCCGACGTCGGCGGGCCTGGCTGCCGATCACGGCCAGCACCGTTAGCTCGGCCACGGCCGAACGGGGGACAAAGATCCGCTGCGTATTCGAGCGGGTGTCCGGCGGGTTCAGGAAAAAACCGTCCGGAGTCACTTGGGTAAGATCGTTAGGCATCAACCCTTCCAGCATTTCACCATCGCGAAAGCGCAGACGGACCCACAGGCCCTCGGTCCTGGGTCGGCTGGTAAAGGTCTTTCGTTGCAACGTCTCGGAGTCGCCAAATTCGCGAACAAAAAACACGCCTTTGATTTCGTTCAACTGAATGCGAACGGCGGTACCGGCGGTATTGAGGAGCTCTAATTTGCTGTCGGAGATGAAGTTGGCTGGGGGCAGGTATCCCTGTACCGAGTCTCGGTCCAGCTTACGGACGATAACTTTCTTGTGCGTGGAAGACATTTACGTGCCAACTTCCCCGATTGTCGCATCTTTTTGTGAAAAAAGGGGATTCCCGATTTTCCTATGTAGCCAAATGAATAACGGTTGTGTTATTGTCATTTGTTTGTAGCAGAATTGTTGCATTTGCGCGTAAGTAGTTGGTATTGTGATATTTACAACGGAATAGAACGGCGCTGCAAAGCCGGGAGAATGCGGCACGCATGAATATGCCCGGTTTTTTCTGGCGTCGCAATTTGAGATTCCTTACAAGCACGAATGGCTGACTACATTTACACGATGGAAATCCGGCTCACACCTGATCAGTTGAAGGTGGTGAGTTTGGTACAGGAAGCGGCGCGCGCCCATGGCATGAACGTTTACCTGACGGGAGGAGCGATTCGTGACATCCTGAGCGGATTGCCCATCCGCGATCTCGATTTCTCGGTCCAGGGTAACGCCCTGAAACTGCAAAAGGACCTTGAGCGGGGCGGAGCGCAGGTCGAAGTCATCAGTGAGGAAACAAAGACCTTGCATGCGGTGCTGCCGGGTGCTGTGCGTGTGGAAATCAGCATGGCGCGGGCAGAGACCTATGGCAAACCGGGGACGCCGCCGCAGATCACGCCAGCGACGATCAACGATGATTTGCGCCGACGCGACTTCACGGTCAACGCGATGGCTCTTTCGCTCAATCCCGGCTCGCGGGGGCTGCTGCTCGACCCGTTCAATGGATCAGCCGACGTGGAGGCTAAGCTCATCCGCGTGCTGCACAATTACGCCTTCCTGGAAGAACCATCCCGCCTGATTCGGGCTACGCGCTTTGCGGCGCGTTTCCACTGGGAGTTGGAAGAACGGACGAAAGCTCGCTACGACGCGGCGAAAGAGAACAACTACATCGAGTACATAGGCCGGAAGAATATTGGGTATGAAATCGAGCAGATTGCCTTCGAAGACAACCCGATGCAGATTATGCAGGCGCTCGAGAAAGAGGGCTGGATCAAGGTCTTACATCCGCAGTGGTCCACGGCAAAGGCTGACCAAAACGAAATGTCGCAGTGGATGAAAACGCGTCAGCTGCTTCAGGACATGGGGTTTACGATCGATGCGGCGCCGTTGGCCCTCTATTTTTTGACCAAGAAGATGGGAGACAAGGAGATTGCGGAGATTCAGCGCCTGATTCCGCACAAGGAGTTTGTCACAGCCTGGCAGGCAGTCGAAGAAAACAGCAAGGAACTGGCGAAGAGACTGAGCAGCAAGGAAGCGTCCACTCCCTCGCGCGCCTGGAGGCTGCTAAGTTCGGCCAAGCCGGAGGCGATTCTGTTTCTCGACGTCACTTCGCACCAGCAGGCGGTTTCGGAAAAAATCAAGAACTACTTTGGGAAGTGGAGGCAGACGCAACAAAAGCTGCCATTTCCGGAAATGGCGGAGATGCGCATCACCGCGCAGCTTCCGGAATACCCAAAGATCGCCGAGGAGGCTTTCCTGCTGCTGCTGGATGGGAAGCTGCGGAACCATACCGAGATCGTCAAGTTTTTGAAGCCCTATGAACCGCCGCTGCCTCCGCCACCGCCTCCGCCCAAGCGGCGCGGTGCCAAGGCCGCTGCTGTTAAAGTCGCGATTCCTGGACAGGAAGCTTCTGCTGCTGCGGCTCCGAAGAGAGGACGCAAGGCGAAAGAAGCTGTCGCTCCGACTACAAAGGCGGAAGCAGTACCAGCCGCAGCGGGCGAAGCTCCGAAGAAGGTTGTTGCCAAGCCGGTGATAGAGGGCGAAGCTCCAAAGAAGGTTGCTGCCAAGCCAGCGGCGGAAGCCAAAGCAGGGAAGGTGGAAGTAAAGGTGACCAAGGCGGCACCGGCCAAGCCAGCACCCGCCAAAAAAGCACAGCCACAGCCAGTGAAACAGACTGTGCAAAAGATCGCCAAGCCCCATCCCGAGAAGCAGGCTGCCAAGAAAAAGCCGCTACCCGCGAAGCCCGCGGCGAAGAAAGCACTGGCTGCAAAGCAGCCTGCCAAGGCTCCGGCCAAGAAACCGGCAAAAGGCAAGAAGTAATCAGCAAGGCTGATTGCAATGCGCGCCAGTTTTCCTCAGCTCACCATCCGGTGCCGGGTTAGTTTCCGAGTTGCTCGTGACACGGGAGCAGCCAACCCCGGCATTAGGTCTTTCGCAGTTCGGGCTCGAGTTCGCTACATGAGCGAGAATTTAATCACTCCTCGGGTGTCTCAGCCCTTTACGTAGGCGAGCTTTGCGGCTATGCGCCCGCCGCGAACCGCGAAGATGTCTACTCCCCGCAGGTGCCACCGTTGGCCATTACGCATCTTGCGGTATACCCACCGCACCACGGCGCGCTTGCCGCACACGATGGTTTCCTCAGTTTCGAACGAAGCGTCGGGATTACGGGCAAACCATCCACGCCAGAATTCGACCACCGCAGCTCTGCCCTCGATCCGCCGCCCGTCCGGCGCCGGCGATGTGTCCTCGAACACAGTGTCTTCAGTCAGCAGCGCTGCTAAGCCATCAGCATCTTGACGGCTGAACGTCTCACCAAAACGATCGATAACTCTGCGGGTCTCTTGTTCCTCGGACTGTTCACTCTGTACGTGGCTCATAGAAATTTCCTGCATCCTTCCACAATTTTCTGTAGCGCGTCGGTCAACATTGGGCGGTTCCGTCTTGGTCGCAGCCGCGAGCATCGCACCAAAGCTGGTGGTCAATGCAGCCGTGGCAAGGGCCACCTCACTACTTGTCTTCAAAAACTTCCGACGAGAGATCACACAATGCTCCAGGTCCGTCAGCATTCCCACCTGAATTCCAAGATGTCAGGTGCTAGTTCGCGGTTTCCCCCCGCATGGATTGACTGGACCCGTTCCTAGTGAGCCGCGGCAATTGACTAAGCACGGCAAAGCAAAAAAGCAAATAGGTTCCGGACGTGTAGTCGGCTATCCTTCCACCCTAGTCCTTTGCACCTGACCGCGGGCACCACTACCAAGTACAATGAGGAGACCAAATAGGGACTCATGTCAGACTTCGTTCATCTTCATCTGCATACCGACTATTCCATGCTCGACGGCGCTTGCGACGCCACCGAGCTCTGCAAACGCGCCAAGGCTTTGGACATGCCTGCCGTGGCTATGACGGACCATGGCAACATATTCGGTGCAGTCCATTTCTTCAATGCGGCGAAGAACGCGGGCATCAAGCCGATCATCGGTTGCGAGTTGTACGTGTGCAAGAAAGAGGACCACCGGGCGGCTCCCGAGGGCGACACCTACAATCACCTCATCGTGCTGGCGGAGAACGAGGAAGGCTACCGCAACCTGGTCAAAATCACTTCTGAAGCATCTCTTCATGGTTTTTACTACAAGCCACGAATTTCAAAGCGTTTCCTCGCGGAGCATTCTAAGGGTCTAATCGGTTTGTCTGCTTGCTTGAAGGGTGAGGTTGCGGAAAGCCTGATGGAAGGCAGGTACGATGCCGCGCGCAAGGCGGCGACTACGTTCAACGACATCTTCGGAGCCGGCAATTTCTTTCTCGAGATACAGGATCAGGGAATGCCGGAGGAAAAGCGCATTCACTCCGACCTCTTCCGGTTAGAGCGTGAACTCGGTATCGCGATGGTCGCGACCAACGACAGCCACTACCTTTGCGAAGATGATGCCCACGCGCAGGACGTGATGCTTTGCATACAGACCGGTAAGTCGGTGCACGAGACCAACCGGATGAAGTTTTCGACCAACCAGTTCTTCGTCAAAAGCGCAGAGGAAATGCGGCGGGTTTTCAACGGAGCAGAGGGCGTCCTGACCCGTACGGTGGCCATTGCCGAGCGCTGCAACCTGAAGATTGAGAAGATCAAAAATCCGTTTCCACGTTTTGACGTTCCCGAAGGACACACCGCGGATAGCTATTTCGAGCAGGTGGCGCGCCAGGGCTTTGTGCGCAGAAGCGAATGGCTGCGGCAGATGCAACAGGAGGGGCGGCTGCGCAAGAGCTTTGCCGATTACGAGCAGCGCCTGAACCGCGAGATACAGATCATTCAGCAGATGCAGTTTTCAGGATATTTCCTGATCGTGTGGGACTTTATCCGTTACGCCAGGGAGCACGGCATTCCGGTTGGTCCTGGTCGCGGATCGGCTGCCGGCTCGTTGGTTGGATATTCGATGGGGATCACCGACATTGACCCCTTGCAGAATGAGTTGCTGTTTGAGCGCTTTCTTAACCCGGAACGCGTATCGATGCCCGACATTGATGTGGATTTCTGCATGAATCGGCGGGGCGAGGTCATTGACTATGTGACGCGGAAGTACGGGCGCGAGCAGGTGGCGCAGATCATTACCTTCGGGACCATGGCGGCCAAGGCGGCCATCAAGGACGTTGGACGCGTACTCGACATGCCCTACGCGGAGGTGGACCGGATCGCCAAGATGATTCCCGGAAGCGTCGGCATGACCATCGACAAAGCGATGGCGGAGTCATCTCAACTGGCCGAGGTTTACGACCGGGAGCCCCAGATCAAAGAGCTGATCGACACGGCGAAAAAGCTTGAGGGCATGGTCCGCAACGCCGGAGTGCATGCCGCCGGCGTCGTGATCTCCCCGGTTCCGCTCGATGAACTGGTGCCGCTCTTCAAGACGAAAAACGATGAAATCGTCACTGCCTACGACATGAAAGCGGTGGAAAAGATGGGCCTGCTGAAGATGGACTTCCTCGGGCTCACAACGTTGACGATTGTCGATGATGCGCTCAAGTTGATCCTGCAGAATTGTGGGGAGAAGCTTGATTTAGAGAAAATCGCCATGGACGATCATGCGACCTACGAAAGGGTTTTCCACAACGGCTACACGTCGGGTATTTTCCAGTTTGAATCCGAAGGCATGCGCGATGTGCTGCGGCGCTACAAGCCGAGCACTTTGGAAGACCTGACGGCCCTGAATGCGCTCTATCGTCCGGGCCCGATCCAGGGCGGCATGATTGACGACTTCATCGAGCGCAAGTGGGGCCGGCGGCGGGTTGAATATGAGCTGCCGGAGTTGGAGAAGTTGCTCAAGGAAACCCTGGGTGTCATCGTTTACCAGGAACAGGTCATGCAGATTGCCAATGTGCTGGCCGGCTATTCGCTGGGCGAAGCCGACTTGCTGCGGCGGGCCATGGGCAAGAAGGATCCGGTTGAGATGGGCAAGCAGCGCGACCGTTTTCTTACCGGCGCGCACGAGCGCGGCTTCCCCAAGGACAAGAGCGCAAAGATATTCGATCTGATGGAGCAGTTTGCGGGCTACGGGTTCAACAAATCGCACTCGGCCGCCTACGCGTTGTTGGCTTATCACACGGCCTACCTGAAGACGCACTACCCGGTGCAGTTCATGGCCGCGCTGCTGACGTCGGTGACCGGCAAGACCGATGACGTAGTGAAGTACATCAAGGAATGCCGTGAAATGGGCATTTCCGTGGAAGCTCCGGACATCAACCTGAGCGATGCCAGCTTCACCCCGCATGGAGAGGCGATCCGTTTCGGGTTGGCAGCGGTTAAAAATCTGGGGCAGAATGCGATCCAGTCAATCGTTGAAGCGCGCAAGCAGGCTGGCTCGTTTCGCTCGATCTATCAGTTTTGCGAAAAAGTCGATCTGCGTCTGTTGAACAAAAGAGTGCTGGAATCGCTGATCAAGAGCGGAGCCATGGATTCGCTCGGCCGGCGGGCGCAGTTGTTCGCGGTTCTCGACCGGGCGATGGAAGAGGCGCAGAAGGTGCATCGCGATGCGCAGGCCGGTCAGCACGGTCTGTTCGGGGTCTTCGACGAGCAGCCGAGCCGCGCCAACGATGCGCTTCCGGAGACACCCGACTGGGACGAGAGCACGCGTCTGCAAAGCGAAAAGGAAGTGCTGGGA
>JBEKQP010000206.1:0-8463 GCA_049519595.1 Candidatus Korobacteraceae bacterium | reverse complement strand
CTCAGAAAGCGGTCGAGAAAAGAATGTCCGGTGCCGGCCTTGTGCGCCAGGTACTTGTCGATGGCAACTTTGGTCAGATAGGGACCGATCACGTCGGCTCCGGCCTTGAGCACGATCGCCACCAGCGCGATCACCACCTGGAGACGATAGGGCTTCAGATAAGTCAGCAGTCGCCGCATCAGCCGGGCGTCGTAAGCCTTGCCAAGTACCTCTTCTTCGTGACTGCCTTGCGATTGGTGATGATGGGCCATGCGACTCTATATCTTAAGATGGTGAGCGCCCGTGTCAGCCCGCGCTCCAGCTCCGCACCTTGATGTAACTATATTAGATGGTGAGCTGCCTCAAGTGGTCGCATTCCGTGTTGCAGGCGGCCGCAGGGTGCGGCGGTGCCACACATCCGCCGCAGTTAGCAGATGTGGGACTTTAATTTTGCAGGCTAGCCCACGTTCACCCGCAGCCGCATGTGCGGTCGAGCATCGCTCGGTTCATCCTACCGCGCCGGAGCGTCCACCACGGACTTTTCCGGATCAATCAAGAATATCCAGATAAGCGCCCCCGCGACCATCACCCCGGCGGTAACGAAGAATGGGGCAATCCACATGCCTCTGTCAAAAAGCGCCCCATAAATAACCGCCGTCAGCGAAGCTGCCAGCGCGCCCACCATGTTCATGATTCCGGTAGCGGTGCCGCTGAATTGTCCACCCACATCCATGCAAACCGCCCAGGAAGGTCCAAGCACCACTTCCAGAAAGAAAAACGATGCCGTCAAACATAGCAGGGACACCATCGGGCTGGTCGTCGTCGCTGCCGGTATGACGAAAAGACCTGCCAGCAGAAAACCTGGCACGCAAACGATGCGCCGTCCAAGCTTTGCGCTGCCGGTTTTCTTCACGATCGCGTCACTTACGCCGCCCCCCACGACATCTCCGAGCATTCCCGCGATGAGCGGCAGTGCGCCCAGCACACCAAGCGCCTTCAGCGACATATGGCGATGTTCGCGTAGGTAGGTGGGATACCAAGTGAGATAAAAATTGCTGCCAAAAAAGAAGCAGCCCCAGCCCACCGCGATAAACCACATATTGGCGGAGCCCAGAATCCGTCGCCATGGAGTCTTCGGTCGTGCCTTCAAATCGAAGGACTTAATGGTGCCGTCCGGATTCAGCCCTCGTATGTGCGCCAACTCAGCTTGATTCACACCTTTGTGTTCTTCGGGGTTATCACGGTAGAAGAAATTAAACGCAATCGCCCAGATAATTCCGAATGACCCGAACACATAAAAAATGGCGCGCCAGCCATAGGCGAGCATGATCGCCACTGCAATTGCCGGCGTAATGGCAACGGCCATCCGGCTGAAAAGGTGCGTGATGCCCTGAATGCGGCCCCGCTCCGATTTGGCAAACCACGTCTGCATGCCTCGGCTGGCCACCGGAAATGCGCCTGCTTCGGCCGCTCCAAGAAACACACGCGCACCCATCATGGAGCTCATCCCCACGGTCAGGCCCTGGAGAATCGGCGCGAGGCCAATCGCATGTCCGATCAGGGTAAGCACCTTCTTCGGCCCAAAGCGATCTCCAAGCCAACCCACCGGTACCTGCCCCGCCGCATAGGCCCACGTGAAGCAAGCTAAGATCACCCCCATCTGAGTCTTGCTTAAGTGAAATTCTTTTGCGATCTCTGGCGCGGCGATCGAGATATTGCCGCGGTCCATGTAGCAGATCAGATACATCAAGCTCATCAAAAACAGGATCCACCAACGCATCTTCGTTGGCTTGGTCACTGCGTTCGTGTGGACGGGTGCGGCGATCTCACTCACAATTTCCTCCAGCGAATCCAATGGCGGACCACATCTGCCGGCAGTCCGCTAATGTGGGTTCGGCATGCTTCCATCGGAACAACCCTGCCGAATTACGCCTCAAGACCTCTCCAGCACCGAGCGTTCAGGATTAATCGCAAATGCCCACAGCAGTGCTGAAGTAATCGTCACTGCCGAGGTGAGGTAGAACGGCGCCACCCAGTAACCTCTCTGCACCAGTACTCCAAAGACAATCGCCGACAGCGAGCCGACTAGCTGGGCAATCATATTCATGATGGCCGACACCGACCCGGCATATCCTCCGGCTATATCGATCGAGACAGCCCACGTCGCCGCCGAGCACAGTGAAACAAAGAAATTACACAGGATCAGGCAAATCACCACCGGCACGGCCTTACTCATGGTGCCTGCGGGTATGGCAAACAGCGCTGAGCCTACCATGGCGACGATACAGATGCCGCGCCGGGACCATTTGAGGTTTCCCGTCTTTTTATAGGCGTAGTCGGTTATGATGCCGCCCGCGACCACGCCAACCGCGCCCGCAAACAGCGGTAGTGGAGCCAGGTAGCCCATGTTCTTCAGCGAGATGTGCCGAAATTCCAACAGGTAGGTCGGCAGCCAATACCAGAAGAAATAAGCGGTGTAGGTGTACGCACTCCAGGCAAATCCCAGAATCCATGTGGCCGGACAAGTCAAAATCAGCTTCCACGGAATGTCCACCTTCTTCTTGACCGGGCCGCCAATCGCCGCTCCATCCCGGATATATGCCGCCTCGGCTGCGTTGACTCTCTTGTGTTGCTCAGGCCGCTCGCGATACATCATCCACCAGCCAATCGCCCACACAATGCCAATCGTGCCGAAGATGTGGAAGATCGACCGCCATCCCCAGGCTGTCATAATCGCCACGCCAAGCAGCGGCACAATGGACGTTGCAAACTGGCCGCAGCTGTGCGTAACCCCGTTGACCAGGCCACGCTCTGACTTTGGATACCAGTATTGCATCGCCTGCGTTCCGGCTGGCCACGAAGCAGCTTCACCCAAACCGAAGATGAAGCGAATTACAACCAGCGAGATAAACCCGAGCGCATGGGCAGTTGCCATGGTCATCATCGACCAGAACAGCACCACCAGCGTCAATACTTTTCGTGAGCCCAGTTTGTCGGTGATCCATCCCCCAGGCAGTTGCCCGAGCGCATAGGCCCAGGCAAACGCACTGAAAACGAAACCCATTTGAGTCTTGCTCAGGCCAAAATCCTTGGACATCCGAGGCGCCGCTATCGAGATATTGGTCCGATCCATAAACGTGATCAGCGCCATCATGGCAATCATGAACAGAACTGCCCAACGATAGCTAGTCCGTTTCTGGCCTTGCACACCCCTTGAAGCAGCGGTACCAACATCGGTGCTGCTTGCGCTTGCGTGTTCCATAACTAATGACTCCTTGAGAGCAGGCGCCTTTGCCTGTAGTGAGGCGTCACACGATCTTTGCTGGGTGCCCCAGGTTCCGCGCCGTGTTGTTCGGTGCTAACCTGGGGCAGTGGTTTGTCCGTTCCTGCGTCAGAAGACCTCCGTGCCGACACACAGCCCTCTCATACTATTTTGGCGGAGCGTAAGCTCTCGATCTCACCTTCGCTGAATCCGAGTACCTCTTTTAGCACCGCGTCCGTCGATTCGCCGAGCAACGGCGGCGGACACCGCACCGCTTGTGGCGTCCCCGAAAATGCAATTGGAAAGCCGAGCGTGCGGAACATGCCGATCGTCGGGTGTTCCATCTCGATGACCATCTCCGTCGCTGCTGTTTGGGGAGCGGCTAGCGCCTGCTGTACGCTATTGATTCGGCCGCACGGCACGCCCACCGCCAGCAAAGCTTCGATCCATTCGTCTGCCGTTCGGCAAATCAACGTCTCTTCAACAAGTTTCTCGATAATCGTGCGGTTTACCACCCGGTCCCGGTTGCGCACGAAGCGTGAGTCCGTTGCCCACTCGGGATGGCCGGCGACGGCCGCAAACTGCACAAACTGGCCGTCGTTGCCAACCGCGAGCGCGATATCGGCGTCGCGGCAACGGAACGAGCGGTACGGCACGATGTTGGGATGTCCGTTCCCATAGCGGCCTGCCGGCTTGCCGGAAATCAGGGTGTTCGAGGCTACGTTAGCCAGCAGCGAGAGCCCTGTCGAATAGAGCGAAACCTCCACATGTTGCCCAGGGTGTCCGTTGTTGCGGGCGTTAAGCGCCCCAAGAATAGCAATCGCGGCGTAAAGCCCCGTGCTCAGATCGACGATCGCGACGCCCATCTTCATGGGGTCGCCGTCTTTCTCGCCCGAAATGCTCATCATCCCGGTTTCGGCCTGTAGCAGGAAGTCGTACCCGGGCTGCGCCCCCTTGGGTCCGCGCGAGCCGTAGCCGGAAATGGTGCAATGAATCACTTGCGGCGCTTCCTTCTCCATGAATTCGCGCCCGCAGCCCCATTCATCCATCGTGCCAAATTTGAAGTTTTCGATCACGACGTCGGACTTCTTGATCAGTTCGCGCAGGATTTCCTGCCCGCGCGGCTCCTTCAGATTCAAGGTAATGCCGCGCTTGTTGCGGTTCACGCCCAAGTAGTAAGCCGCTTCCGTACCCTGGAAGGGAGGTCCCCAACTACGCGTATCGTCGCCGCGGCCCGGCTGTTCCACCTTTAGCACGTCGGCTCCCATATCGCCCAGAATCATGGCACACAGCGGGCCGGCGAGCACTCGCGTAAGATCGAGCACTCGCAGCTTCGCCAGCGCGCCTTTACTGCCATTGCCCGAGACATCCATCACTTTTTCCTCGCCTGGTTCTCGTCCGCCGCCAATCCCGCAAGATATTCCTCAACCAATTTCTTGTTCCGCATGCGGAACTGGTTGAAGTCCGGCTTTCGTTTTTCGAGGAACGCCTTCATGCCCTCAATTGATTCCTCGCTGCCCCAGATCTCGGCCAGCAACTCCATCCCATGCTGCCATGCTGCATAAAGCTCATCGGATTCGAAGTTGAGCGCCTTCTTGGTCGCGCGTAGCGTCTGTGGAGAGTGGGACTTTATACGTTCACACCATTCTTCCGTCGCATTGCGCAGCTCCGCTTTGGGAACCACCTTGTTGATCAGCCCAATGCGTACAGCCTCTTCCGCGCTGAATTTCCGCGCCAGGAAGATCATCTCCTTCGCTACCCGCTCGCCAAGGATTCGCGGCAAATACTGCGTAGCTCCGACCGTCGGGCATGCTCCCACCGTTGCGCCCGTCTGACCAAACACCGCATCATCGGACGCGATCACCAGATCGCACCACAGCGCCAGCTCATGGCCGCCGCCCATGCAAGCCCCCTGAACCATCGCTATCACCGGGATGGCCAGGCCGCGAATCGTCATCGCCAGGCCCAGCATGCGGTCGTTCCAATGGCTTGAGTTCGCGCGGTTCAGGCGCATCATTGCATAAAAATCGCCGCCTGCCGAAAATGCTCTGCCGGCTCCCCCCACCACTGCGCACGCAATCGAGGGATCGTTGCGGGTTGAACGTAGCGCGTCGGTCAGCTCGTCAAGTGTTTGCTCGCGAAACGCGTTCAACACTTCCGGACGATTGATCGTCACCCACGCCACGCCGTTCGTCACTTCGTACAAGATTTCTTTGTAAACAGTTGCTGGCTGTGTCACTGGATTCATCGGATCTCCTGGTATCGACTTCACGATAATGTTATGAATATGCCGTCAGGCTTTGATTGCAGTGTTTCCCTACCCGGCGTACAGGCGTGCCAATAGACACTATTTCCCTTCACAAGCCGCGGGCCGGCCGAACCCTTGGGAAATGAGCGGTATGTGCGTTCTTTGGAACCGACAAGAATATCCTAAAGGCCGCAATTGATGTCAACCGAAAAGGGCGCTTGCAGCTGCGTGTGCCCTATTCTAGACCGGATTCGGGGAAGGTGTGTCCGGCGAGGTAGCCGAACTCTCAGTCGAAGCTTGGGCGGGGCTTTTTGCCCATGGCTGGTGGCCTATTCAAGCCTTCTGTCGGCTTGAGAGGGTAGTTTTGTACGCTCGAAATTGCTTCCGATCGCCCAGATTTGCACGCATTCTACGCCTCAGCAAAAAAGCCTATTGGATTGCGCCCATGTGCAGCCGTATATAAGAAGTGGCGAAGCCTTGATTTCACCCAGCACCTTAGTCGCGCATTGCGCAACTCTGCCCGCCGGTTCTCCCACCAGCATCATCTCTGGCCGTTTATTTTCAAGGCGGAAACTCTGCTTGCCGGCAAACTGCCTGGAGTCATCGGCTTCGCACTCAACAGCGGCAACCTTAGCAGCTAACTAGGTCCTTCGAAGCTGAGAAACTAGGTATCTTCAACCGCACGAATACTAATAGCGCCTCATTTTCTCGTCCGCCCGCCGCCCGTACTCTCCGGACATGGAGTTTCCACTCCCGGAGATGTGGCAGTGAAAAAATTAACGACCTTTGCGATGCTGGCAGCCGCTGTGCTGTTGTTGGTGACCGCAACTTTCGCGCAGGTCCCGGCAAGCAATCATGTGGTTTGGGTCATGGAAGAGAACGAGAGTGCCAGCAGCGTAATCGGCAGTGGCTCGGCTTGGCACTACCTGAACAGCCTGGCGACGCAGTATGGCTTGGCGGTCAACTACTATGCCAATTTCCATCCCTCTATCAATAATTACTTCATGATCAGCACCGGCGTGAACATGGACAGTATTGACAATGATCTGGACTCATACAACGGGCCGTTGCCGGCCAGCGTGGACAATATCGTCCGCCACATGATGACCGCCGGCAAAACCTGGAAATCTTATGCGCAGTCGCTTCCTTCGGTTGGGTACACCGGCGGCGACGTTGCCGGTTCCGGCAGCTGCAACACATGCACGGGAACCTACTACATCCGCCACAACCCGTTTGCCTACTTCTCCGACGTGGTGAACAGCACCAACGAAAAGGCCAATCTCGTGCCTTTCACGCAGTTCGCTATCGACTTGGCTGCCAACAACTTGCCCAATTTGACTTACATCGTCCCCGATGGTTTGCACGACGCGCATGACGGCACCCCGGCACAGGCAGACGCATTCCTGCAAACCAATCTCGCGCCGCTGCTCGCCAGCCCAGCCTTTCAGCCGGGTGGCGATGGATTGCTCATCATCGCCTTTGACGAAGCGGCAGACAGCGACACCGGCTGCGGCAACGGGAAGGTAAACTGCGGCGGTGGCCGTATCGCCGTCGTGCTCGTCGGGCCGAACGTAAAACCCGGATACCAATCCACCGTCCTCTATCAGCAGCAGAACCTGGGACGCACCATCTTCGAAGCGCTCGGCCTCAGCCTGCCGGCATCCCCCAGCTTGATTCCCACGGCTGCCGATATGTCCGACTTCTTTGTAGCCAGCGCAAGCAGCGGCACCACCCCTGCTAACGGTTCGCCCGACTTTACGCTGACCGCCACACAAGACGTCACTCTCAGCTCATCCGGCTCTGGCAGTTCCTCAATCGGCATAACCCCGGAGAACGGATTCAACAGCGCGGTGAGCCTGAGCTGCTCCGGCTTACCGGCCGGCGCCACCTGCTCGTTTTCACCCACGACTGTAACTCCGTCCGGTGGAATGGCCAGCGTCACCATGACGATCAACATACCGACGGCTGCCGCTTCGTCGTCCGCGCCAACGCATCAAACCAGGCCGCTGTTGGCGTTCACCCTGCCGTTCTTCGCCCTCGCAGCCGGATCACTGGCCGTCGGCGGACGCAAAAAGAAGTTAGCCTTCTGGGTAGTGCTGTTGCTCGTACTTGCGCTCGGTGCGGTGAGCATCGGCTGCGGCGGCGGTTCCAGCAAGTCCAGCGCGGCCACCACTGCCACGCAAAGCACTCCTGCGGCGGGCGCCAGCAGTTATACCGTCACGGTGAATGCCTCGGCAGGCGCCATCCAGCACTCCACTTCCCTGAATGTCACCGTGAACTAGCGATGATTTGAACCCGGTCTTCCGCAGTCAACCAGCCGCGGAAAACCAACTGAAAGGGCCGCGCAAGCGGCCCTTTGCCTTTGCGAACCTCGAACGCCGGAGCGGTCCCGTGCTTCTATTCAAACTGGCGATAAGGGGATTTTGCAACAATCATCGGGCAGGAGGGCCGAAGGCTGTCCACTTGCCCGAACGCAATTCTCCAATCCACCCCCGGAGAAGCTTTGCCTTTTCCCGTAACTCTGACGCCAGCGGCTCCGGTTCCTTTGACGCCTGCTGCTCACAATCGTCAACCTGCTTCTTGAGTTCCGCTATCGTCAGGTCTGCCGGGATGAAGTGCCGTTCCATGATGTGCAATCGTTAGTGTAATGGCGATGTTACAACAATTAGACGTGTTTCGCTGGCGCTGTTACAGGCAGTTGCGATAGCCGCTGTAGACCTTAGGCTCTGAAAGAACAGCTCCAGCAGGGTCGAGTTTAACGTATACTCTTATGGTGGCGTCATCTGAGCCGCAGGCAAACGTCCGGCACGCAGAAAGTCCGGGAACCTCGATGTGTCCGTCCAAGGCGCCGGGTTCGTCAATGGAGACGTCGATCCCATTCTCTTTGTAAAACTGAACCACGTCACTTTTCTTCGTGCCAATCTTCAACTTTTCATGTGCTTTGGTCTTGATCGTTTCAACCTTCTGCGCAAGG
>JBEKQP010000205.1:0-8465 GCA_049519595.1 Candidatus Korobacteraceae bacterium | reverse complement strand
TCCTGCCGACCATCGGGGCTCTTGCGGATCAATTTGCTACGGTTCAGGGCTGCCGTCTTGTTTGTTCCCTGGGCCAGAGCGAGGGCTTGGAGTACCGTGAGGCGATCGTTGTTTTCGATGAGGAACCCACCCGGTTTGAGTAAGTCTCCCACCACATAGACGATGCCGGAGCGGGAGACCACGATGATATCGCCCGGGAGGATGCCGACATTAGCCTGTGCCGTTACATCCAATCCGTTGCCGAGTTGCACCACGACCGGTTGCTGGGGATCGCCTTTGTGCGTTACGCTAACGGCCTTGCCTGCCGTTGCGGTAACACCACCGGCAGCGGAGATGACGTCCAGCAAGCCGTGCCTGCCCAGGACGGGATAGACGCCAGGGTTCTTGACCTCACCCAGCACGGAAACCCCTTGGGTGGCATATTCCACCACAAATACCGAGACATGGGGGTCTTTAAGGACCTGGGCCTGTCTCAGGCTCTGTTCAACGCGAGTCCCCGCCTCGTCGGCCGTGAGGCCGTCCACTCGTACGCTTCCTACTACCGGCACAACGACCTCGCCCTTGTCGCTAACGCGTAGCTTCGCGGAAAGTTCGGGGGTATCGAAGACCTGCAGGTCGAGCAGATCACCGGCGGAGATGCGCAATGCCGAGGCAACCAGTGGCAAACGCGGCGCGGAGTTGGTTTGTGTCTGCTGCGCTATCGCCTGACCGGAAGTCAATAGACCGGCGGTAATTAGCACAAGGAGCGCCGAGAAAAACGGGTGGTGTTTAGTTAGTCGCATCGTTTTCCTGATAGTAACTGCGGTAATTGGAGCGGTAGCCGTAGCCGTAGCGGGAGGAATCCGAGTAATAGTGCTCGAGTTTGAGATCAATCCCATTAACGATCACCCCGACAATGTGCGCGTTGGCCCGATGGAGATGATCGCGCATGCGGGTAAGCGCCTTCTTGCGCGACCAACCGGAGCGCACTACCAGGATCACCGCATCTGACGCCACGGCCAGTGGCAGAGTGTCGATGACGGGCAGAAGCGGCGCCGTATCAAGAACGACGTAATCGTACTCGGTCGCCCACCGCTTCAGCATCTGTCCCATCTTGTCCGAAGCAAGCATTTCGACCGGGGATGGGGGCCGGGGGCCGGCAGGAAGCACGTATAGGTTGGGCATGTCAGTCAGCGGCTTCTGCACCGCGTCGGATTCGTGGGCGCCAATCAGAACGGAACTGAGGCCAACAGTTGTATCGAGATCCAGTTGTTTGTGCAGAGAGGAACGTCGCAAGTCTGCATCTACCAGCAAGACCCGGCCGCCGCGCTGCGCCAGGGAGATGGCAAGATTACAACTGATCACAGATTTTCCTTCGCCGGGCATGGCGCTGGTAACTGTCAGTAATCGTGGACGGTAGTCCACCGAGGATAGTAACAAAGAGGAGCAGGCGGCACGGCAGGCATCCGCAAATTGGGATTTGGGGTGCTTCATAAGCATCAACCCCAATCCGGCCCCAGGTAACTGCGGCGCTGTATCTTTCGAGCCTTTGAGGGAAGTTGCGAGCTGGGGCACTACGGCCAGCACGGGCAGAGAAGAGAATGCCTCTACGTCTTCCGACGTCTGTAAGGTGTCGTCTAGGGACTCCATCACAAATGCCAGAATGAACCCACCAAGGAGCCCTCCGAAAAGGCTCAGCGCCAAATTGAGCGCTTTCCTCGGCAGAACCGGACGCGCCGGAACTTTCCCTCGATCGACGATGTTGATATCCGCCGAGGCAAGTCCAGCGGTAACCCCGGCCTCCTTTAATTTCAATTGCAGGGTGTCATAAAGCGCCTGGCTGGACTCGACCTCATGCCGTAGCGTGGCATACCGGACGGCGCTTTCATTTAGCTTGAAAGCCTCTTGTTTCTGCGCGTCGAAGCGCTTACGGAGCATATCTTCGCTTTTGCCGGCCGTCAGAAACTCGTCGTGCAATCGCTGGTCGACGTTGCCAATTTCCTCGGTAATGGCCTTGGACAACCGGTTTAGTTGCGCCTGCAGTTCGCGCATTTTCGGGTAGCCGCTCCCATACTTGGCATCGAGCTGTGCGTACTGGGCTTTAAGGTCCGCCTCTTGTGTCCGAAGAACCTGTAAGGTTGTACTGGGTACTACGGCGGCCACCAATTCCGGGTTGCCGGTGCTAGCCATGCGGTAACGGGCCTCTTTCGCTATGCGGTCCGCTTCGGCTTCCATCAACTGCTGATTCAATGCGCTTAGTCGGTCAGTGATGATGTTGTTCTTCTCGTCGGTACCCAAAATATTGTTTTGTTTTTGGAATTCAGCCAGCATCTGCTGCGCCTTCGACGCATCGGCCTTTATGTCTTGCATTTGTTGCGAGAGCCACTCTGACACCTGCTTGGTTCCCTGGTAGCGCGATTCGAAGTTGCGCAGCACGTATGCACCTAGGACAGCATTCACGGTTTGGGTAGCCAACTCCCGGTCGGTGCTGCGAAAACGGATTCCGATCATCTGCGTTTTCGGGAGAACCTCGACGATTTCACTTTTCTTGAAATTCTCGAGCAGGGCATCCCGATCATCAGGATTCATCTTGAGCGGGTCCGAAACCAGGATGCTTGCAGCGCGTTTTTTCCCCGCAAAAGCCTCCTTGTGGGCTAGATCGAGATCTTTTATCACCTGCATGGAAACAGTATCGCTTTGCAAGATCCTAACCTGTGTCTGCAGGCGGCTGTCGAAATCGCTGGGAGAGAGCGCTTTGGAGACGATATCGTCCAGGCCAAGGCTCCCCTGTTGGCTGGGATCAATCTGGATCTGGGCCGTGCTCTCGTAGACCGGCTTCTTCAAGTATGTGTACAACGCTCCGAGCAAGAACGTGCTCGCCGCGACGAGCGTAATAACGAGCTTGCGTTTCCAGATCACAAGCCAAATATCGGCAAGGGTAAGCTCGCGTTCCATTGGCACAAGGGGACCACCGCTCGCCCATTGCTCATCCCTGGGCAGCGTCGTCTGTCGAAGGACTGCGTCTTTCTTGATTTCCGTCACAGATTTAGAACTCCACTTGAGTGTTGAGTCGATTTCTTTGCATTTTTCCGCTTCAAATTGTCGGACTAAAGACTGGTTCTGGTTACCGCCAGTTTGCTCGCTCGCATTCGCGGAGATTTCTCTATTTGGGCACAGGGTCGATCAATCCGAGGCTACGGCAGATAGTGCCGCTTCCGTGCGATAGTTGATCGGCATCTCGTGCAAACACTCCCGGATAGCCTTGTTGCTGCTCCGCGCTATTGCCAAGTGCTCAAGGTGTTCGAGTTCGCGCCGGAAATTGGCTGGCACCGGTTGCGCCATCACACGGAGCACGTAGGGAAACTCGGTCGCCGTCACTTTGGCATCCTCTAGCCAGAGCTGCTCATGCAGTTTCTCTCCAGGCCGGATGCCGGTTACTTTGATTTCAATGTCCTTACCAGGACGCAACCCCGAGAGTTGGATTAGCTCTTTGGCAAAATCGATGATCTTGACCGGGTCTCCCATATCCAGCATGTATACGTCTCCGCACGAGGCCAGACTTGCTGCTTGCAACACCAACCGCACAGCCTGCGGAATCGTCATGAAATAACGCGTCATTTCTTCATGCGTGATGGTGACCGGTCCCCCAGCCGCGATCTGCTTGAGGAAGATTGGCACTACGCTGCCTCTGCTACCAAGCACGTTACCGAACCGGACACAGGCAAAACTGGTGTCGGAGTGCAAGTTTTCGGCCGCGTACTGCTGGACTACGAACTCCGCTACCCGTTTCGTCGCGCCCATCACGCTGGAAGGTCGCACTGCCTTATCCGTGGAAATCATGACAAAGCGCTCGCAGCCGAACTTGATGGCAGCGTCTACCACGTTGCGTGTTCCAACAACGTTGTTCAATATTGCTTCGCAGCAGTTGTTTTCCATCACCGGCACATGCTTGTATGCCGCCGCGTGCAACACCACCTCGGGACGGTGTTCCGAGAATGCCAGCCGTAACGTGGCTTCGTCCCGGATGTCGCCGACAAATGGCACGAGTTCTTTCCCCATGTCGCGGAGCTGCCTCGTCAGCTCGAAGATGGAGTTCTCATCTTGATCGAGGATTACGAGCTTCGAAATCGGCAGCTTTGCGATTTGGCGGGCGATTTCAGAACCGATGGAACCGCCTGCACCAGTAATCAATACCGTGCGCTGGCGCAGGCAATTGACCACGGACGGGTGTGCCGCGGGCTCTTTGGCATATTTCTTATGTGAAATATGATCAACCCCAATCGTCCGGCTCACGCGAATATTGCCGTCAATTAAGTCGCGTGCCGTCGGCAAGATGCGGACCTGCACCCCGAACTCCGTTGCCTTTGCCACAATCTCTCCAATGGATGACGGCTCAGCACCCAAAACAATGACCAACTCGACCCCAAGACTTGCCAACAAGCGGGGTAGAGCCTTGGATGCACCGAGCACGGGAACGCCGCCTACCCGCAGTCCGTGGAGCGCCTCGTCTTCCGTTACGAGGCCTACAAGTTTTACGTCGCCAAACAACTCAACGTGCCGTATGGCGCTTGCCAGAGCGGAATCATCGCCAACGAGCAGAGTGTTCACCGTGCGCGCCGCCGGCTGATGTGCCTGATAGGTAAGCCGCCTTGTCACGCGCAATCCCGAGGCGAACGCGACGTACGTACCAAATTCCAGAATGACAACGCTATACGGCATTCCGAGCGGTCGAGGCGCAAGCCATCTTGCCGCAGCGACGACAAGGCTTACCGGGAGTGCTAGCAACACCAGCCGCACCGCGTCGCGCAGTTGAAAGAATCGCCACGTGGTGTCGTATCCACCGCCAACGAGAAACGCCATCGGCCGAAGCATTGGCAGCAATAGAACCCAGATCAGCATGTGAGAATCCGCGGCGCCGCTAAGATTGCCATCAAACCGCAACATATATGCCGACAACACCGCCAGCGCAGCCGCAGCCCCGTCGAGGATAAGCTGTACAGGCCGACTGAAAAACCACCCTGGAATCCGGCCAATCACGATTCCCTTCCCATAGGGTAGAGCTATTCGAATGGCTTCAGCTTCAGCCAAGGTCGCCTCCCGAGTCACAGATCGCGAAATGATGTGTCTTGAGGTGTTCACAATTGGATAATAATTTCGAAGGATGCGTTGACATTAAAGACACCCTCCGCGCCGTGCTGAAGGGGCATCCGCGGGTCGCAGCGCATGAGCGAGACGGGTTCCTAATTTTTATTGCAATCCACAATTTTTCGTGTTAAAAACTAAACAATCTAAGTGGGGGACCCTATGTCGCATCAGGAGTTAATCTTAGATGCCCTTCAGTTTCTGGCAGGCAAGACTCCTGCTTTCGCAATTGAAGACTGGCGGGCAATCGCTTCTGAGGCTCTTGCCGGTTCCGCCCCGGCACAATATGTCGTCGCAACGGCGTTCGAAGGTCTCGGCAATCCCTCAGAGGCACGCGACTGGTATGAGCGCTCCGCGGCCCAGCAGTATCCGCCTGCGCTTTCGAGGCTCGCTGCAATCCAATCCGGCTCCGCTGCCTAGGGCTCATTCTGATTGCCGATGGAATGCGACTGCTTCACCTTGAGGCGATCTGCTCGAAGCGAGTTCCAGATTCCTGGTGGTCTTGTACCACTGGACAGTACGGTGCAACCCTTCTTTAAAGTCAACCTGCGGCACGTACCCTAGCTGCTTTTGCGCCAAACTGATATCGGCTAGCGAATGCTTGATATCGCCGGTTCGCTCCGGCCCACGATTCACTTCGCCCTGGTAACCGGTCAACTCACGGAGCACCTTTACGGTCTCGTTAAGCGTGATCCTCGACCCGGTCGCTAGATTGAACACCATACCGGCAACAGCATTGGCCGACGCTTCCGCGGCCAGAAGGTTGCCCCGCACTACGTTTCGGATAAAGGTAAAATCACGGCTCTGCTCGCCGTCCCCATAAATTGTTGGCAATTCCCCGCGAAGCATTCGCATCGTGAACTTGGCGAGAACTCCGCTGTACTGCGAACTCGGGTCCTGGTGCGGCCCGAAGACATTGAAGTAGCGGAGCGTCACGGTTTCCAAGCCATAAACTTTGTAAAAGCACCTCATGTAGTACTCGCCTGTAAGCTTCGAAACCGCATAGGGCGAGATCGGGTTGGGCAGCATCTCCTCGTGCTTTGGCAGCGTTGGCGTATCGCCATATGCGGAGGACGAACCCGCATAGATTACGCGGCGAACCTTGGCATCGCGAGCGGCGATCAGCAATTGCAGCGTGCCGGAAACGTTGGCACTATTCGTCGCGACCGGGTCGAGCACTGAACGAGGCACGGAAGCAAGAGCAGCTTCGTGAAATACGATTTCAATGTCGCGGCATGCCGCCTTGCAAGCATTCGGGTCGTTGAGATCGGCCTCGATGAATTCCATCCGCTCAAGGCCGACGAGGTTTTCTCGCTTGCCGGTAGAAAAGTTGTCGATTCCGCGCACGCTGTTGCCTCGTTCGAGCAGCTCTGCCGCTATTGAACGACCGATAAACCCAGCTGCGCCAGTTACAAGATACTTAGTCATATTGATTCGAGAGAAGAACCACTATTACGTGTCTTATTGCACAGGAGAATCAAGTTATCGAATTACCCTGCCGATGTGGTAGCAGCGTGAGAATGCAACTCCAGGATGCGGCATATATCTGTGTGTACGTCGAGAGTTGTATCGAGTCCAGGCATAACTTCCGAGAACACCTTAAAGACCGAGTTGTAGTTCAACACGATGGCGACGAACGTCAGCACGAGAACCTTCGCGTTGGTGCATTGCAGCTGGCCGTTGTCAATCCAGGGTTGCAGGTATCCAGCAACCACTTCGACCAGTTCACGGAGATGCTTACGCAGAAGAGGATCTATATCTTTTCCCAATTCCAGCGAGCTAAACTGCAGTAGTCGAAGGAGGCCCCGATCTTCCGCCAGCGCGGATGAGATCAGTGTATAAGTATTCGCCAGCGCAGCAAGTGCATTGGGCGCATCGGCCACTCCCGCCAGCAAATCCCCTCGCAGCCTCACCTTCTGCAGTTGAAACTCCAATACGGCCATGTAAAGGTCGCGCTTGTGAGGGTAATAACGGAAGATGGTGGCTTCGTTGATGTTTGCACCCTGCGCAATGTCGCGCGTGCTGGCGCCGTTGTATCCGCCTTGGGAAAACAGGGTGGCCGCTGAATTGATAATCCGCCGCCGAGTGTCGGCGACGGCCGTTTCTCGAATAGACATTGGGGTTCCAGAGGACAGGATGGGTTCAGCTAAGGTACGTAGAAACGGTTGGCCGGAGAGGCTCGAGATCGGCAACATCGACCTCGACGGCCATACTCTGCATGATCAGCTCGAGCGTAAGTACGATGCGCGTACTATTCTTGTTACGCAAAACAATTCCTTCCATGCCCGCCAGAGAACCGCTGCGGATTCTGGCTCTTTCACCTACTGTTAGGAAAGGATACGGCTCGGCATTGTGTAGGTGCAAGCCGTCACGCAGAGATTCGATCTCCGCTGCAGGTAACGGGCTTGCTCCCCGACTTGTGCCCACAATCAACAAGATTCCGGGAACACCCAGGATTTTCCCGCGATCCTGGCGCGCCGCGTGCACAAAAATGTAGCTAGGGAACAATGGCGCCTGTAACGCTACCCTGCGGCCATCCTTCCAGCGTCGGCTCAGCTGGTAAAGCGGCAGATAATGCTCGATCTCACGGATTGCCAGATGTTCGGCCACTTGTTTCTCGTGGCATGGGCTGGTGTAAGCCGCGTACCAGTTACGGTCCACATTTTGATCTTGCGGCGAGACCGGCGCTTGCAAGTTGGTGTCGCAGCTTAATACTTGAGACAAGGCTTCGCCATTCCTTCCACAGAAAGGGTTTTCCACATCCGCTTGGAACAACTTTGCGAGCTACGAGCTTAGGGCCTTGACGCAAGCGTGAGCCTGACTCGCTTTCAAGCTCAATCGTCCTAGGCACTGCTTTCCGGTAGCAGAGACCCTGACCTTCTGAGGGCTGCTTACCGAGAATGAAGCAAGTGGTTGCTGACTAAGATCACAGCTTACGAAACAGAGTGCCTTCGGTCAACCACAAAAATGACTTATTTCCCTCTCAGAAAGGACTTAGGGAATGCCTGAACAAGTGCGCCGTTTAGCCTTGCATTTGGTGTGTTTCACTGTTTTTCCCCATATTTAAGTGGGGAAAATGAAGCCGGCTCGGAAGTATTTACTTTCAGCTAACATGGGTCGCAGAAGCCGCTTTGCTTCTTGGCGGAACTTTATGGACGAGCTGTTTGCTCTTGCTTGTGATGCGAGGAAGCACTTGCAGCGAGTTACCGCGATGCATTTGCATTGCATACTAAAGCTCTTCCATTGCGCAGGCTAGACAAAATGAGGCTGAGCAGTTCGCGCTGGGCAAAGTCACCGAGCCTCCGGCAGAGGTTGACGGATCTTGGCTGGCAGAGATTCGCTTG
>JBEKQP010000204.1:0-8770 GCA_049519595.1 Candidatus Korobacteraceae bacterium | reverse complement strand
CCCACAAAAACGCGGGCACCGCAAGTGGAGGCGTGTTTGACGATTTCGAACTGAGAGTGCTCGCCGTCGGCGGGGATGAATTCGCAATCCATTTTTCCGTCGGCGATGAGCTGAGACATAAATTGCATTACGGTGTCGTAGGGACGAATCGGGAATGCAGTCACCACATCGACATCGGCCAGCTTGCAGGCGATTGCCATCGCCTCCGACCCTGTGATTAGCAGTTCCGATTCCTGCTCGACAGGCGTTTGTGCCATCACTGCCATGACCTAATCTCCTTCTCTGGGCTATGCTTCCTTGTCCTTGGTGTACGCCTCCCACTGGTTGGCGTTGTCGGTGAAAGCGAGTTCGCTGACCATGGTGATGCAGTTCGGCACCGGGCACACGGCTTCGCAAACGCCGCAACCCATGCAGTACTTCATGTTAGCGTCGTAGTAACCGTCCGGCGTGACGTCGAACGATCCGTCCTGGCACTGTAGCCAGCAGAGCGTGCACTTGGTGCAGACCGAGAAATCGACGACTGGACGAAGCGTACGCGAACTGAACTTCATCAGCTTGTCGGGACGTCCCGACTTGTACCCGCCGGCGCTGTTATACGGACCGCCAAGCGGTGCTGCCTCGATCGAAACGCCTTCCCTCATCTGCGAGGCGCCAGGCTGGACGAAGCTGTACGGCTTTTCCTGGTTGCCTTCGCCGGCCTTCACATCGGTGACCGCGAGGCGCTGGTATGCCATCAAGGCCGACTGCACCTTGGCTGGGGCCTTCAGCTTTTCCGTAATGTACTTTTCGAGCGACTCGAATTTGAACATCTCCGGCAAAGCTTTGGCAATCGCGCCCAACACCCGCATATCGGTGTGGTCGTCCTTGTAGTTCCACATGCCGGAGAAGCTGGCGAGGCCCTTAAGAATCCCCAGTTTGTAGGGCGCATCCTTCTTGTGGATCATCTTCAGAAGGGTGGCTGCTGGTTCGGTAGAGACGACGATCAACGTCTTGCCGGGTTTCAGCGTGTGATTGACTGGTTCCAATCCGGCCCAAGCCCAAGGCTCCAGCCCCTTGCACAGTGTGTCGTCCAATACTACGGTCAAATCAACTTGCTTTGGCATGTACTGTGCCATGCCGATTTCGAGCGTCTCATCATCGCTGGCCACGATAGCAAAGCTCTTGGCCGGAATGCCATTACGCTCGGGAGAGTCCGAATACCGTCCGAACGAGATCCCTGGTCTGCCCTCGTTGTGGGCAGCCAAAACGATCCCGCGGCATATGTTTTTAGCGAGGTTCTTCTGGAAGACTCCTCGGTAACTAATCTCGACCGCGAAAAGCTGGCCCATTTGCAACCTCCATTCGTTGATTGCGGTTTTAGTCGTTTACAGTTTCAGTCGTTGCACTTGTTTCTACAATGATGGTTTCAATCTCCTCCAAGTGCTGTCGCATGGCGGCCTCGGCACCGGCTGCATCCTTCCGCTTGATGGCGGCAACGATTCGCCGGTGACCGGCAAGCGACCTTGCGGGACGCCCCTTGAGTTGCAAGGATTGCTCTCTGGACTTCTGGAGCAAATCCATCAGGACATCCAGAACTCTCAACACCACGGAGTTGTCGGCGGCCAAAGCAAGGCAATAGTGAAACTCGGAGTCTTCTTCGATCGCCGACTCGCCACGACTCAACTTCCCAGCCTGCCTTTGCATAATCTCCTCCATCGCGGAGATATGTTCAGGCGAGGCATTACCGGCAGCCCGGGCGGCGATTCCTGGCTCAATGATCTTGCGAACATCGAGCAGTTCGGCGACGAGCTGCCACTTCCTCATCAGTATTGAACTCAGCGGGCTGATGATCGAATGATCGGAAACTTCGCAGATTACGGTTCCATGGCCCTGCCGTGGCTCGACCAAGCCCATGGCTTGCAACCTGCGAACCGCGTCACGGACAGAACTGCGGCCGACGCCAAACATTTCCGCCAACTGACGCTCCGGCGGAAGCTTATCTCCCGGTTTCATGGCGTCCAAAATCCACTGCTGGAGTTTGTCGGCCACTTCCTCGTACAGCTTGTTCCGGTGGATGGCTTCGAATTCGGCTTTTGGATGAGTCAACATCTGGTCCGGTTCGGTCCCTTTACGGCTTTTCAATTGGTGTATTGATATGGTCATCAGACCAATCGCATAATGCCCTTCTCGAAATTTCAGCGCAGTGACGTACCTCACGTTTCAACGTGAGGTACGGGCCATCAACTGCCGGCACTGCGCGACATGGCGAGCCCGCCGGCGGTTTCAGATGCGTTTGTCTGCAAATCGGACGCGCACGTCAGCAACGCTTCCGCGATTCTTGTTGTTTCCTCCAGGAAGGACGAAACCTTTCTTGGCTTGATCTTTATGCCGGGGCGATAAATAAAAACCCATTCCGGATTGCAGGTCAGCCGATAGTGGTTCACACATAGCCGAAGCTTTTCCAGCCGTGGCGGGGTCAGAAAATTGTGAATACGCTCTTCGTCCGCCGCACCGCGGATGAAGAACTGATTCGAAAGTTTTTCTTTGCCGTCGGCTGCCTGACGCGTTCGAAGCTCTTCGGTAACTCGTCCCAAGAAGCCCTTAAGTCCAAGTTCGAATGAGGGCAAGTCGGCAGTTTGCGAGCGGAAGGCGGCAACCGTGGTCAAAGCCGGAGTTTCGAAGCTTTCGTCGCGGAGATCGAAGACGCGAACCTGGAAGTCGCCTGCACAACCTGTTAACACGTTGAAGGCAGTTGTGGAGAACCCATCCTGGAGGCACGATGTCGCTTTCAGCTGAGGTCCCGGCACTGGTTCGCATACCGGTTCAAAGGAAAGCCCCAAAGAGCGGCCTCGCCGCTGCAAACTCCTGGAACGAACCACGTCGCGCAGAAGTATGCCTGCCACACACAAGAGAACTGCGAGCAAGCAGCCGAGTGCGAGAAGAACATTCATACCGCACCTCAAAAAACCTGGGAGACCCGCCGTCAGCCGGCGTTCTCTCACCACGAATCAACTGCGATGCCCGGCGCAACTCGTCGGATCCCAAAATGCGCCGTACTGTGGTTGCGCATTTCGGGGTGGAACCTGCGCTTCCATAGTCCTCCGCAGGTCCCGCAATCTGTCTGACAAGCAAATTCATCATCCCGGGTCTACGACACTGGATTTGCCATGCTCGCCGATTTTGTGAGCATTAAGTAATCAAAACTTGATTGGCTGTGCAGTGACCAACCTCACGTCATCGGGTGACGGGTGAGGAGAACCGCGACTGGCGCGGTTCTGGCCGGATGAACCGAGGCGCGTCAAGTTGTCGGCGATGGGTACTTCTGGTGTCTTCTTATCTTGCCTGAGAGGTTGAAGTCGATTTCGTCCACTGGCCGATCGTTTGCGACAGCTTCGTTTTTAAATCGCCCAGCACCTTTTCTTGAAAACCGAGAAAGGCCGGAGATTCATAAAGCGAGAGGCTCAATTCGTGCATGTTGGAGGTGCTCAGTTGCGCGGTCGCGGGATTAAAAATCAACTCTCGCAATCGGGAAGTCATCGCTTCGTCAAAACTTTGCGCGATCATTACCGTGTTATTCGGCAAGATCTCGATGTAGTCTGTCCCTTCGCTCGTGAGCAGTTTCGACGACCACAGCGGACCCTTGCAGGGTGCGCTCTGAACACAATCAGTGTTGTCACTCGTCTGCTCGTGGGAGACTGTCACCCGTCTCATCAGCGCGGTTTTGTAGATTTCCGCGAAACGCTTCGCGGCCTTCGGAGTCTTCCAGCGTGAAACGTAGAGCAAAGAGACATCAGAACTTGTCAGCTTCTGGTCTGGAATGCCGATCCGCTTGACCGCCACATAGCCGCCGCCATTCCAGTTGGCCGCAACGGTGAAGAGATCGTTCTCGCGTCCGAACTCGCGCGCCATAATGCGGGCGTCCAATTCCCCGATCATGCCGGAGTCAAGAAGTTCAAAACCCCCTGCGAGAATCGGTCGGAGATCCGGAATCTTAACGCCAGGCGTAGCCGTCTTCGCCAGGTAGGCATCGGGATGCAGTATCTGGTGCGTGTTGCTCGGCACGCGTGCGAAGGGACCGGCGAAAGCCTTTGACTTGCCGCCGCGGCGAAGTAACTCGACTTCAAAGGCAAGCCCCTCGTTATAAGGAAACATCGTGCTTTCCTTCAGAACGCGCGGTGCATCGTGAAGGTTGATCGACAAATCGTAGCCGTCGAGATTATTGCTGACAATATCCTGAGCGTCCGGCGAATTGGCCAGAGTTATGTTCCTGGGTTGCAGCAGGTAGTCGATGAAAACCACCATTGCCTGTCCCTCGAGCACTGCCCGCTGCGCGATGCCGTGCTCATCCTCATCCGTGCCGCTCACTGACATGGACACGGATTTCGCCTTCGCTGAGGCTGAGGCCTCTGATTGACGAATCCTCGAGAGATCGTAGTTTTGGTCCTGCAGGGCATGAGTAAGTTCGTGCGCCATCACCGGCCGCTGCAACTCCAGCGGAACCCAGTTCAGCAGGTACATTGTTTTGTCGCGCAAGTCGTAGTACCCAGCCATCTGCTGCCCCACGGCCTTCAGCAGAAAAGTCTTCAGCGCAAAGTCCGGGGGAAGCAGTCCCAGCTTTTTCAGCACGAGCTCTGACCGGCCAAGCCTGTCCTCCTCCACCTGCTTGGAAAGCTCCTGTGAGGTGTAAGCGTCGATGCGATCTCTGCCTATCAGTTGGTGTTTGACCGCGCTGCGCTTCGGGAACCCCGTATCTTTGCTGGCAAAGTCCAGAATCTGATCGAGAGAGGTGAAGAACTCTTTCGCGTCCTCGGCGGTGACCCGCACTTCGGTTCGCTGTTTCGCGCGCACCGCGCGGGCAATGTCGCCCAAGCTGCGGCCATCCGCGGTCTGGGCCGCAACCTGCAGAGAGCCCGGAAGGCAGTATGCGAGCGCACAAACGAGAAAGATAAAGACGCTGCTAAATCTGAAATGCTTGGCCATTTGCGAGATTCACCTAAGTCGACGAACCTCATAGTAGCCGACCGCCGGACAAGAAGAAACGTCACCGCCGGTGTTCACTTTAGTAACCTCTGCGCCGACGAAGCACGTCAGAGCGCGCTTGCGCGGCCCGAATCAGTCTCCAGGTGGTGGAATTTCACGGGCCGGGTGCCCCGGCGGGCGGAATTTGTTTTTTCATTGTACGCAATGTGACGCGCGTCACTGCCTCGTGTTCGCCAGATAAGGGATAAAATGAGGCAATACTCTGCTTGCATTCGCAAGCCGGCCTGCACACCTCGGGGAACATGGATGGCAATTGAACGAAAACGAAGCTGGTTTCGTGCTTGGGCGCCTTCGCGGCGTTGCTTGCTGGAACCCCATTCTACAGAGTTTGTCGCTCGGAGCGCATTGCGAATACCCCTGTGAAAATACCCAAAGACGCACGACATCTGTTGCGGCTTGCGGCGGTCTTCCTGGTGGGCATAATTCTGTTTCTATTGGCGCGAGGCTTCCTCGTCCCGCGCAGCTTTTACCAGTACGGCCATTACCGGGGCAATGCAATTGCCGAAATCGCCGCGCATCCGGCTGTCTTTGCCGGCCACCAAACCTGCGAGATGTGCCATTCCGACGTGTTCGAACTGAAACAAAAAGGAAGGCATGCGCGAGTCAATTGCGAGGCGTGCCACGGGGCGCTGGCAAAGCATGCGGAAGACCCTGGCTCGGTCAAGCCGGCTAAACTGCAAGCCGCCGTGCTTTGCGCCCGTTGTCACGAAGCGAACATCGCCAAACCGAAGCAGTTTCCGCAGGTCGTCCCGGCGGAGCATTCGGGCGGAGTCGCCTGCGATATGTGCCACCAGCCACATAGTCCGGCGCTCGATTCGGGGAAAAGCAAATGAACATCACCCGCCGCCGGCTACTCATCCTTTTGCCTGCCGCTGCCATCGCGTGGAAACACATTCTGGCGGGAACGCCGGAAGAGTCGCCCAACTACAAGTTGACGGAACACTGGTGGGGCATGCTGGTGGATATTACCAAGTGCATTGGCTGCGGCAACTGCGTCCGTGCCTGCCAGACGGAGAACGAGGTTCCCGACGGGTATTACCGTACCTGGGTGGAACGGTACCATGTGGAGGGCTGGGGTTCCGAAAATCCCAAGGTGGATTCGCCCGACGGCGGCAAGAATGGATTTCCGCCCAACAGTCAAACCGGAGGAAAGAATTTCTTCGTCCCCAAGCTGTGCAACCACTGTGCGGAGTCACCCTGCACCCAGGTCTGTCCCGTAGGCGCGACGTTTATCAGTCCCGACGGCGTGGTCGTGATCGATCCGACGTACTGCCTTGGCTGTCGCTATTGCGTGCAGGCGTGCCCCTATGGCTGCCGCTTCATTCATCCGGAAAAGCAAACCGCCGAAAAGTGCACGCTCTGTTATCACCGCATCACGAAGGGACTGACGACCGCGTGCTGTGAGTCGTGTCCGACCGGGGCTCGGCAGCTTGTCGACCTGAAGAATCCCAAGGATCCGATCCACGAGTTCTTGAGGACTCACAGCATACAGGTTCTGAAACCATACATGGCCACCAACTCAAAGGTCTTTTACAACGGGTTGGATGGCTCGGTGCGATAAGGAGGTTCGTAGTGCCGCTGGTCGATGGATTTATGTACCCCAATGAAGTGGAACTCCAGTGGAGCGTACTGATCGTCCTTTATCCGTACTTGACGGGACTAGTGGCTGGCGCGTTCATCCTGGCGTCGCTCGAAAGGGTATTCCGGGTCGAGGCGGTGAAGCCGACATATCGGCTTGCGTTGCTGACGGCGCTGGCATTCTTGTTGGTCGCGCCCCTGCCGCTGCAACTGCATTTAGGACACCCGGAGCGCTCCTTCGAAATGTATCTGACCCCGCACCGGTCATCGGCGATGGCGATGTTCGGCTTCGTCTATTTGTGGTATCTGATGGCCGTTCTGGTGGTTGAAATCTGGCTCGACTACCGGCGGGACATCGTCTTGATGTCTCAATCCTCCCACGGTTGGAAGCGGCTGATTTACCGCGTGCTCACGCTCGGCTCGGATAACATCAGCGAGCGTTCCTTGCAGATCGATGAAAGAGTGGGTTGGCTGGTCACGGTGGTCGGAATTCCATCCGCGTTTTTGTTGCACGGATACGTGGGTTTTATCTTTGGTTCGGTGAAGGCGAATCCATGGTGGTCCACGCCATTGATGCCCGTCGTATTTCTCTTCTCGGCCATGGTATCGGGCATTGCCGCCGTCATGTTGCTTTATATGTTTCTGAACTGGCTTCGCCGGGTGCCGATTGACATGCCCTGCGTGGACACGGTCGCACGATACCTGTTCTACACATTCATCATCGACTTCAGCCTCGAGATGCTGGACCTCATCCACCGCATCTACGAGGCGGACGAATCGTTTCGCAGCCTCGATTTCATGGTCCATACCCGGCTGTTCACGTCGCAAGTGATCATCCAGATTCTGGCGGGCACCGTACTTCCCATTGGATTGCTGGCGCTGACCCAGGTGCTGAAGCTGCCGGAGATGGCGCGAAAATACATTTACTCGGTTGCGGGCTTGCTGACCATGGTCGGCATCTTCGCCATGCGCTGGAATGTTGTCATCGGCGGGCAGCTATTCTCCAAGAGCTTTCTCGGATACACCACCTACAAGATGGGCTTTGTGACGCGCGAAGGACTGTTGGTGGCTATCTTCCTGTCGATCCTTCCACTCATAATCCTCGGAGTGCTGGTGAAGCTGCTGCCGCCTTGGCCGGCGAAGGACGCGATACTGGCGCCACTGCCCCCGGCCTGAAGGCCGCGCATCAGCTGTGGCCGATATAATCCAGGCGTCCGCCGTCGACGGTGAGAATCTGCGCGGTGATGAAGCCGGATTGCGGCGAAACCAGAAAAGCCACGCTGTGGGCAATGTCTTCCGGCGTGCCGGCGCGGCGCAGCATGGTGATCGACGAGAGCTGTTCGGTGACCGCCGCGACCTGCTCCGGAGTGCGATTCTGGAAGGTCAGCTCGGTGGGCACAAAACCCGGAGCCACCGCGTTGACCGTTATGCCGTGCGGCCCAAGTTCCAGGGCGAATCTCCTGGTCAGCGCCGAGACCGCCGCTTTCGTCGCCGCGTAGAAAGTCGTTCCCCCCAGTGCCGTGCCATGGGCAGCGATGGACGTGATGTTCACGATCCGTCCGTAATGCCGCGCCTGCATGCCGGAGATCACCGCGCGCGTGAGGTTGACCACTCCATCCACGTTGGTGCGCCGCATGACTTCCATCTGCGAGTAATCGAAGCTCGCCAGATCGCCGCGCCGGGTGATGCCGGCATTGTTGACCAGAATCGCGACCGGGCCCAACTCCTGCTCGATCCGCTTAACCATTTCCGTGACCGCGAGTGCGTCTCCCACGTCAGCGCCAGCCGCCAGCGCGCGGCCGCCCGCGCTCCGTATTTGTGCCACCACGGATTCCGCATCGCCGCCGCGTTCGCGATAATTGACCGCTACTGCCGCGCCTTCGCGTGCCAAGCGGAGCGCAATAGCCCTGCCAATTCCTCGCGAGCCGCCAGTTACCAGTGCAGTTGTTCCTTGCAGAGTCATGCCCACGATTGTACGAAAGTTCCGATCCGGATTTCGAGAACGGTTCGGCGAAAGGTAAGTTCCATGAAGTCATCTCAGCAAACGCCGTGGCGCGTGCCGGGGAGCCTTGGCCCGGCGCTCGGATGACCCGTCCTGAACCCGCCCTCGCCTATGTCTGATAAAATGCTGCGCCTAGCCGTCGCGGCTGCTTCGTCGAAGCTGTTGCTATCG
>JBEKQP010000203.1:0-8520 GCA_049519595.1 Candidatus Korobacteraceae bacterium | reverse complement strand
CACTGAAATCAACAAAAATGTACGAAAATCATACCACTACGTTTCCGCAACCGCCACCTCCCGCCACCAATAATATCAAAGGGTTACACGCGCCGACACCTCGCAACTGTAAAAGATCAGTTTGGCTGAAGGGTTTGAGCTGCGCCGGGAGCGGGCGTTCCGCCCCTCACAGCCAACCGAAGACGACTTGAGTCACGCCGGCTGATGTTTGACGTCCCCGCCCGCCTCAAGAGCGTTGTCTTAAGCCAGGGTCAGCCGGTCGGGATTACCGGCGGCGATCCTTCAAACGAAGCCGGGTCCTTCAATCCCTCGGGCACGGCCGGCGTCGGAGGATAATTCCGAAGTATGAGGTAGAACGGCCCGCCTGGCGCGGGCAGCCAATTTGCCTCCTTGTCGGCTCCGGGACTGTTATGCTGAAGATACAGCGTCAGCGATCCGCCCGCGTTTCGTTTCAACTCGTTGCTGCTACCCAAAGAATAGCTGTTAATCGGGTTCGGCACGCTGTAGCGCGTTACGCCGTCATACATTGTCAGCGACCAGAAGCCCGGCGGCACGGGTTGCGCGTAGGTCATGGCACCCTCGAAAGTGACCGTGTAGTATTGTTCCCCGGTCAACGGCTCGCCATGCCCATCCGCTGTGCCGGTGTAGCAATTAACTTGGATCGGGGTATTCGCTGTCAGGCTGAGGATCGCAACCCCGCGGCTGCTCATATGAATGACGTTGCATCGAAAGCAGGGATAGTTTTACTTTTTTGACAGTATCATTACCACGCACGCGACGCTTGGCTCCTAGGTTAATACAACGGAATTTCCGCCAGGGTCGCCGGCATTTCGTGGGTCGTATTGACCTTGTCGGGGCCGGTCACGAGGTCAAAACAGGACGCGATGATCCGGCCGTTCCAGACTATCGGCTCGCCCGGCTGATCAAGGCCGTCATCATCTCCGATACAATCCGGGCTTTGGGCCACGCGTGTTACTTTGCCGTTCAGATCCACCATGCCTATGGCGTTGGCGCTGAAATCAGCGATGTAAAGGTTGCCTTCGCCATCAAAGATCATGCCATCGGTGGTTTGAAGCTGCGCCGGGTCCTTCGCAAAGGAAGTCTGGCTTTTCAGTTTCCCGTCGGGAGTAAATGTTAACCGCCATACCTCACCGTCTCCGAAATTCCCAATGTATAGGTCGCCCTTGCTATCAAATACAATGCCGTCCACCCCGTACTGACATTCTTTTTTCATGGTAACAAAGGTTGCGAAAAGGTTCTTGTCGCCAAGATCGTTTTTGATATCCACGTTTTCTTCGTCAAGCGCAAAGCGGTACACGCCGCTTGTGAGTGTTCCATCCGGACGCTTGACCGGAGTCATCAAACTGTTGGTCAAATACACGCAGCCGTCTTTAATGCGTATTCCGTTGGGATGCTCCATGTTATTCGCTACCACCACGGTCTTGCTTATGCCCCCCTTGTCATCAACGGTGATTTTCAAGACCCGCCCCTTAAAGAGAAGTTCCTGCTTTCCGCTCCAGCCCTGGTTGTCACAAAGGTAAACATTCCAGTCATCGTCAAAGGCAATACCCATGTTACGCGCAACTCCGGTTTCGGGATGCACCGGCACATCGAACCATTTTGTTACTTTAGCGTCCTTGCTGATTTTGACCACGCAGCCGGAAGATTTTTCCTCAGCAAAATTTGGGCAGGACAATACCAAGTTGCCGTACCTGTCAATCGCCATGCTGTCTGGCGTTGAAATGTAATCCGGTAGGGCGCAAAAGAGTTTTGACTGTCTCATTTTTTCCTCCTAAAAATATTTGACAACTATTTTTTTAGTACCACTTTTCGGTTTTTCCACGAGCTTAAATACGTCGATAATATGATCAAAATCAAAAACATCCGAAATAAAGTCCTTAGGCTTGAGGACGCCAAGGTTAATCCAGGCCATTACCTGAGCATGGGCTTCGGCTTCTTCCTTTTTGGACGGCCACTGCACAAACTGGATTGTCCAGTTATAGGAGGCCTTGCTCCAGTTCAGAGTCATACCCAATTGGGGAGAAATACCATAACAGCAGATTTTTCCGTTGTACTTGATAACTTCCATTGCCTGATTGATCAGCTCGTTGATACCCACGGCGTCAACTACATAGTCAATACCTTCGGGAAACAACTTCTTTACTTCGGCGTTTATGTCGATAATTCTGCTGTTGAAAGCATAATCTGCGCCCATTGTTTTGGCAAAGGCAACTTTTTCATCATCTATGTCGGTTGTGATCACGGTTTTAAGCCCAAGGAGCTTGCTGAATTTGGTAAAGCAAAGACCAACAGGCCCTGCACCCAAAACAAGGACACTTTCATTCGGCTGGAATTGGAAACGGCGGATCCCGCTTAACACTTCCCGGAAGGTCACGATCATAGAAGCTTCAACCGGATCAACCTTGTCTTCCGGCTTGATCACCGTCTGGGCAAAATACGCTTCGGAAAACCCAGGCGTTCCCGGCCCCATCCCATTGGCAATATATGCCTCCGCATCGCCGACCACGGCGTACTCGGAATAAGAGCCCCAGCCCGAATAGACGTCATCGAGTTTTTCCTCAACAAAAGGAAGCAGAACAATATCCCCCATTTTGATGGTTTTTACTTTGGCGCCAACTTCCACAATCTTTCCCACGCCTTCATGTCCCAGCGTAGCCGGATACGTGTTGAAGTTCTTGAAGTTTCCGTGAATGAGTTTCAGGTCCGTGCCATTGCATACGCCGCAGCTTTGCATTTTAACCAGAGCCTGACACTCATTGTACTTCGGCATGGGAACTTCCCGTATGGAAAGTTCATGCTTTGTGTCTACAACCAGAGTTCTCATTGCTTTCCTCCCAAACAAGTTCGGCCTTATTCATCTCCGCGAAATAAATAGGTCCTACGCCCGCGGCGCTCCACGGCTTGCCGATTTCAATGCCGAGATACTCGAACTGCGGGAGAACGCAGTCGATCTCATTCTGCGGAGGGCGGTTTTCCACCATGGCAAAGGCGAAGATCGACCAGAACTGCATCGGATCGTCGAACTGCATCATGCTGGTGGCGACCTTCGGATTCATCTGTGGCGCGTCATAGTTATAGGTGGGCGCCTCGAGCGGCGCGCCGCCGGAATATTCCGGTGTTCAGCCTCAGAATGCAACGGCCACTATGACGCAGATTCCGGTCATTCCTGAGGCTGGTCCTGTAGGCACGCTATCCGCCCAAAGCGGCTGCGCGAAAGGAACTTACCCCGCGTTCGGACAGAAGCGGACTGTGACCGTGATGCCGGAGAACCGCTGCGGCAACCCGTCAAAGCCTTTGTGCAGCGGCGCCAGGCGCTATTCCGCCGCGACGAGTTTTTGGGGCGGCGTCAAAACAACCGGCGCCAGAGCGGCGGCATTGAGCGACGCCGCCCGCCGCTCCAACGTAACCGGCCCGTAGAGCGTGTTCCGCTGTTGCGGCGTGCGCCCGAGCGACCGGATAAGTTTTTCCATGGCCTCAGGCGGAAATTCCTGCCCGTGCTCGGTGCCCGCTGCGCGCGAAATGCTCTCGTTCATCAAGGTGCCGCCAAGATCATTGGCGCCGGCCTTGAGGCACGCCGCCGCCCCTTGCGGTCCCATCTTGACCCAGGAGGTCTGGATGTTGGTGATGTCAGGATGCAGCGCCAGCCGCGCCACCGCATGCATCAATACCGCTTCCCGAAAAGTCGGCCCGCGTCGAGCGGCGCCCCGCAAAAACATCGGCGCTTCCATATGCACGAACGGCAAAGGCACGAATTCGGTAAAACCGCCCGTCTCCATCTGCAAATCCCGCAACGCCAGGAGATGCCGCGCCCAGGCGAGGGGTTGCTCGATATGCCCGTACATGATCGTCGACGTCGTGCGCAGGCCGAGACCATGCGCTGTCCTGGCGACGTCAAGCCATTCCGCCGTCTTCACCTTGTCGGCGCAGATTATTGCGCGCACCTCATCGTCGAGGATTTCTGCGGCGGTGCCCGGCAAGGTCCCTAAGCCAGCGGCTTTCAGCTGCGTGAGAAACGACCGAATGGGTATTCCGAGCGTCGCCGCGCCCTGCGTGACCTCTAAGGGCGAGAAGGCGTGAATGTGCATTTTTGGGACCGCCGCCTTGATGGCGCGGCAAATGCCCAGATAGGTCTCGCCGGTGTACTGGGGATGGATGCCGCCCTGCAGACACACCTCGGTAGCGCCGCGCTCCCACGCCTCGGTCGCACGGCGCACGATTTCCTCGAGCGCGAGGTCATAGGGCGCGCCGCGCAGCGCCTCGTGCGTCTTACCCTTGGAAAAGGCGCAGAATTGGCAGCGATAGTAGCAGATATTGGTATAGTTGATGTTGCGGTTGACGACGTAGCGGACGGTATCGCCGGTCATGGCCCGGCGAAGCTCATCGGCCGCGGTGATGACGTGTCGGTAGTCGACGTCGCGCGCCGAAAACAGCCGCACGATTTCTGGCGCATCCAGGCGGTTGCCGCCTAGAGCCCGATCCACGATTTCCTCGATCGCCGGATCCACCGAGCGTGCGTGGATTGTTGGCGCCCGCGGGGTCGCCAGCGCGCCAGGCGCCCAGTCGTCGCCCCGCGCGAAACCCTCGGCGTCGCTCAAACGGCGCACCTGCTTGGCGACTTCTGGCGCCGCCCAAGTCTCCAGGTCGCGTGCGAAAAAGGGATAGAGGGGCAGTCGGTGGACCAGCAGCTTGCCGGCGGAGGCCGTGCGCTCGGCAAGTTCTGCGATCGCAGGCCATGGCGCCTCGGGATTGACGTGATCCGGAGTGACCGGAGAGATCCCGCCCCAATCATTGATCCCCGCCGCAATCAGTTTTGGATAGACTTTTGGCGACAAGTTCGGGGGGGCTTGGATATTCATCGTGGCGCCCAGAATCAGGCGCGCGGCGGCGAGGCTCCAAAGCAGGTCGTCGAGATCGGGCTCTGCGGCGCCGGCGAGTTTGGTGCCGGCCTTGGCGCGAAAATTCTGAACGATGACTTCTTGAACATGGCCGAAACTGCGGTGCAGGTCGCGGATGGCGAATAGCGCCTCCAGGCGCTCGGCGCGTGTCTCGCCGATGCCGATCAGAATGCCTGTTGTGAAGGGGACGCGGAGCTCACCCGCCAGCCGCAGCGTCTCAAGACGCGCCTCGGGCCGCTTGTCGGGCGAGCCATAGTGAACGCCGCCGGGTTCGCACAGCCGCGCGCTGAGCGACTCCAGCATGATGCCTTGGCTGGCCGATACCGTCCGCAGCCCCGCCATCTCGGACCGGCTCATGATCCCGGGATTGGCGTGCGGCAGCAGTCCGGTCTCGCGCAGCACCCGCGCGCACATCGCCTGGAGATAAGCGATGGTGGTTTCGTATCCAAGCTGAGCCAGCTCGTCCCGGGCGGCGCGGTAGCGCAGCTCCGGCTTGTCGCCGAGGGTGAAAAGCGCCTCTGTGCAGCCGGCGGCCGCTCCGGCGCGCGCGATGGCGATAACCTCATCCGGGGATAGATAGGACGATCGTCCCGCGCGTGGCCGCTGGGCAAACGTGCAATAATGGCAGACATCGCGGCAAAGATGGGTGAGCGGGATGAATACCTTGCGCGAATAGGAGATATGGCGGCCATGGCCCTCGTCGCGCAGACGGCCCGCGGCGCTGACCAACTCCGCCAGCGGGGCCTGTTCGAGCCAGATAAAAAGCGCGTCATCGCTCGAATCGGCCATCGCAATCCCCTTTGACGCTGTTAGCTATGCATCCCATGTCACTGGGAACGCGGACGGCGAATGATGTGGTATCCCCTAGGGGAAATGCAATCCGGCCGGACGTTTATCCATGCCGCGTGCCCAGGCGGCGCATTTTTTGGGGAGCTCGCGTCATGAGGAAGTTGGGAAGGCTCGGTGTCTGGTATGGGGTCGACCGTCTGGACGGACCCGGCATCAAGCGCTTGCTGCAAACGGTCGAGGAACTCGGCTACTCCGCGCTCTGGTACCCGGAAGCGCTCGGGTACGAATCGCTCTCCATCGCCGGCTTCATGCTGGCGAACTCGACACGGCTGGTCATCGGCAGCTCGATCGCCAATATCTATGCCCGCGACCCTTTCACCGCCAGGCGCGGGCTGCGCACCTTGTCCAGCCTTTATGAGGATCGCTTCATTCTCGGCCTCGGCGTCAGCCATGCGCCCATGGTCGAGGGGTTGCGCGGTCATGTCTACGATAAGCCTGTGCCGGCCATGCGCCGCTATCTCGATGGCCTCTATGAGAATCCCTCGAACGCGGGGGAGTGGCCTCTGGTGATCGCGGCGCTGGGGCCGTTGATGCTGAAGCTGGCCGCGGAGCGCACAGCGGGCGCCGTTCCCTATAACGTGAATCCGGAGCACACGCGCGCGGCGAGAGCCGCCCTCGGGCCCGACAAGCTGCTGGCGGTGGAGCAGAAGGTTTACCTTCAGACCGACGCCACTGCGGCCCGCGACCTCGCCCGACGAGAGCTGCAGCGCTATCTCTCCCTCGCCAACTATCGCAACAACTGGCAGCGTTTGGGCTTCACGGAAGCCGACCTCGCGGATGGCGGTTCGGACCGGCTCATCGATGCGATGGTGCTGTGGGGCGATCCGGCGACGATTACCCGCGGCCTGAGGGCGCATCTGGATGCCGGCGCCACTCAAGTCTGCATTCAGCCGCTCCACCCTGAGGGAGACTTCGAAACGCGGGACCAGACCCTTAAGGCGCTCGCCGATGTCTGAGCCTCTCGCCGATCGGCTTCAGGACGAGGGAGCGGCCGCCTTGGTCAAATCCTGGAACGATCTGATGTCTCGGATTGAGCGAAAAAGCCGAGCCATCGGGAAAGCCGGCTGACTTAGAACTCTTGGCGGCGGTCGCGGTCATTGTACGATTTTCGAGAGGACAAAATCGATGAACACTTCGCCGTTGCGTAAGCGGGGAGCCTGGTCTGCCCTGGAAGCCCATCATCAGGCAATCAATGGCGTTCACTTGCGGCAGTTATTCGCTAGCGATTCTCGGCGCGGAGAACGATTGGCGGTCGAGGGCGCCGGCGTCTACCTCGACTACTCGAAGAACCGGATCAACGAGGAGACGTTGAGCCTGTTGCTCGAGTTGGCGCGCGAAGGTGGCCTGCGTGAGCGGATCGATGCGATGTTCCAGGGCGACAAGATCAATGTCTCGGAACGTCGAGCCGTGCTCCACGTCGCGTTGCGCGCGCCGCGCGGGGCGGATATCCGCGTCGGTGGCCACAACGTCGTCCCCGAGGTCCACCAAGTCCTCGACGGGATGACGGATTTCGCCAATCGGTTGAGGAGCGGCGCCTGGAAGGGGCATACGGGAAAGCGGATTCGCAACGTGATCAACATCGGCATCGGCGGCTCCGATCTCGGACCGGTGATGGCCTACGAGGCGCTGAGGCATTACAGCGAGCCAAGTATGACCTTCCGCTTCGTCTCCAATGTCGACGGAACGGACTTCGCGGAGGCGACAGGGGACCTAGATGCCGAGGAGACGCTGTTCATCGTCTCCTCCAAGACCTTCACCACCCTCGAGACCATGACCAACGCCCATAGCGCGCGCGCCTGGCTGTTGGCCGGCTTGAAGGGCGATGAGCAGGCCATCGCCAAACACTGCGTCGCCGTCTCGACCAACGCCGCCGAGGTGGCGAAGTTTGGCATCGACACCGCCAATATGTTCGGCTTCTGGGACTGGGTTGGCGGACGCTATTCCATGGATTCGGCGATCGGGCTCTCGACCATGCTCGCCGTCGGTCCGGACAATTTTCGCGCCTTGCTCGACGGTTTTCATCAGATGGACGAGCATTTTCGAACGGCGCCTTTTTCGCACAATCTGCCCGTGCTCATGGGCCTGCTCGCCGTCTGGAACAACAATTTCCTTGGCGCCGAAACCGTCGCGGTGCTGCCTTATGATCAATATCTGAAGCGCTTTCCCGCCTACCTCCAGCAGCTCACCATGGAGAGCAACGGCAAGCATGTGACGCTGGAGGGAGCCCGCGTCGACTACGACACCGGACCGATCTATTGGGGCGAGCCGGGAACCAACGGCCAGCACTCGTTCTATCAACTGATCCATCAAGGCACGCGGCTGATTCCCTGCGATTTCATCGCCTTTGCCCAGAGCCTGAATCCGCTCGGTCGTCATCACGATATTCTGATGGCCAATGTGTTCGCCCAGGCCGAGGCGCTGGCGTTCGGCAAGACCGCCGACGAGGTCAAGGCGGAGGGAACCCCGGATTGGCTCGTCCCACACCGGCTGTTCGAGGGCGACCGTCCGTCCAGCACGATTCTTCTCGACCGGCTGACGCCGGAGGCGCTGGGCAAGCTGGTTGCGCTCTATGAGCACAGCGTCTTCACCCAGGGCGTCATCTGGCAAATCGATTCTTTCGATCAATGGGGCGTGGAGCTCGGCAAGGCGCTGGCCCAGCGGATCATTCCCCAGCTGGAGAGCGCGGCGGAGCCGGCGTTGGAGCACGACAGCTCCACCAACACTCTGATCCGGCGCTATCGCAAGCAGAAGGGAA
>JBEKQP010000202.1:0-8527 GCA_049519595.1 Candidatus Korobacteraceae bacterium | reverse complement strand
TGGAAACTGCCCCCCGATCGCTTTCAGGCGCGACTCCAGGCGCAGATCACGTACGATCTCGTTGCTGGTCTCGACCGTCGCCGGCTCGCTTTCGATATGGGTCAAAATCGACGAAATTTCGGGCACCGACGACCGTATATCGCTTTCCAGGGCGGTCACGCGTTCATGCGCGGCCATCAGCGTCAGCTTCTCGTCGAGCTCCACATGCAGCTCGACGTGCTGTTTTCCGTCAAGATCCTGCACGCTGATGTCGTGTACCGTCAGGTTATTGCGCAGAGCGGCGGCGCGTATGCGATCGAAGATGTTTTCCCAGCGCCCGGCCCTGGAGACAGTGTTCACCACGACGTCGGCCCCCGGCAGGATCTCGCGAACCGTGTCCGTGACTCTGTGCGCAACCTGCTCCGAAGCCTGGAAAGTCACGTTCCTGCCGAGTCCGATGGCAAGATCGACAAAGTAACGGCTGCCCGCGCTCCTGATCCGAACCCGGTCAACCTCCAGAACTCCGGGCAGATGATCGACCGAATCTATAATCCGGGTCCGTATGCCGTGCGGCGCGCCGTCCAGCAACGCATCGACCGTTTGCCTCGCCAGCCGCCAGCTCACGTGGACGACAATCACTGCCACGAACAGCGCTGCAACCGGATCGGCCTTGAAGAGCCAATTCAAGTGGCGCATGCGGCCAAGCCAGACTAGAAACAGCCCGAGGATTACCACAGCGCTCGACCAGACGTCGGTTCTGAAATGAAGTGCGTCGGCTCTCAACGCCTGACTGTCATACCTGTCGGCAACGATCTTTAACGCGCGCGAGCGCCAGATATCAACGCCAATGGAAAAGAGCATGACAGCCACGGCCACGATGCTCGGTTCAATCTCAACCGTGCGCAGGAACAGACGTTTGAAAGCCTCATAGACGATCCAGACGCACGTGATGAGCAGCAGACCCGTCTCGATAAACGCGGAAAAGCTCTCGAATTTTCCGTGCCCGTACTGGTGGTCGGCATCGGCTGGCTTGTCGCTCACCCGCACTGACAGCAGCGTAATTACGGCAGCCACCAAGTCGAGGCTCGAGTGCAGCGCTTCGGAAAGAATGCCGAGACTTCCGGTGGAAAATCCCGCGACGAACTTGAAAGCCGTGATCAGCAGGGCGGCAAAAACAGAATTACGCGCAACTCCGCGCTTTTCCGCGCGCATAGTCTCCGCATTGAGTGCTCGCTCTGCCATTCGCTTCAACAAATGCCCGTGAGCTTACTCTGCCACGCTGGAGACGAATCCGCAAACCGTTGGTGCCAGCGCCGTCCGAGTTCAATCAGGTTCAATGGAGCCCCGCGTTCGCCCGTCGTTCGGCTGGCGTGGGGTAGTGACTGCCTTCGATCCAAGTGGAAAGTTCAAGGCCAATTGCGAACGCGCCGGTCAGCGCTTCACCGCCCGATAGAGTCCGGCGATGCCGAAGGTGTACGGAGTGTATTCCGCGCGCTCAAACCCGGCCCGCCGCATTCTCTCCAGCATCTCCTCCGGCTCGGGAAAACGAGCCACCGATGCCGGCAGATAAGCATAAGCACCGCCAACCCCTGAGATGATCCTGCCGAGGCGCGGCAGAACATGACGAAAATAGACCCTATAAAGTTTGCCGATCAGACCGCGCGGCTCGCCGAAATCAAGAATCCCGATTTCTCCGCCACTTGTCAGCACGCGGCAAATCTCCTGGAGTCCATGATCGTAGTTGGCAAGGTTGCGAAATCCGAAGGCGGAGACGACCAGTTCGAAACTCCCGGCGGAAAACGGCATCGCCAGCGCGTCGGCCTCGACCCACTCCACGGGCACGCCGGCACCCTTCCGCCGCGCGCGCTCCAGCATCGCCGGCGAAAAATCAGCGCCCACGATTTTCACTCCCGGGGCCGCGGCCCGATACAGCGCCAAGCTCATGTCGCCGGTACCGCAGCACAGGTCCAACACCGCCGCGCCCGGCCGTCGCAGGATATGCCGGAAACTGCGTGACGCACGCCACCACCAATAGCGGTCCGTGTTCATCGAAAGAACGTGATTTAACAGGTCGTAGCGCGGTGCGATTGCCGTGAACATGTCGCGCACCGCGTGCGCGGCGGCCTGCTCATCCTGTGCCTCAGCCGTGCGCGCGCCCAAAGATTTATCTTGCTCTGGCATGAAGAATTCCGGCTCAATCACGCTTGCGACAGGTAGCGAAGTTCTTCAATCGATTGCAGAATTGCGCGCTCAGGCGCATCGGTTACAAGCTCCGCCTTGCCAATTTCAAGCGGCAGCACCCACTGAATCTTGCCGCTGATGACCTTCTTGTCGCGGGTCAAGCGCCGCAGAATGTTGCGCGGCTTCACGTCGACCTTGGGCAGAGGCGCATACGCCAGAATTGCGCTGATAATCCGTTGCGCCGTCTTCGAATCGGTTTTCTGCATGCCCGCGGAAATCATGGTTGCCGCGATCATGCCCCACGCCACGGCCTCTCCGTGCAAGAAGTGCCGGTAACTCGTTTCCGCTTCCAGCGCGTGTCCGATGGTGTGGCCAAAATTCAGAATCTTCCGCAGCCCGTGCTCCTCTTCGTCCTCGCCCACCACGCTCGCCTTCACCCGTAGACACTCGGCAATCAGCCATTCCATCGTGCCCGGATCGCGCCGCAGAATACGATCACGGTTCTCTTCCATAAAGTCGAAAATACGCGGATTGCGGATAATTCCGGTTTTCAGCGCTTCAAACAGCCCTGAACTGAACTCCCGGTCGGGCAATGTCAGCAGCACATCGGGATCGATCAGCACCATGGAGGGTTGCTTGAAGGTGCCCAGCAGATTCTTTCCGAGCGCCAGGTTCACGCCCGTCTTGCCGCCGACGGAAGAATCGATATGCGCGAGGAAAGTCGTGGGGATCTGAACAAAGGCTATTCCCCGCATATAGATCGAAGCGAGAAATCCGCCCACGTCTCCCACCACTCCTCCGCCCAGCGTCACCAGCGTGGAACCCCGATCCGCCCCCAGTCTCACCAGACGGCGGCCAAGCTCCTCCACCGTCGAAAGAGTCTTGTAGCGCTCTCCATTGGGCATCTCGACGAAGGCATTCTCCAGCTTCGCCGCCTCAAAAGATTGTGCCAGAGTCTTGCCGAAATGCTTGCGCACAGGAGCCACGGTGAGCGTGAACAATCTGCCTGCATTCGGCATCAGCTCCCGTATATAAGTCCCGGCGGAGCGCAGCACCGCCTGCTCGATCAGAGCTTCATACGGCTTCGAAATCGTATTGATGCTTACGCGTATCAAGTAATTATTCTAGCGCAGCCTCGCCCAAAGCACGAAGTTGTTCAGTTGCGCACTGCTGCAATGATATATTTGGCTGCATTGGGTGAAGTGAGGACTCGTGCAGGAAACGGACTTCATAGTCGTGGGCGCCGGCATCGCCGGCATGCGGGCTGCAATCGAGCTGTGCGCATATGGGCGTGTGCTTTGTCTGGCCAAGCTCGAACTCAGCGAATCGAACACGCAGTATGCCCAGGGCGGCATCGCGGTCGCCCTCAGCGATGAGGACGAGATTTGCCTGCATCTGCAGGACACGCTGGTTGCCGGCGACGGCCTCTGTAACAGCGATGCGGCGCGCATTCTCGTCGAGGAAGGCCCGCTTCGCATCGAGGAACTCATCAAGTGGGGCACCCAGTTCGATAAGCAAGGCACCAAGCTCTCGTTTACCCGCGAGGGCGCGCACAGCCGCAACCGCGTGCTGCACGCCAGCGGCGATTCCACTGGACGCGAAATCGGCCGCGCACTCTACCACCGCGCCGCCTCTCTCAAGCATATTTCATTTCGTGAATTCGGATTTGCCACCGGCCTCTGGATGGAAGACGACCGCGTCGTCGGCATTCATCTGCTGAACGAGAACGGTGAGCCGGAAAAAATCAGGGCGGCGGCCATCATGTTAGCCACCGGCGGCATGGGCCAAGTCTATGCCAATACCACGAACCCCGGAGTTGCTACGGGCGATGGTGTCGCAATGGCCTTTCGGGCCGGCGCCGAAATCAGCGACATGGAATTTATTCAATTCCATCCGACAGCTCTTTATTTGAAAAACGCGCCACGCTTTCTGCTCTCCGAAGCGCTGCGCGGAGAAGGCGCTTACTTGCGCAATGCCAATCTCGGCCGGTTCATGCCGAAGTATCACGATATGGCTGAGCTGGCTCCGCGTGACATCGTCGCCCGCGCCATTGCCCACGAGCTTGAGATTTCTCCGGCGCCTGAGCCGGTCGTCTATCTTGATCTTACCCACAAGAATGGCGAACGCCTGGAGAAGCGATTCCCGCGCATTTACAGCACCTGTCTGAAATACAACATCGATCTTGCCACGGATCTCGTGCCGATCCGTCCTGCGGCTCATTACGCGATGGGAGGCATTCGCACCGATCTCTGCGGCCGCACCTCGCTTCCCGGACTTTATGCCTCTGGCGAAGCTGCCTGCACCGGTGTCCACGGAGCCAACCGCCTGGCGAGCAATTCCCTGCTCGAAGGCCTGGTCTACGGCGCGCGCGCCGCCGGCTACATGGGTAGCGAAGCAACTCTAGTGAAGCACGGCAAAGACTCTTCTGGCGGCAAGACCAAGAAGGCGGTGAACGGCGGCAAGGTTCTCTCCAATCCTGCGCTCGAAAGCCAAATCTCTGCCCTCAAGGATTTGATGTGGCGCGAGGTCGGAATCGTGCGCGAAGGTAAGCGCCTCCGTGGCGCCATCGCCGCCTTGAAAGAGTTGCAAGCCCAACTGCCGGAAGCGCACTGCCGTCGCGAGTGGGAGGCCCAAAACGTGGTTGCCGTAGCCCAATTAATAGCCCGCTCTGCCCTAGCGCGCGAGGAAAGCCGGGGTGCACATTATCGGCTGGACTACCCTGCTCACAACGACGCGCGCTTCCTGAAGCACTCACTCATCGTCGACGATAAGGTGCGCTTCGAGTAGAGCCGAGCCTTGGCGAAACGGAGCAGGAGGTTCGCCTGTCCTGGGATGCTTCCCTACTCTGCCCCTGCCCCCTTTCAGCACCTGCCTTTCGCAATCGCGCGTGAACCCTCGATTCCTCACAACCCGAGACCCCGCCTGTCCCGTCTAATCCTGTTAGCAATTCCAGAGGCAATGCCAATTGGCAAGCGGAGGTAAACGCTATGCTTTGGACTCTGTTCGTGATCCTTCTGGTGCTGTGGCTGTTGGGAATAGTCACCAGCTATACCTTCGGAGGGTTCATTCACATCCTGTTGGTGTTGGCGGTGATCGCTCTGTGCTTCCAGCTCATTTCAGGGCGAAGAATGACTTTGTGAAGGCGGTAGTGGCTGTTTGAATCAAGCTGCTGTCGGCCAGAAGTCGTCATTCGGGCATTTGACGGAAGGATTTAACGAAGGAAACAAACTAAGGAGTAGAACTGAAATGGATAAGGACCGCGTAGAAGGCAAGATTAAGGACATCAAGGGCCGGGTCGAGCGGCAGGTCGGAGAATGGACCGGAGACAAAGACGCTCAGGCCGAAGGCGCGAAAGAGCAGATCAAGGGTAAGGTGCAGAATGCCTTTGGAAAGATCAAGGACGCTGGACGTGACGCCATGAACAAGGCCCAGCAGAAGAACGAAACGCCTCGCGAACAGAAAACGAATCGCGATGACGAAGACGTCGCCTAGGCAACCCTCGCACCCTGAAATTCAATTCCCCCAAAAGGCGCTCGCTTCCGAGCGCCTTTTTCCTTTGTGGCGAGCCGCCCTTACAGCCGTTTTGTCATAAACAGTGCATCCAGATTGTGCGCATAGTAGCGCGGCAGTCGCCTGAGAATCTTATAGCGATGCCGCTCATAGAACGCCAATGCCGCGGCATTGTTAACCGCCGTCTCCAGTTCCATCATGAAGCCGCCAAGTTTGCGAACTCTCTCTTCGGCAGCCTGCATCAGCAGCGTTCCCAGGTGGTGTCGGCGAAAGTCGCGACGGACATCGAGGGTAATGACGTGTCCAATGGCCTGGCGTTGCAGTTCGACCACCACAAAACCCGCAATGCGCTCTTTGCGCTTGCCCGCCGCAGCTTCTGCCGCGACGCTGGCCGATTCCACGGCTGCGGCTTTGGCTTCAGGTTCGGCAATGATGCAGAATGACTGCTTTCGCTGGACATAGCTCTGCAACTCGCCGCGGGAATAGGCAATCCCCGGCTCGAAGCAGTCGGTGTCGATTCTGTACAGTTCTTCGAAGTCGCCGAGCCGGTAATCTCTCAAAGTAAACACACTTCGGTTGTATCGCGAGAAACGAGATGTGCGCAAGGACGCTGATCAGATTACAAGGGTTGCACTCGGTTCTAACTGGCTGCTGAAAAACTGTTTTCTGAGGGTGTCATCCTGAGCGAAGCGAAGGATCTGCTGTCTGCGCGTGCTAAAAGCAAAGCAGATCCCAAGCGCAAAATCGGCGCGAGCTCAGGATGACACTGATGCGAGTTTTTCATCAGCCTCCCAAAGTGTTGTGCCCTTTGTCTGCCGCAGTCAGCCGATGCTGGAGCAATCAGCGAACCGTCCCTCAGCGAGTTCGCACGCGGCTGCCGGCCAGCAATGCAGCCTGCTCTGTTTGGCCGGCGCGCAGATAAGCTTCCGCCAAATGATGATTCACCTCGGCCAGCACGGCTGTCCCGTTCTGCCCTTTGGCGTGGGCCCGAGCGCGCGCCAGTTCCAGTACGCTGACGGCACGCGAGTACTCGCGTCGGGCCAAGTGCACGACCCCAAGGGTATCGAGCACCGCCGGGTCTTCCGGCGCAAGCTCGCGCGCATGCATAGCCAGGGCCAGCGCCCGGTCAAGTTCGCGTCCTTGCCGCGCGTAAATCCAGGCGAGATTATTGGCCGAAACCCCGCTGTTGTCTCCGCCGTGCACGGCTGCTTCATAGTCGCGCACTGCCGCAGCCAAGTCGTCCTTGCGCTCGGCCTCCGCCCCCGCCAGCAAGGTGGAAAGCTCGCGCACCCTGATGGCCGAATCGGCCGCGGCAATTTTGTGGCCATGCCGTGCGAGCAGCTTCGCCACTTCCCACGCGGTGGAATCGCGCTCCTGGTCCATCTCGGAGGCGCGCCGCAGACAGCGAATTGCATCCTGCGTCCAGCCGCGTTCGGCCAACAGCCGTCCCGTCAATTCCATGAGGTCCGCTAAGTTCTTGTCGCTCGCCGCTAGCTGTTCCATCTGCAGCAGCATCGGACGCGTGATTTCTCCCTCGCGATAGGTCCGGATTAGACCCTGCATCGCCTCCGCGGAAGTTGGATCGAGCACCAGGGCCTCTTCATAGTTGAGCATTGCGGAGGCAATCTGATGCTCCGCCAGTGCGATTTCTCCACGCAAAATGCCCGCTTGGGCCGAGGCATTGTCGATGGCCGCAACCCGATTCGCAACCACGCGCGCCGCCGGGTAGATTCCCTTGCCCTCAAGCACGCGGCAGAATATAACCAAAGCCCGCAAATTGGCCGGTTCCCGGCGCAACACCGGAACGACGTACTCCTCCGCCAGGCGGACGTCGCCCGAGCGCAGTGCCGTGTCGGCCAGCGCGATGCTGGCCGGCGCAAAGCCGGAGGCTGTCTGCAAAGCCGTCTGCCACTCAGTCACGGCGCCCGCATTGTCTCGCATCCTCTGGTGCAGCAATCCCACCACGTAATGGGCCGACGGCGAATCGGGCGCTATCGCAACCGCTTTCCGTGCCTCCGCCGCTGCTACCGTCAGGTCGCCGTCGATGAGTTCAAGTTCGGCCGTCAGAATGCACCGCGTAGCGGGGTCGAGCTCGCCTCCGTAAGCCGCCAGATGCTCACGGGCCGCCTTCATCAGCCCTGCGACCTGCGCGGGCTCGCTACGCTGGAAGGCCTGAATGTCCGCCTCGATCAGCCGCGAAATCAATTGCGTGCGATATCGCTTCCTCTGCTCCGGTTGCCGTCCCAATTCCGCTTCAGCTCCCACCTGTAGGCGTACGGCGTAGCTGTTGCCGGCCATCACCGGGTCTCCTGCCAGCAGTTCGAAATCGCCAAGAACAGGCGGCGAGCCGGGACGGGAAACATCCACTGCGCCGAGAATCTTCCGCGCCTCATCCATGCGCGCCGAGCGTTCCAGAAATTGCGCCAGGCGCAACTTAGTTTCGACCGTGTCCTCGGTTTCGACCGCCTTGCGGTAGGCTTGTTCGGCATCCTCCATACGCGCATTTCCCTCGGCAAGACGGCCAAGCGCCAGATACGGCGCGGCGCTCCGCGGCTGCAACAGGGCGGTCTTTTGCAATACCTCCCGCGCTTCCTCGTCTTTGCCGATACGGTCCAATAGCTGGGCCAGCGAGATGGCTACTTTCATCCGCGTCGGGTCAAGTTCCAGGACGCGACGATAAGAGTCGATGGCCACCGACTCGTCCTCGTCGGCAGCCGCTGCGGTGCCCAGCAACTCGAAGGCATCGGCGCTCGGGCCGGCAACGGCAATCACGTTCCTGGCCTCTTTGCTGGCCTGCTCAGCCGACCCGCCCAGCAAATAGAGTTCGCCCAGCTTCAGCCGGGCGGAATGATTATTG
>JBEKQP010000201.1:0-8553 GCA_049519595.1 Candidatus Korobacteraceae bacterium | reverse complement strand
GGGCACCATTGAAGTTCATCTATTCAATAGAGAGTCTTACCGCATCGCTCGACTACTTTGAGTTGCGAGACGTGGGCCACCGGCCAACCATCTCCGCTTTGGTAAAACTTGAGTTGGCGAAGAAATCTGGCAACGAGTTAAACCACGCCTCTGGATCGTCGGCCAAGGAAACCTTTTTGCCGTCGTCGCCCAGATGATCGCAAGAAAGCAGATCATTGACATAAGCATGATTCGCGCCCGGTTCCGAGGTCACATGACCATCATCCAAGACAAGGACGCACATCACGACTCGTTCGGGACCGCTATACGAGGCAATCTCACATTTCCGCATCTTACATCGGCTACCCTTGCGAGTATTCGCTCTTGGTTGGGTCGAAGAGGGAGTGACGCCAGTGCGGTTACGCGTGCCAACCCAGCCAAGTTGCTCCAATGCATCAGCCAGTGGCCGGTGCATGTGCAGTTCCCAATGCGTCCCAGGTTTGTCCGAGCGCTTGAACCAGGAGATAACATAAGATTTTGTGCCGGGAACATCGTATCCCAGCTCCTGGCGCAAGGCTACGCCAAGTCTGCCGTAGTTAGCATTGACCGCCCGAAAATCTTTAGCCCCGATTGCATGTGAAAGCTTGGATATAGCGCCGCATTTTCGGTACTTCGGGTAGCTGTTCTCGCATGACTCACCCCTCCCAAAGCTGGGAGCAGCTTACAATACAGCGGGGTGCATGTCACTGCTCTTCCACCAGCACACCCTTTCAGCTTTACACCGGCTGAATAATTCCTCCCAGGCTGCGCGATTCGCCGACCGGAGAGGGTGTTGTCATCTTCCATCCCGCTGGACGCAAAGCTGGATGCTCCGCATAGAGCGGACTCAGCACCTCTTGCTGCACGGCGGCGAGGACTTTGGCTGCGGCTCGCTGGTATGCCGCGTGCTCTTCAGCGGGACACTCGCTCCCGGTTGAAGCAACGGACTGGTTTATGCGGTCAGAGATGTCGAGCATAAGCTGGCTAATCTGCTTTGCGACTTGAGGATTCTTCATCATAGAATCTCACCATCGTACAAGCTGCTTCATAACTCACTTAAGAACTAGAGTCAACGGCGTTCCCGCAGCGGCTAAAGCCGGAGGATAGGCGCCTGATAACGGCGCGGCTAAAGCCACGCCCCTTCAAAAAATATCTATACACCCGGTTCTAGTTATTTCAGCCGCGACAGCAGCGAGCGCGTCTGCCGAAACCAGGGACGGTCCCGGCGGCGTTGAAATCCCGGCATGGTAGGGCGTTTGGCCATGATTTGCTGCGCCCACTCCCGCGCTTCGGCGGCTCGACCCTGCGCGGCCAGAAACTCGGCATAGTGACATTGCGTCTCCGTCAAGGTCGAGACCTGCGTGACGCGGCTGAACAGCGCCTCCGCCTTTTCGTTCTGGCCGGTTCGCGCGTAAGCCCAAGCCAGCAACCCGGCGGCGCGGTGGATGTCATAGCCGGGTTCGGTCCGCACCACCCGTTCGAGGTCTTCAATGGCCGCCGGGAATTTACCTAGCTGCAACAAGGCCAAAGCCCGGCGATAAAACGGATCGGGCGAGTCGGCGCGTTGCGCAATTGAACGGTCGAAGCAATTGCGCGCCTTTTCCCATTGGCCTTTGTCCAGGTAAAGCTGCCCGAGTTCCTCGTAATTCCCGGCTGAGGGATTCTGGCTCACCGCAGCCTCCAATTCCCTGATCCGGCGGTTGCGACTCATGAAGTTGAATGTCCCGGGATCGCGCAACTCGGGAAGGGCCTGCACCGCCAGGTAGATCAGCGATCCCAGAGGTCCAAGCAGCAGGATGATCCACAGCCAGTACGAATCCGGCTGGCGGCGTACAAAGTGGATGAGAGCTGCCGCCATCAGCACCACGCCAAACAATCCGTAATGAAAGAATCCGAACATGTCACTAAATACTAGCAGTGTAAGCACCTAACAGGCTGTTGAAAAACCGGGATCGAAGGCAAGTGAGCTGTTACACACACGTTGAGTTCAAGAAACCACCCCACGTTAGCCCCAATCACCCGAGTCAGAAGTGCTCGCCGGGGACCGGGCCTTGTTTTCAAGGTGTGCGAAAAAGCAGATCCTTCGTTACGCTCAGGATGACACTCACGAAGTGGATTCTGGTGAAAACACCGCCGAACGGGAAACTGCCATGCTTATCTGATATCTAGGGGTGGGAGGCTGAGTTGCGGACGTGTAGAATCGAGAAGAATGCATTCTATTCGGCTCATCGCCGTCGATATTGATGGAACCTTGCTGAATTCAAGCTTTCAGGTTTCGGCCGGAAATCTGCAGGCGTTGCTTGGCGCCCACGAGCGCGGTGTCGAAATCGCGCTGGTTACCGGCAGGCGTCACAATTTTGCGCTGCCGGTTGCTGACTCGCTCGGCTTCAGCGTAACCCTCATCAGTTCTAATGGCGCGGTTACCCGGTCGAGCGACGGCAATCTCTTTCACCGCGACCTGCTGCCGGCGGATATAGCCCACCAGATGGTTCGCCATATGGCCGCTTTCCGCGCAAACACCGTCCTGTCATTCGACCGCGAGGGCAAGGGCGCGCTGGTGGTCGAAACCACCGAGTTGTTGAACGTAGCCATCCGCCGCTGGATGGAAAAGAACGCCGAATATCTGGACGTGGTGCAGCCGCTGGAAGATGCGGTGACTGAATCGCCGGTTCAGGCCACTTTCTGCGGTGATATCGCCCGCATGCAGGAGGCGCAGCAGGCTTTGATGAACTCAGGCCTGTGGGAACAAATCACCGTTTTGCGCACCCAGTACGAGGAGCGTGACCTTTGCATCGTAGATGTGCTGAACCACGGCTGTTCGAAAGGGCACGCCTTGCGCCGCTGGGCCGAACATCGCGGCATCGAACGGCAGCAGGTAATGGCCATCGGGGACAATTACAACGACATCGAAATGCTGGATTTCGCCGGCGTCCCGGTCATCATGGCCAACGCTTGTGACGAGTTAAAGCAGAACGGCTGGATGATCACCTTGGGAAACAATCAGGATGGCGTTGCTCACGCCGTCGAGTCGGTGCTAGGATGCTGAGCCGCCGCTGGTCCTGGTTGGCGCTGCTGCTGTGTGCTTGTTGCGCACATGGGGCAGAAATCGCGCGGCTGACAAACGGCTTCACCCTGCGTTGCGAGCGCCACGAAGAACTCGGCAGCCAGACTCGCCTGTACCTGGACGCAAAAGGCGAGGGCTTCATCGATGTCGCCACCGAGCGCGTTTTCGGATATGAGCCGGAGCCCACTCCGCAACTTGGGACACCGACGCCCACCCTCCATGAGCACATCGCGCAGGCCGGCTCGCAGACCGGGATCGATCCCGACTTTATCGACAGCGTCATCTGGGCAGAGAGCGGCTACAATGCGAAGGCCGTTTCCCCGAAGGGCGCGCAAGGCCTGATGCAATTGATGCCGGCAACGGCAGCGAAGCTTGGGGTGCTGGATAGTCTCGATCCGGCGAACAACATCGACGGCGGCAGCCGTTACCTGCGTGAGCTGTTGTTGCGCTACAACGGGGACGCTATCAAGGCGCTGGCTGCGTACAACGCCGGACCCGAGTCGGTGGAGAAATACCAGGGAGTTCCGCCCTACCAGGAGACTCGAAGCTACGTTGCACGCGTCATCACTGACTTCAATCGCCGGAAGCTCTGCCCCAACAAAGGCAAAGAGAGCGTTTGTCAGGGATCCCAACTGGCAGCCTCGAAGCCGCCGGTGAAGGACTCGAAGCATCCAGTTAGCAGCGTAAAGGACGATTCCAAACCACGCCAGACTGATCTGCACAAGGACGCCGGATCCAAAGAGGCACGTACCGGCCACCCCGCCAGCGAAACACGCACTGAGCGGGCCAGTAACGCCGAAGTAGAGGCATCGACTGGGGCCATCGTGCCGTCCTCTGCCAGAAGCCAACTCCGATGAAAAAAAAGCACGTAATCACCTCGGCGATCGTCTTGGCGGTTCTGGCAGCGCTTTTCTACTCTCAATTCCGGCACTGGCGGAGCTTTGACTGGCAGCAGTTTTGGAGAGTAAGCAAAGGCGTAAACGTTTGGATGGTGCTGGGTGGAGTAGTCCTGATCTACCTGGCTGACGTTCTGCGCGCTGTGCGCTGGAAGCTTTTTCTTAGTCCCACCTGCACAACCACTGTGCGCCGTCTGATTCCTTCGCAATTTATAGGCTTCACCGGGCTTGCCCTGCTGGGCCGTCCCGGCGAACTGGTGCGGCCATTCCTCGTGTCACGCAAGGAGAACCTGACATTCTCTTCGCAACTGGCGGTCTGGGCGGTCGAAAGAGTGTTCGATATTTCCGCCGTGGCCATTCTGATGGGTTTGTCCCTGGCAATTTGGGGCGCCAAGTTCAAGGCCTATCCGCAGGTACAAACCGCCGGTTATCTGCTGCTTGGCTTGGCAGCGGCGCTGGCGCTGATTTTCTTTCTTCTGTGGTGGCGTACCGGGCAGATTGCCTCTCTCCTGGATCGACTGCTTCGGCCGCGCTCGGAACAGGTTGCGAACACGGTCTGCCGCAAGGTACGCGCCTTCGGTCAGGGGCTGCACACCATTCGCGACGTGAAATCCTTTTTGCGCATTGCGCTGGTTTCGCTCTGCCTGTGGGTATTCATCGCGCAAGCCTACGTTCAGGTCATGCATTCGTATCCGGTCACTACCGTCCAAGTGCCGGTCGACTCCGACGACGATGACGATTCCGCCGCGGTGGTGACCCGCACGGTTCGCCTGCACCATATGGAGTTGGAAGACGCGCTGCTGGTCATGGGAGCCAGCATGGCGGGTTCCATCGTGCAATTGCCCGGGGTTGGAGGAGGTTCCCAGTTAGCCGTAATCGAGCTGCTGTCCTCCGACATATTCAAGAATGAGCCTTACAACATTTCCCGTGAACTTGCCGTCAGTGTCGGCATGCTGTGCTGGTTGGTGACCTTCATGGCGGTGGTTCCAGCGGGACTCATCATGGCTCATTGCGAACGCATTTCGCTGCGCATGATTTCTCGTGAAAGCGAGATTGAAGCTACCCAGGAGGAAACGGCCTGAGTACGCAACCAAAGCTGTTATCTGGCAAGTGGACTCCTCTCGGCATACTGACCTTGTAGCACCCATCTCAACGTTACTTCCTGCTACAATTGCCTCGTTGCTGGTGCTCTTCATTCCATGAAATGCCCATTTTGCGGCTTTGAGCAGGATAAAGTAGTCGATTCGCGCGAAAGCAAGGAAGGCGAAGCCATACGGCGCCGCCGGGAATGCCTGCGTTGCGAAAAGCGTTACACCACCTATGAGCGCATAGACGAAATTCCGTACATGGTGGTGAAAAAGGACGGACGCCGGGAGAAGTTTGAGCGTCAGAAGGTTCTCAACGGATTATTGCGCGCCTGCGAGAAGCGTCCCGTGTCCATTAGCAAACTGGAGCAGATCGTCAACGAAGCCGAAAGCTTTGTGATCGACTCCGCAGAACGCGAACGCAAGACTAGCGAGATCGGCGAACTGATTATGTTTCGCTTGCGTGGCCTCGACAAGGTAGCGTATGTGCGTTTCGCCTCGGTTTACCTGGACTTCAAAGATGTCCAGGAATTCATGTCCGAGTTGCAGGACCTGTTAAAGGCAGCAAAAGACAATGGCAAGCAGACCGCCCCTGCCCCTGTCAAGGCAAAGGTAGGCCCCCCGCTCGCGTGAGAGGTGCGCATCCGTGGCCCACAAAATCACTCTGATTCCCGGAGATGGCATCGGCCCTGAAGTGACCGGCGCAGCTGTTCGAATCCTGGAGGCAACCGGAGTCAAGTTCGAATGGGAACCATTCGCAGCCGGCGCCGATGCCTATGAGAAGTACCACGAGTACATCCCAAAGAGCCTGCTCGACTCGATTGAAAGCACGCACGTCGCGCTCAAGGGGCCGCTCACGACTCCAATCGGCGGCGGCTTTTCCAGTATCAACGTCCAACTCAGAAAACGATTCGAGCTGTTCTCCAACTTTCGCCCGATTACCAACCTGCCCAATGTGCCGACGCATTATCCAGGCGTAGATCTGATCATCGTTCGCGAGAATACCGAGGGCCTCTACTCCGGAATCGAGCACGAAGTCGTCCCGGGAGTTGTCGAAAGCCTCAAGATCATTACCGAAAAAGGGTCAACGCGTATTTCGCGCTGGGCATTCGAATACGCCCGCCAGTTTAGACGCAAGAAGGTACACGCGATTCACAAGGCCAATATCATGAAGCTCTCCGACGGCCTTTTCCTTCAATGCTCCCGCAAGGTTGCGAAGGAGTACCCGGAGATCGCCTATGGCGAACATATCGTTGACAACACCTGCATGCAACTGGTGACCAACCCGTACCAATACGACGTGCTGCTGCTGGAGAACCTGTACGGGGACATCATCAGCGATCTTTGCGCGGCCTTCGTAGGAGGTCTCGGACTGGTTCCTGGGGCAAACTTCGGCGAGCATTGCGCGATCTTTGAAGCAGTTCACGGCTCGGCTCCCGATATCGCTGGAAAAGGACTCGCCAACCCGACCGCCGTATTGCGGTCAGGCATCCTCATGTTGCGGCATTTAGGAGAGCAGGAGGCGGCGGACCGCGTCCAGCGCGCCCTCGAAGTGGTTTATTCCGAGCGAAAGCACCTTACTCGCGACGTGAGTGGACCCGCTTCTACCAACCAATTTGCTGACGCGGTGATCGCAGCCATGGAAAACACGCCGGCAGCTTTCTCCGTCCCAGCTTCGGGGATAAATCGGTAGAGCCTGTTTTCATAAATGTTTTTTTGAAGGGGCGCGGCTTCAGCCGCGCCGTCCAAAGCGAACAAGAATACAGGGCTTTAGTCCCTGAGGAATTCATCGTTTTCTCTAACACTGAAATAAAGTCTGGCGATCAGCGGCAGCCACCTCCAGCATCTCAGCTTCGCAAATCCGCCCGGACGGCTCGGTCAGCAGCCCACGTTTCTCTTCCCGTCACCGCGAACCTCCCCGTAAGGCATGCCATCTAACCTTACCGCGCGAGCAAATTACCGCGTCGAAGCAAGGAGAGCCTCTATGGCAGGCAAGGTGAAGCCAGTGCCCGATGGCTTCCATACGGCAACGCCATACCTCATCGTGAAAGGCGCGGCCAAGGCAATCGAGTTCTACAAGCAGGCATTCGGCGCGACGGAGTTGGAGCGCATGGAGATGCCGGACGGCAAAATCGCCCATGCCGAAATCAAGATCGGCGATTCCATCATCATGCTGGGCGATGAGGCGCCGCAGCACGGGACGCGCAGTCCGCAGTCTCTGGGCGGTTCTCCCTGCGGGCTCTATCTATATGTTGAAGATGTGGACGCGACTTTCAACCGGGCCATCTCTGTGGGGGCAACCGTGACGATGGCGGTCAGGGACCAGTTCTACGGCGACCGTAATGGAAGCCTGGTCGATCCATTTGGCCATACTTGGTACGTCGCTACCCGCAAGGAAAACCTTTCGATGGATGAGATTCGCCAGCGCGTCCCGGCGGCGTGACGACTTCGCAGGCAGTGAGGGTTGCGGCAACCATGGATCAGCCCGCTAGCTGGTGGCCCACATCCGCCTCTTTTTGGCGAATGTGGGGGCGCAAGAACTTCTGCTCTGAAGGTTCATTAGCAGTTGCAGCGGCGCGGCCGAAGCCGCGCCCCTTCAAAGAAGTACTTATGCAACCGCTTCGAGTTAGGTCGACCCTAGAACGGAATATCGTCGTCGGTGATCTCGGTGCTCTTCTCGTTGCTCTTTGCGCCAGCGGGCTCGTGGGCGCTCTGATCGAAGTCATTGCCGGTCGCAGTGCCGCGCGAGCGTCCGCCCGCGTAGCCGCCCTCTTCGCCGCCACCGCCTCCTGAGCCTTCACCGCCTTTGCCGCCGAGCAGCACGAGATCATTGGCCACGATGTTGGTCATGTACTTCTTCTGGCCGGTCTGCTTGTCGTCCCACGAGTCGGTACGAAGGCTGCCCTCGATGTAGACCGTGCGGCCCTTCTTCAGGTACTCGCCGGCGATCTCCGCCAGTCGAGCCCAGCAGGTTATGTTGTGCCACTCGGTGCGGTCTTGCCATTCGCCTGCCTTGTCCTTGAAGCGCTCATTGGTTGCCAGCGAGAACTTCGCCACCGCCGTGCCCTGAGGCGTGTACTTCACCTCGGGGTCCTTGCCGAGATTGCCGATCAGAATGACTTTATTGACGCTCTTTGCCATGCGCTGATTCCTCAGTTTGCAGTTGAATTCTCAAGTTTAGCAGCAAAGCAAAAGGTTTCAAGAAAAAGCAAGGCAAAGTTTCGGCGCTAAGCCGGTTTCCGCTGAGGAACCAGTCGATAAATTCTCCCTGTACATCTTCCTGGTAAATCAGGTTGTGAACAATTGAATTAACCTTGTAACATCTATTCACGACTCATGCTCCTCTTGAAACTCACTTTGGCTCCTATGCTAATCGGCTTGGTTTCCATGGCCGAACGTAAATGGGGCGCCGGCATCTCCGGGCTGCTGGTGGGATTGCCCGTGAAAGTAGTTCGTATGATCTTTTTTTTGTGTTTGTTTGTTGTGTTGT
>JBEKQP010000200.1:0-8663 GCA_049519595.1 Candidatus Korobacteraceae bacterium | reverse complement strand
CATTGAGGTAGACCTTCTCTGTTGACGGGTCCATCAGGAAATCGACGCGCGCCAGGCCCGCGCAGTCACAGGCCTGAAAGGCGCGGACGGCCATCTGCTGCACTTGTTTCTGCTGACTGCGGCTCAGCTTGGCCGGAATCAGCAGCTGCGAGCCCTCGTCGATATACTTGGCATCGTAGTCGTAAAACTCCTTGGCAGGAATGACTTCTCCACAAACCGAAGCTTTGGGGTCGTCGTTGCCGAGCACGGAGCACTCGATCTCCCGCGCCTTGCCGCGCTTGCCGCCCACTGCCTGCTCGATGATGATCTTGCTATCGTACTTGGCCGCCTCTTCGATGGCCGGGCCCAGCTCAGCGGAGTCGTGAGCCTTGGAGATGCCGACGGAGCTGCCGAGATTGGCGGGCTTGACGAACACCGGATACTTCAGCACGCTCTCGATCTGCCGGCGCATCTTTTTCGGCTCGGCTTCCCAGCGGCGGCGAAGAATGGTGACGTGCTTGACCAGCGGCAGACCGGCATCGCGGAAGAGACGCTTCATGACGTCTTTGTCCATTCCCGCGGCGGAGCCCAGCACGCCCGAGCCGACGTAAGCGATGTCGGCAAGCTCAAGCAGACCCTGGATGGTGCCGTCTTCGCCGAAGGTGCCGTGCAGCACGGGGAAGATGATGTCGACATCGATGGCCCGTGGCGCGGCGACGGCGGGCTTGGCGTTATCGAAGGGAACGATCGATGAATCGGAGGGAACGGGCGGCACCAGAACGGATTCGCCGTGGGCAAGCACGGCGGCACCGGGCGTAGCCTCGGGATCGCCGGCGCGGAGATGCTGCGCGTTCAGTTTGGGCTCACCGCGCAACAGGTGCTCGGCATGAAGATCGGTGAGCCAGCGGCCTTGTTTGGTGATGCCGATGGGAACGACATCGTATTTCTTTGGATCGATTGCTTTGAAAATGGATGCCGCCGACAGCAGCGAGACTTCATGCTCGCCACTGCGTCCGCCGAAGAGGATTCCAACTCGAAGACGTTTTTTCATGATTCACTTCCCGGTTGCTGGTGCTGTGCGTGAGTTCATCTAGTGTAGTGCGCCACAAGTCGAGTAACTTAACGGAGATGTCATTCTGAGCCGTAGCGCAGCGGAGGCGAAGAATCCATGTATTTCGATGCGGGAAAAATGCATAGATCCTTCGCTTCGCTCAGGATGACACGCTGAAACTTATTTAGCGAACGTGGGGTGCCTGTCGACGGCGCCCCGGGAACCAAAGAACTACCCCACTCTAGCCAATAGCGGGCTAGAATGGGCCACCGCCAAAGAACTACCCCACTCTAGCCAAAAGCGGGCTAAAATGGCTACCCGCCGGTTCAGTATTGCCAAATGAGCTCGCGCGCATCGCATTACAGAATCTTCTTTCCGAAGGCGCTTTGGGCGAGGCCGACGGCAAGTTCGGCGGTGCGGTTGTGTTCATCGATCACCGGGTTGACCTCGACGATTTCGAAGCTGAGCATGCGGCCGTGGTCGGCGACGATTTCCATGGCCAAGTGAGCTTCGCGATAGGTGACGCCGCCGGGCACGGGCGTGCCCACGCCGGGCGCATCTTCCGGGTCGATGAAGTCCATGTCCATCGAGACGTGATAGCCGATGGTGCCGCGGCCGGCGATGCGCAGCGCATCTTCCATGACGGCGCGCATGCCGCGCTCGTCGATGTCGCGCATGGTGAAGGCCTCGATGCCGGCACTGCGGATGTTTTCCTTCTCCCGTAGATCGACGTCGCGAATGCCGACAAGCACACAGTTGTCCGGGGCAATCTTGGGCGCCCACCCGTAGAGATCCGCGAGTTCCTTGGGGCCGAGTCCCAGGATGGCTCCCAGGGGCATGCCGTGGACGTTGCCGCTTGGGGAAGTTTCCGGGGTGTTGATGTCGGAGTGGGCATCGAGCCAGATGAGTCCGACACGTTGCTGGCGTTCGCGATAGAACTCGGCCAATCCGGATACGGAGCCGACGGCCATGGAGTGGTCGCCGCCAATCGAGAGCGGGACGGCACCCTCGCGCAAGGTGGCGCGGACCAGGTCGGCGTGCTTCTGGCAGGTCGCGGTGATTTCCCGCAGATAACGGGCGTGCAACTCGCCGGGATTTTTCTGCTCGGCGAGGGTGACGGCGACATTGCCGGCATCTTCGACAATGTGGCCGAGGGCTTCCAGCTTGGCTTCGAGTCCGGCGACGCGAACCGCCGATGGCCCCATGTCAACCCCGCGGCGCTGCTGACCAAGGTCGAGTGGAACTCCGATCACCTTGATGGTGCGGCTGAGAATGCTTCCGAATGATGCGGGTACGCTTGCCATGATGTCAGGGACTGCGAATCACCTCGGGGCTAAAGCCCGCATTCTTGTTGGCTCTGGACGGACGGGCTGAAGCCCGTCCCCTTCAAGGCCATATCCCGCCATTAACTCAGGCTGTCATGGCGAGCGAAGGATCGGCTTTATTTCTAGCACGCGCAAACAGCAGATCCTTCGCTTCGCTCAGGATGACACCCTCGGAGAATCGTTTTTCAGCAGCCGCAAAACGCGCGCCCTTCAAAGAGCTAAATCGCTCGATCCACAAAACACTGCCTACGGATACATCCTATGCAGCATGCGCGGGAAGGGAATAGTTTCCCTGACATGCTCTAAGCCGCATACCCAGGCAACGACGCGCTCGATTCCCATGCCGAAGCCCGAGTGCGGTACGCCGCCGAACTTGCGCAGGTCGAGGTACCACTGAAAAGCCTCTTGCGGCAACTGGTGCTCGTGAATCCGCTTCAACAGCAAATCGTAACTGCCCACGCGCTGCGAGCCGCCGATGACTTCGCCGTAACCCTCGGGAGCGAGCACGTCGACGCAGAGCGCTTTGGTCGGGTCGACGGCGTCCGGTTCCATGTAGAAGGCCTTTACGGCTGCGGGATAGCGGTGCACCATCAGCGGCCGCTCGAACTTCGACGAGATATAGGTTTCATCCGGGGAGCCAAAATCGTTGCCGTACTCGAACTTGCTCTCCAGTTCACCCTTGGCGTGGCCTTCGTGCAGCATAGCGACGGCATCGTCATAGCTGATGCGCGGAAACGGCGTATCGATTTTTTCAAGCGGGCTGATGTTGCGTCCCATGGTTTCCAGATCGGCGCGGCGGTGCTCCAGGCAGCGCTTGACGATGTGGGTGATGAAATTTTCCGCCAACTCCATGATGTCGTCGAGGGTGGCATAGGCGACTTCGGGCTCGACCATCCAGAACTCGGTGAGGTGACGACGGGTTTTGGATTTTTCCGCGCGGAAGGTCGGTCCGAAGCTGTAAACCTTGCCAAGCGCCATCGCGGTCGCTTCCATGTAGAGCTGCCCGGACTGCGTGAGGTACGCCTGCTCTTCGAAGTAGTCGACCGGGAAGAGCGTGGTGGTGCCTTCGCAGGCGGCCGGCGTAAGGATGGGCGGATCGGTCAGGATGTAGCCGTTCTGGTTGAGGTATTCGCGCGCGGAGTTGATGATCTCGGCGCGGGTGCGCAGAATGGCGGCCTGGCGGGGAGAGCGCATCCAGAGATGGCGGTGCTCCATGAGGAAGTCAACCCCATGCTCCTTAAGGGTGATGGGGTAGGGATCGTCTTCGGACACGCGCTGCACGACCTCGGCGATTTCCACCTCGAGTTCGTAGCCTCCCGGAGCACGCTTATCGGCGCGCACCTGCCCGGAGACGATCAGGGCGGACTCCTGCGTCAGGCCTTTGAGCGCGTCCCACACCTCGGGCGCGACCTTGCTCTTGACGACCACGCCCTGCACCAGGCCAGAGCCGTCGCGGATGATAGGGAAGAGCAACTTGCCGCTCTCCCGCAGGTTATAAAGCCAGCCGCGAATGGTGACCGACTGGCCTTCATGACTGCCGAGCTGAGAGATAGTGGTGACTGGGGCTTGCATAAGTGATTGGCTGAACCGATGTGCCGGATGCTTATGAAATATGGCACATGTTTGCCAAGTGGCTATTGTAGCGGCAACGGGCTAATCAGGCGAGAGGCGGGGTGCGCGGGTCGCGAGAACGAAAAACTACCCGCCCTAGCTTCGCTAGAACGGGGCATCCGGCAGGATGCCTAACGTGTCATTTTCTGCAGCAACGCAGCCTTCACCTCCGGCCACTCACAATCGATAATGCTGAAGCGCACCGAATTTCGCTTTCGACCGTCAGGCATGATTCGTTCGTGGCGAACGATTCCCTCCTGCTTTGCGCCGATCCGCAAAATAGCCGCTCGTGACTTTTCGTTTAGCTCGTCAGTCGTGAATTGAACCCGGACGGAGTTCATTACCTCGAACGCATAAGTCAACAGGAGAAACTTCGCTTCCGTATTGACCCCGGAGCGCTGGACAGATGCACTCAGCCAGGTGTGACCAATTTCCACCTTCCTGTTTACCGGATCAATCTTCCAGAATCGAGTGCTCCCAACAACCCGTCCCGTCTCGCGCTGCACGATGATAAATGGCATGACCGTTCCAGCTTTCCGTCCAGCGATCGCGGTAGCGATGTATTCATCAATCGTTTCAGCGGAGGGAACGGCCGTTACCTTCAGATTCCACAATTCGCCATCGGCGGCCGCTTCCAACAACGCCTGCCGGTGTTCGAGTTGAAGTGGCCTGAGTTCAATGTTCTGGCCGACCAGGGTGGGGTCAACGGGTTCTGGTAGATGGGCGCTCATTTGTTTTTCGAGGTCGATCCTTGCTGAATGTTGATGGTAAAGCACTGGAGAGCGACGAGTCGAGCCGCAGCCTGTAAAGCCAGTTCTCTTCAACGCACCATTTATGAAACACGCCCTAGCGACTTGCGGGCTTTGCGGCGAATGCGGTGACGCGCGTCAATTGTGCGTGAATTCGGCGACGCGCTCCAGGGACTGCTGTTGGATGAGCGGCTCGTCTCCGAAGCCTTGCAGCCAGCAGACGTCGAGTTCGCGACGAAACCAGGTCATCTGGCGTTTGGCGTAATTGCGGTGGCCCTGCTGGGCGGCAGCGATGGCTTGCTCAAGGGTTAGCTCGCCCGCAAGATACTGCGCCGCCTGGCGGTATCCGAGGGAGTTCAGCACCATGGGAAAGCCTCCGTCCGCGCAAGCGGGGTGCGCGTCGGGGTCGCGGTAACGCTGAAGCAGGCCGTGGGCTTCATCGATCAGCCCGGCGGCGAACATCTGCCGGGCGCGTTGATTGATGCGCGCATAGAGCTGGCTGCGCTCGGGATTGAGCCCGAGGCGCAGGATGCGGAACCCTTGCAGCGGCTGCCGTCCGGCAAGCCACAGCTGGCTCATGGGTCGGTTGGCCAGCAGGCAGACTTCAATGGCGCGGACCAGCTTGGGAGTGTCGTTGGGATGGATCGTCTGGGCGGCACCGCGGTCCAGGCGCGCCAGCACGCGATGCAGGTAGCCGGATTCTTTCTGGCGCGCCCGCTGTCGCAGCCGGTCGCGCAACTGCTCCGAACGCAGCGGGCCGGCGAACAGGCCTTCCAACAGCGCGCGAAGATAGAGCCCGCTTCCGCCCGCCACGATCGGCAAATGACCGCGAGCGGTAATCTCGCCGAGCACCCCGCGGGCCGCGCGAGCATAGTCTCCGGCGGTGAACGGCTCATCGGGAGCTACCAGGTCGAGCATGTGATGAGGCGCCCGGGCGCGCTCTTGCGGGCTGGGCTTGGCGGTGCCAATCATTAGGTCGCGGTAGATGGCGACCGAGTCGCAGCTGACGATTTCGCCGCCGAAGCGCTCGGCCAGAGCCAAGGAGAGCGCGGTTTTGCCGCTGGCCGTGGGACCCAGAATAGCCAGTAGCGGATGATCGCCGCCTGCGCTCATCGCGCGCTCCGCGGGCACGCCTTTGGCTGCGCCTCGAAGGTGCGTTTGGAGTGAAGGGCGGGCGTCATCGCGCGCTCCACGGGGACGCCGTTGGCTGCGCCTCGAAGGTGCGTTTGGAGTGAAGGGCGGGCGTCATCGCGCGCTCCACGGAATGTGGCGACAGAAGCGCGCAATGGTGATCGCGAGGATGAGCAGGGCGATCACGATGAGTCCGTAGATGCGCCTTGCGCTGCCAGGATGAATGGGAGCGGCCACGGCGCCATTGTAAACCTGCCCCGAGCCGTACGTTGGTGCTGGGCGAAAGCCTCACCGAAGCTGCGCTTGAATGGGGCACCCACAGCAGTCCAGCACAACCGGGAGGCTTCTTTTCGGACACACTAAATACCCCACATTGGCCAAAGGCGGGCGAATGTGGGCCACCAGACCAGACGGCCGATGCGGGCGAGCTTCGTCTGGGGACACCGCGCGACTTCAAAAAGCAACAACCCCACATTAGCCAAAGGCGGGCTAATATGGGCCACCAAGAAGGTGGGGACCGTGGCGGCTGCGGGCTAGGTTTTTCCTTTTACGGCCGACAAGCACTGGCCAAAGAGTTCCAGCAGATGTTTGGCGTAATCTTCCGGCTTGGACACGGTGCCGCCCTGGAAGCCTGCGCCGGGCATTCCTGTTTTGCCATAGCCGGTTGTGACGGCGACGAATTTCATCATGTCGAGCGCGATGTCCTCATCGCGACGCGAGCCTGCGGCTTTCTCTTTTTCTTCCGTCATTGCAGGAATCGCCTCCAGATCAGATTGGCGGGAGTCTCCAGGACCGAACGGCCCATCGCCTCGGACGGATCCCGACATTCCACGCCTGCCGGGGGAACTCACCCAAAGAGCCTTTGATGATAGCAGAACACGCCGCGTTCGCCGGAGGCGTGAGGCGGGTGGTACGCGCGTCCGTCGAGGTCGAAACGTCTACCCCACGTTAGCCCGAAAGAGGGGGTACCAGCGTGGAACGACTCCAACCTGAGGAAGAGCGAGCGTTTTCAGGAAGGAAACAATTCCACATTCGCCAACAACGGGCAAATGTGGACCATCTTCCAGTCGTCGTGATTCGCAGAGGATGAAGCGATAAAATCGGAATCATGGGTGAGCTGGGCAAGATGCTGATCGGCCTTGGTGCGCTGCTGGTGGTGCTGGGAGTTGTGCTGCTGGCGGCGGGAAAGCTACCATTGCCGCTCGGACGCCTCCCCGGCGATATTACCTGGCGGGGCAAGAACAGCGTCGTTTACTTTCCGATTGTTACCTGCATAGTGGTCAGTGTGCTGCTTTCGCTGGTGTTCTGGATCATTGGGCAATTCCGGCGGTAGACAAAAAGAGAGATTCAGGTTTCCAACCCGCAGGTAAGCCTGAGCGTCCTACCAGCGTGATGCCCGAAAGCGCACTGCAGGCGATATCGCTGGCCGGCAACTTCCTGTTGATCGGCGGACTTGTGCTTTACGGGTTTACCCTCTTCGCCGAGTATCACGCTACGGGAAAATGGGCCAAGAACATCACCGGTCTGCTCGCCGGACTTGGCATGTTGACGCTGGCGTTTGCGCTGGTGATCACGCCCGGCAACGCCGAAGTCATCATCCGCATTGCCCAAACCAAAGCCTCGATCGTGTTTCTGTGCATCAGCAGCGTGCTGCTGCTGGCGGCGATAGCGGCCTTCGGACTGATCACGTATGCCAAACCGTTTCGTTTGCGGATGGAACGGAGAATCCAACGGGACCTGAATCGTGACCTTCCAAAAATCCCCTGAAAGCCCGGAGGGTAACGGAAAAATATTGCGCTGGCCGGCGCTGGCGCCGTCTCCGTCGGGCGGTTCCCGATGGCGCCTGGGAAGGCTCGGGCCGGGCATGGTCACGGGGGCGGCCAACGTAGATCCCTCGCTGGTGGTGACAGCCACCGTGGTGGGCGCGGCCTTCGGATACTCGCTGCTGTGGGTTGTCGTGCTGTGCGTGCCCTTTCTGCTGGCGGTCTTCCAGGTCTCGGCGCGGCTGGGGTTTGAGACCCGCAAGGGACTGGTCGACCTGCTGCACGAGCACTACGGACGCTGGGTGGCGCTGGGATGCGCCGGGGTGATCGTTGCCATCAATATGGCCATGATCATCGCCGACTTGATGGCGGTTTCCGACGCCGTCTCGATCATCCTCAACCAGCGCAGGATTTACTTTGTCGCGGCCATTGCCTTCACTGTCTGGTACATCCTGATCTTTCGCGACTACCGCAAGATCACGAGGGTTTTGCTATGGCTCTCGCTGCCGCTCTACGTCTACGTGGCTGCGGCGGTGATGGAAGCGCCAAGCCCGCGAATCGTGCTGCTGGGAACACTCCTTCCGCACGTGCAGCACGGCTCTGCCTACGCCGCTGCAATGATCGCGATCTTCGGCTCGCTGCTAACGCCATACGTGCTGGTGTGGCAGACAAGTTCCAGAAGCGAGCATGCCGCTGCCGGCGGCGAAATGCCACATAGCTTCGAATCGCACGCCGGGACGGTGGTCAGCATTCTGCTGTCGTATTCCATCATGGTCAGCGCCGCCGCGGTATTGCGGCTACCCGAACCGATGGATATGACAACGCGGCAGGCCGCGATGGCGCTGGCTCCGGCGGTGGGTGGGCTCGGGCCCTTTGTTTTTGCCATTGGAATCATTGGCGCCGGCATGGTTGCTCTGCCGGTACTGTGCGCGTCGCTGTGCTACAGCGTGAGCGAAGCCATGGGTTGGAAGACGGGCCTGAGCGAGCATCCATGGGATGCGCCGCCGTTTTACGTGCTGATTTCGGTCTCCATGTTTTGTGCCATGGTGGCGAA
>JBEKQP010000199.1:0-8680 GCA_049519595.1 Candidatus Korobacteraceae bacterium | reverse complement strand
GGCCAGCGCCAGCCGATTAGCTGGCTCGCGTCACCGCCGAGGAGATTGTCGGGTACGCGTTATTGGCAGTCGAGCAAGTATTCGTGTGCAGGAGCATTTTGAATGAACTCGCGATCTCACGGAAGAGCGACATTGGGAATTTGTGTGTACTGATTACCCAGGCGTCTTTGCTGGAAATTATGACAAGTTGCTGAAGAAGATCGAGTACAAGAATCGCAAACAGTAAAACTAACGGCGGTCGGGAGAAATCGAGTATGCACAACGGAAAGCCAGATTTTGATCGGATTGTCACGACGCTTAAGCACCGTGAACCAGACAGAGTCCCGATGCTTGAGGCAGTTGTTGACTATGAGATTATGGGCCAATTTCTGGGTCGAAAGGTGACCGACGCGGACATTGAATCGCAGGTCGAGTTTTGGACCAAAGCAGGTTACGATATCATCCCGCTAACTGTTGGGATGATGCAACCAGGAAAGGTCACGGAAAACTCCGCGATCTCAAGATTCCTGCGGGATGTTGTACTCCGGGACACGGTAGATCAGGAAAAGGATCAATCCTGGAACCTGGAAAGAAGGGCCGTCATTTTGGACGAAGCCGACTTGGAGTCTTTCCCGTGGGAGCAGGCGGCAAGAGATCTTGATTTTTCGAAGTTTTACAAGGTGCAGACGTTTCTCCCAGAAAACATGAAAATCATCGCCATGTCGGGCAAGATCTTCACTTTGACTTGGATGTTGATGGGCTTCGAAAACTTTGGCCTGAATCTGGCGGCGAATCCAAGCTTCGTCGAACGGGTGTTTGAACAGGTTGCGAACATCCAGTACAAGGCACTTAGCGAAATCGTGAAGATTCCCAATGTTGGGGCCGTCTGGGCTGTGGACGATTTGGCCTTCAAAACAGGACCAATGATCAGCCCAAAGATGTTCCGCAAATACGTCTTTCCTTGGTACGAGAAGTTTGGCCAAATCTGCCGCGACAATGGTCTTTACTTTTTCTTTCATTCCGACGGCGTCATCTGGCAGTTGCTCGATGATTTCGTCCGCGTCGGCGTGGATGCTTTGCACCCGATCGACCCAACGTGCATGGATATTGCCGAGGTTAAGAAAAAGTATGGCGATCGGTTGACGCTCATTGGTAATGTTTCGAACGAATTGCTGCAGAATGGAACGCCCACAGAGGTGGCCGCTCGCACGAAGGAATTGATCAAGACGCTCGCTCCCGGCGGTGGATATTGTCTGTCATCCGGCAACTCCGTTCCGGATTGGGCGCGAATCGAGAATTATAAGGCCATGATCGAAGCGGCCGCGAAGTACGGGTCATATCCGATCCGAGTCGGATAGAGAAGCTTCAGCCGTTTGAGGCTGCGGCAGAGAGTCGGCAAACTCGAAGAACACCTAAACCTGAAAGAGGACTCATCTATGAGTACCGAAACGACAAGCACTGTTACGCCCGCCAGGGAGGGACAACTCGTAATTCCGCAGCGGCTGGAAAGGTTGCCGGTTACCTCCTATCAGACAACGATAGGTTTGATTATTTGTTTCTCCTGGTTTTTGGACGATCTGGATCTTGGCGGAATGACGTTTATGTTGTCGACTCTGTCGAAGGAGTTTCACCTGAGTCCTATTCAGATGGGCTACCTGGGTTCGATGAGTTTCGCCGGGATGTTGCTGGGGACCCTATTTACCGGCTTATATGCCGACAGGATCGGTAGAAGATCCATCTTGATGTGGTCGATGTGCCTGTGGGGAGTTGCAGGACTGCTATGCGCAACCTCCTGGAACATACAATCCCTTTTCTCCTTCCGTTTCTTGCTGGGCATGGGTCTGGGAATGGAGTTGCCCGCCGCGCATGCGATGTTGCCGGAGTTCTTCCCGACAAAATCTCGAGGGAGATGGGTTGCCTTTATGGAAGGCCTGCTGCCGCTCGGAATCATCACTGCGGGTCTCATAACATTCTTCCTATTGCCCCTGGTTGGCTGGCGGTGGGTGTTTGTCGTTCAGGCAGCTCCAGCAATATGGCTTGTCGTCGTGCGGAGAAATGTGCCGGAATCACCACGCTGGCTGGAAGCGGTCGGACGTAAAGACGAAGCACAAAAGGTAATGAGCCAGATCGAGGTTGAAGTACAAAAAAGATATGGCAAGCCACTCCCGCCCGTTCAAGATGTCATCTTGACGGAGAAGAGTACCAGCGGTTTCCGTTTTTCCGAGCTCTGGTCGAAAGCTTACGCGGGCAGGACTTTTATGCTTTGGGTCTTGTGGCCGGCTCTATTGTTCAGTTACTACGGGTTGACCACGTGGCTTGGCGCACTGCTGGTGGCTAAAGGATTCGCTGTCAGCAGGTCGATCACTTTTGTCATGACGATCACATTGGGTGGAATTCCAGGGTTTCTGGCCGCAATCTACCTGATTGAAAAAATTGGCCGAAGAGCTGTTGTGATCCCATCCATCATACTAACTGCCGTTTCCGCGTACTTCTATGGGCAGGCAGATAACTTAACTACTCTGTACATCTACGGAGCGTTGCTGCAGTTCTTCACCTACGCCATGTGGTCGGCGGTATATGCCTACACTCCTGAACTGTACCCGACCCGAATGAGGGCTGGCGGTTGCGGTCTTGCCTCTTCGATCGGACGCGTGGGAGCACTGCTTGGCCCATATATTCTGGGATCCGTCTTGCAATATCACGGTGTTTCGGCCGTGTTTAAGGTCGCCGCAACGATCTTCGCCATAGCCGCATTGGTGGTTATTTTGTTTGGAGCTGAAACGAAGGGTAAGATTTTAGAAGAAATCAGTCAGTGAATTCTGTGCAGCCGAAATTAGGTTGCCAGAAAGTCGATGACTTGTGACTTGTGTAATCCCACAAGAGCAGGACGGGGCAGAAGTTTACAGGAGAGAATCACAACCGAGCCCAGGACACGTCTGGAGGCTCGTTGGCTCGATGGTTATAGAGGACAACATGGCTGAATTAAAGAAATTATTTGATGCGATTCTGGATGGTGACAACAAAACGGCCCTGGCTATCACCAAGGAGGCAATCTCCGAGGGAGTGCAGCCTATGGATCTAATCACGAACCAAATGGTGCCGGCTATGAATGAGGTTGGACGGCGATTCGAGGCAGCAGAATATTATGTCCCCGAGTTGCTTCTCTCGGCTCGCGCTATGAAGGGTGCGTTGGAAGTTCTGCGTCCTCTGCTGGCGGCCAGCGGCACGAAGCCGGTCGCCACGGTTGTGATCGGCACCGTTAAGGGCGACCTGCATGATATCGGCAAGAATCTTGTCACCTCAATGCTGGAAGGCGGCAATTTCAATGTCGTTGATCTGGGCACCGACGTGACGCCACAAAAATTCGTAGAAGCCGTCAACTCGCACGCTGCGCAGATTGTGGCGCTTTCGGCTCTGCTTACGGTGACGATGCCGATGATGAAAGACACAATAGAAGCACTCAAGCAGGCTAGTCTGCGCGATCGGGTCAAGGTGATGGTCGGCGGCGCCCCAGTCACTCGCGAATATGCAAATACGATCGGAGCCGATGGGTACAGCGAGACTGCTACAGGGGCAGTGGCGCTTGCCCGCGAACTGGCATCGGTGTGCTGAATGAGCGAAGCAAAAGTGCCGGCTCTCGGCCGTGAACCGGCATCCCAATTGCTAGGCAGGATCTCAGCCTGCTAGGAGAGGACCTAGCCACTGGCCGCGGAAACTGTCGTGTGGCCGATGGAGATACATGAGGCCGAAACTAATCGCGTGTGAGGTGCTGTATCGCGAAGTTTGCGACGCAGTGGCGCGGTCTTCGGAGATCGTGGATGTTGAATTTCTGCCTAAAGGTCTGCACGATATGGGCGGAAAAGCGATGTCCGTGAAGCTGCAGGAAGCAGTTCAGCGAGTTCCGGAGCACCAGTACGAAGCGATCCTGCTTGGCTACGGGCTCTGCGGAAACGGGCTACACGGCATTGAAGCGCGTCATACTCCGGTCGTCGCTCCTCGCATGCACGACTGTATTGGCCTGCTCATGGGAGGCCGCCAGCGTTATGAATCTTACTTCCAGGAGCATCCCGGCACCTACTTTCGCTCAACCGGTTGGCTAGAACGGGGCGTGGATCTGCAGCAACTCATGCCTTTTCATTCTGGGGAAAACACCAATCTTGCGGAGCTGGTTGAAAAGTACGGGGAAGATAACGGACGCTACCTCTACGAGCAGTTGACCAGCTTCCAGAGTGCCTATCGCTGCCTGACATTCATTGAAACCGGCATCGAACACGATGGCCACTTTGAGGAGCAGGCGCGCCAGGAGGCGAAGAGCAAGGGGTGGAAGTTCGAGAAACTGAGAGGCAATCTCGCGTTGATTCATCGCTTGGGTAACCGGGACTGGAGTGACGAGGACTTCGTAGTGCTTCGCCCTGGCCAGCGAATCGTGGCGCGGTTCGACAGCGACATTATTCGTGCAGAATCCATCGAGCCGCCGGCGTCGCGCCAAACCTGATAGGCTAACCGGTATCTGCAAGGTGACACCCAAAGTTGCCGAGGGATTTTCGTTTTCGTGCTCGGATTATAATCTGTGATCTGCTGTTCTCTTTTCGTATGCCGCCGTGAAGCCTCACTGAGTTCGGAGTCATTGTTCACATCGGACCATCGCTCACATTGGATCATCTGCAGAACGATTTCCGCCCAGCAGGCTTCTGTTCTGGCAAGGACCAGATCATCATCGGCAGTTAGAGTTCTGTCGCCCGCTGGATCACGCCGGGGGGCGACCGCCCGAGCACATATGCTAACTCAGTATCTCGGGAAGCTAATCGTTCTGATCGGTTCCACTGTCGCGACAGAGTGGGTTCTAGCTGTACGTCCCAAACTCTCGGGCTGCTTTGAACATGGCTACGATATTTTCCGGAGGGATATCGTCTTGGATATTATGAACTGCAGCCACAACATAGCCGCCATTTTTCCCCAGACACTCGATCTGCCTCTTCACTTCCTGGCGCACCTCCTCAACAGAACCGTGCGGTAGGATCATATGTGTGTCAATAGCGCCCCAGAAGGCGAGTCTATCGCCGAACTTTTCTTTCAACCCTGTGGTATCCATTCCACTGGCGGAAATTTGCACCGGGTTAAGCGCATCGACGCCTATTTCGATGAAATCATCGATGATCGGCGCAATGGCTCCGTCACAGTGGTAAATAATCTTTGCATTGCTGTGGCTTTTAATGAAGTCGAAGATCTTCTTGTGCCTCGGCTTAATGATCTTACGATAGGTTTTCGGAGAGCACATCAGGCTTGCCTGAGTAGCCAAGTCGTCGTGCACGAACATCACGTCGATATATTTTCCGATTTCCGCGAGAATTTTCTCGCCGATCTTCAAGTCGACATCCAGAACATGATCCATGATTGCTTCTATAAGGGGATGATTCATGCCCATGTCGATGAACCAGTCCTCATATCCGCGGATAAATTGGCTTAGTGAAACCGGGGGCCTGGGAAACATGCCCACTACGGCGTAGTCAGTCTCTTCCTTCAGCTTTTTTGCTTGTTCCTTTAGGCCTTTGTAGCGTTCCGGATCATCAGGGTTCGGCCACGGGTAGCGCTCTACGTCGGCAAGGGTCAATTCGCCCGCGAGAGGATGCTTCGCAATGAAAGCAGGTCCATTCTCCGGCTTGTTCCAAGGTAATCCCCATTCATCCAAGAGGCTGCAGGGATCGGGAAGTGGTTTGAGCTTCCAGTATTCGTTCCAGTCAGGGTCATAGCGTGGAACCACCATGCGCGTATCGATGTCGAGAGCCTGCAGGACTTTTTCGTCTGGTTTGACGACGCTTGCCCACTTACGCATGACTTGAGGCTTATCTTCGAGGTTCAAGTACTGGGTAAGCCGCATATACGCACCTAGTGCGATGCTCGAGGCATAGGTCCCGCCTAAGTCGATGGGGACCTGATCCGGTTCTTGATGATTGAGAGCCCTCAAGACGCGTTCTCGATGCGTCATTTTCATTTGACACTTCTCCTCTATGATTTTATATGGATCCCCCGGGGAGGGCCGCAGTGCCGATGATCAGTTTCGGTGACGTTGTGCTCTCCCAACTCTGCGGGATGGCGGCATCTTTCAAACCCAAGTCACGCAAATCTGCTCGTGGTGTAGTTGCCCGTGACACTTTACAAGCCTGAGCGCCGCAGATCAAGAACGATTCTTTATCGACCAACGCATTCGCGCTCGCTATCTACTTTCTCGTTCCGGCACGGACACGAATACGTTTGCTCCTGTCGAGACGAGCCTCAGGTACATCCTTCCCAGTCTGGTTTAGATTTTAGGCGCAGAATATCGTGTGCAGTCGCCCGATGGTCCATCGTTTCTCCGCTGCCCCGATACCTGGACAGTCAAATTTGCCATTAGACGCTGGTCGATCGGGCAGCATGCGTCAAGTTATCATTCGGCCGGGCCGGGTCGTCGAGGTTGCTCCGCTCAATAAACGCGTGGCGCATCGGACTCAGCAGGAACTTCGACGCGAGCGCGGTGATCACGCTGATCACCGCGCAACAGAAGAAGACCGTCGTCCAACTGCCGGTCATTTCTTTAATTACGCTGCCGAGTGGAACCATCAGCGCCGCGACACCCTTGGTTGTATACAAAGCACCTGCATTGGCCGTCACGTGTGTGTTACCGAAGGTGTCACCGGCAAGCGCCGAAGAAATCGCGTAAATCTCTCCCCAGAAGAGGAAGATGAGCGGTGCAAAAATCAAAAATCCCATTGGCGTGTGCCCGAATTGCACGAGCCCGAGGAGCGCCGCGCCCTCACCCAAAAACACGATGAACATCGTATTCTCGCGGCCAAAGCGGTCCGAGATGAAACCGCAGAGTGGACGCGTCAGGCCGTTGACGAGATTGTCGACAGAGAGCGTGAGCGTCAACAACGGAATTGAAGCACCGAGCAGCATGATTGGTATTTTTGCGATGCCAAAGTCACGCGCGATCGGCCCGATCTGAGCGGTGGCAATCAAGCCGCCGGCGCAGATCGCCACAAAAATCGCGTACATCACCCAGAACACCGGGGTCTTAAGCATCTGCACAGTGGTGAAGTTGTGCCGCGTCTCAACGCAGGCGAGCGACGCCATCTTAATGCGCAACCCGGCCGCCGGACGCACCATAAACATCGACAGGACGAGAATTGATCCGCCAAGAATCACCGCGAACTTCAGAAAAGCATGCTGGTAACCGGTTGCCCTGATAGCGTTGGCGATTGGAATGACCGTTAGTGCAGCTCCGAGTCCGAAGCCCGTAGCGGTAAGTCCTGACGCGAAGCCGCGCTTTTCAGGGAACCACTTCAGCGCATTGCCGACACAGGTTCCATACACGCATCCAGCTCCGACACCCGACACGAAAGCGCCCGCATAAAGCATTGGCAGTGAATGCGCATGCGCATTTATCGTCCAGGCGATAAAGATCAAAACCGCACCACCCGCCACGACCGGCCGCGGACCGAACCGGTCCACGAGCATGCCTTCGATAGGCACGAGCCATGTCTCCACGATAATGAAAATGGAGAAAGCCACTTGGATGCTGGATTCGGGCCAGCCCATCGTTTCGTGCATCGGGCGCACGAAGAGCGTCCAGCTGTACTGAAGGTTGGCGACAAGGCCCATACCAATCACGCCGAGCAGCAACTGCAGCCACCGGGTCCTGCCGTGAGCCCCTGCGGGCTCGTCAAGCTTCGCTTGATACATGAACTGCCTCCACTTGTATTCAGGCCGCGCCGGCATCATCGCACGGATGGCTTGTCAGAACAAGGCTCTCGACATGTGGATTTGAGCTTCGTGCGCAAGCGAGTGAAGCGTCTCTACAGTTCGATCGGTCGTCCTTTGGAGGTGCTGTTGCGCTTGCCGTTGGTGGGCTATCCTTTTGGCTTCCTCAGGCAGCATGGCGGCCACACCAATCTCCCGTTTCAACAAGTCTTCACGCGGTGAGCGCGGCGGTGAGTTTACGCATGTTGGTTAAGACCGTGCCAGTGTCGATGAGCTGAAACAGCCGCTGACGTACATGGGCAACGAGTTGTACCGAAGTGTACCGAAATCCTAAGCAGCAGGCTTGCATCTGGTGAAAACAAAGGGGATGGTGAGCGCGGAAGGAATCGAACCTTCAACCTACTGATTAAGAGTCAGTTGCTCTGCCAGTTGAGCTACGCGCCCTTCAATTCCAGAAACGCCTGCTTCGAACGAAGTCGGATGGCGGGGCCAATTGCGGCTTCTGCTTTACTCAGAAGTTCTATCGCAGTCTAACAAACGAGTTTCTATTCCGCAAGCTAACAAACGAAGCGGTAGGTCCTAATTTAATTTGGACACTACCAACGAAGCAATGCCACCGAACTCAACCGATGAGGTTTCAGTCGGCAGCCGGGCGCGTGTTGATTTGTATCAAATCTGCCGTCGGACGCGCCGATGGCCGTCTTGTCGGCTGTGGCATCGGACTTCCAGGCAGGCGACTCCGCCGGACTTGCTCGGCGGCGGCAACTCCCCGCGGGCAAGCTTGCTCCCGGCTCTGCGGCGCGCGCCAAAAGTCAAGGTAGCCCACCAGATGCACACAACTGACGGTACACTGCGGGGCACAACTTTTTTCCGTCAAGAATTCGCGGTGGATATCAGCAAGCGTGTATTCCGCCAGCGCTTTGCCTGGGTATCCGCGCTGTTGCGAGCAGTAGTGCACCAGTCC
>JBEKQP010000198.1:0-8689 GCA_049519595.1 Candidatus Korobacteraceae bacterium | reverse complement strand
TGATGAGGGTGAGTCTCGTCGAAACAAGTCGCGCGGTAAGTATCCCTGTGGGACTGGAAATGCCGAAAGATGAATCGCCATCTGGACTTGCCTGGCGGACGCAGCAAACCGTCGTGCTTGATCCTACGCAAGATACCCGCTTCCCGACAGCCAATCGCGTATTTGTGGATAGCGAGATTCGACGCGTATGCCTGATACCGCTCACGGCGGCGGAGCGGAAGCTGGGCGCGGTGGCATTCGGGCGCAAAAAAGACGTCGGCTATACCGACTCGGAGTTGGAATTGCTGGAGAAGGCAACTTCCGGAGTGGCCCTGGCGGTCGATAACCACTTGCGCTCGCAAGAGGCAATCTCTTATGAGAAATACCTGCAACAAGAGCGGGATCGAACCCGTCTGCTACTCGGCATTACGAATTCACTGGTAAGAAGTCTCGAACTGAAAGAAGTTTTCGGAGCTATTTCTTCCGCTCTACGCAGAGTTATACACCACGATTACGCCGCTCTGATCCTGCTCGACTCTCAACACAACGATCTGCGGACGTATGCTGTCGATTTTCCGCATGACAAGGGTTCGCTACTTTCCGAAGTACCCTACCCTATCGAGGGTTCGATTGCGGGGCGGGTATTCAGGAGCGGCAAGCCGCTTCTCATCGGCCGGCTTGATCTTGATCTTCAGGAATTTCCAGCGGAGTCGACCCGCGCACTGATCGCCGAACGGATTCGGTCGGCGTGCTGTTTTCCCTTAATCAACCAGGGACGGAGCGTCGGCGTTTTGACGGTTGCAAGCCGCGGTGAACACGCGTTCAGCATGGACGACGCGGATCTGTTACATCAGATTGCGAATCAAGTGGCCATCGCGGTCGATAATGCCCTGGCGTTTCGTGAGATCGCCGAGCTAAAAGAAAAACTCGCGGAAGAGAAGTCTTACCTGGAAGACGAGATTCGCACGGTCTTCAACTTCGATGAAATTATCGGTGAGAGCACAGGGCTGAAGGGGGTCTTGACACAGGTCGAAACCGTCGCGCCCACCGACGCCGCCGTGCTGATCCTGGGCGAAACCGGCACTGGAAAAGAGCTGGTTGCCCGCGCTATTCACCGCCTCAGCCAGCGCAGCAAGAGCCCTTTGGTGAAGATTAACTGCTCTGCGATTCCGACGGGTCTGCTGGAAAGCGAACTCTTTGGACACGAAAAGGGCGCATTCACTGGCGCAATCTCGCAAAAGATAGGCAGGCTGGAGCTGGCGAACAAAGGGACGATATTTCTGGACGAGGTTGGGGATATCCCACTGGAGCTACAACCGAAGCTTCTCAGGGTACTCCAGGAAAGCGAGTTTGAGAGGTTGGGTAGCACGCGAACGATTCGCGTCGATGTGCGCTTGATCGCGGCGACGAATCAAAATCTCGCGCAGATGGTTGCCGATAATAAATTTCGCAGCGATCTGTATTACCGGTTGCGAGTGTTTCCGATCACGGTGCCGCCGCTGCGTGAACGAAAGGACGATATCCCTCTTCTGCTGCACTACTTCACCCAGAAGTACGCGCGCCAGATGGGGAGGAAGATCAAAAAGATTCCCGAACCGGCAATGACTGCACTTTGCAACTGGCACTGGCCAGGAAACATTCGAGAGATGGAGAATTTTGTCGAGCGGGCAGTCATTTTATCTCGCGGGCCAGTATTGAACGTCCCCATAGACGAACTGAAAGAACCCACAAAGCCCGCTTCCGAGGCGGACGAAACACTGCAATCCACCGAGCGCGAATACATCCTGCGGATCTTGCGAGAAACTGCCGGGGTGATTTCCGGTCCGCACGGAGCCGCGGCGAAGTTGGGCCTGAAGCGAACCACTCTACAGGGAAAGATGCGAAAACTAGGGATATTGCGCCAGGATATCCTGCGCTGACTCCACGGCAATGACGCTGCCCAAATTCTGTCAATGTGCCCACGTTTGGGCAGGCAGAAACGTAGATAGAGTTTGCTCAACCATGCGGAATTCGCGTTGATCAGCCCAGCATCATGCCAAATCTAAGCGATGGAGGCAGAGGTTAGGATTGGAGCCTAAACTGCTGATCGCCAAGAGGGGCTCCAGATGCTGAGGATCACAGTTCGGGATGGAAGCGACACCAGGATCATTGTGGAGGGGAAACTTGCCTCTGCCTGGGTGGACGAGTTGCGAAGCTGTTGCCGCACTGTTCTTTCCCACTCTCAGCCAAAGAATGTTCTTGTTGACCTTGCGGATGTGTCGTTTGTCGACGCGGCTGGAAAGAACCTTCTGGCAGGATTAGTACGGCAGGGAGTTCGCCTCACGTCCGACGATGCCGCCATGGACGCGCTGGTGAGCGATATCGTTCGAGTCCCCTATAAGTACTGAAGCACGCATACGGAAACTGCACTGCCAGCTAATTGGCGGTGGAAGTATCTGCACCCCTCAACATCCCCGGCTTTCCGAAAGCACGAGCCAAGCCATTTCAAGCTCATACTGGTCGGAGTAATAGAGAACATTCTGGCCTTCCATATCTGCGATGATGCCTTCGCACTCGTCCAGCTTGCGGCGACTCTTATCATCCAATTCAACCGCGAATGGCACACGAATTGAGCGGCCGTCATAGATCAAACGAAAAAGCTGTCCGTGGCGCGTTGTGAATTCCTGATCGAAGCGTTTCTCCGCGAACTGCAAGACGTATTTATCCAGGAACGGGAGATCGCTCCATGGCAGCCAGCGCTGGTTTGCAGGAAGATCACGAAGACTGAGGCAGTCGATTCGCATGTCAGTTCCTTACAGGTCGTTACTCCCGGAGTTAAGTTTCCTTAGTCGGATGTATCCTCAAGGTTCTGCCCCATTTCGACTCTTGCCTGCAGGCGTTTCCATTCCCGCTTGATGTTGCGGCGCATGGTCTCAATCTGCGGCTCGATAAGATGGCGGAAACGGCCTTGCAGATTGAGATACTCGGTAAGATCGCTGAAAGCCGGCTGGCGATTGATGGTGTAACCGGTTCCGTGCTCGACTTCATACAGTGGAAACACTCCGGTCTCCACTGCCAAACGAGCGATTCTGATCGAATAGCGTTCCTCGGACTTGTACCCGGTCGGGCAGGTCACCCACAAGTGGATGAACCTTGTACCGCGAACCGTTTTCGCCTTTTGCATTTTCCGGAAGAAGTCATCCGGGTAAGCGATGGACGCGGTTGCAGCGTACGGAATCCTGTGCGCGGCCAGGATTTCCATGATGTTCTTTTTGGGTTCACTCTTCGGTGAATCAACGGGCGTGGTCGTAGTCCATGCGCCATAAGGTGTCGCCGACGACCTCTGAATGCCGGTGTTCATGTACGCTTCGTTGTCATAGCAGACGTAGATGATGTCGTCGTTGCGCTCCGCTGCCGCTGATAGAGACTGAAGGCCGATATCGAAGGTGCCGCCATCCCCGGCCCAAGCCAGAACGTTGACATCGTTTTGCTTTTGCATATCGAGAGCGGCACGAACACCCGAGGCAGATATGCCCGCGGTGGCAAAGGCAACATTTAGAACAGGCACTTGGAGGGCTGAAAACGGATAAGGCCCGTTGAGGACGCCAAAGCAGCAGGCCGGGATCACAACGACGGTCTTTTCCCCAAGCGCTTTCAAGGCGATCCGCATACCGACTACGGCGCCACATCCCGGACACGCGAGATGACCGGATTGCAACAGCTCCTGCTGCGGCAGGTGCATGTTTTGCGGGTCATACGCCAGCTGCGTGGCATTCATTTCTTCACCTCAATTTCGTCTGCCGGACACGCTACCGCCGTCGATTGCTCCAGCAAAGAGTTCCACCATGTAGATGGCTGCGACAGCTTTCTGTTCCACGCCAGCAACAGCATTTGTTCAAGAATCCGCGGAGTGATGTCGCGGCCACCAAGACCGGCGACAATGCCCCTTACCAGCGGACGATCCGCGGGGGATAAATCATAGAGAGCGGACTTGATCTCCTGATGAAAGATTCCGTGGTGCCCAAACGAGCAATCACGATCCAGCACGATGACTGCCTGCTTGCCGGCTAACGCATATCGCACGGTGTCTGCCGGAAAGGGCCGAAAAACGCGCAGTCGCAGCAGGCCGGCCGGAACACCCGATTTGCGCAGGCTGTCGACGGCGGCCCGTGCGGTCATCGCCGGCGTGCCGCACGCCACCAGCACCACTTGAGCGTCATCGTTCCGGTACTCTTCGACCAGTCCGTAATCGCGCCCCGTGAGATTGCCCCAGCTCCGGCCAACGTCATCCCAGTCCACCAGCGCCTGCTCATGTGCCAGCTCGATCTTCTGGCGGAATTCCATGTAAGTGCTGGCGTCCGCTATGGGCCCGTGCGATGCGGGGTGGGCCAGGTCGAGTTTGTGCGGGGTTTCAAGCACACTGAGGAAGCCGTCCACAAGCGCCTGCTCGGGCATCTCCATGTCTTCGTAGGTGTGGGAGAGGAAGAAGGCATCCAGCAGCACCATGGTCGGAAGGAGAACCCGTTGTGAGACTTCAAAGGCTTGGACAACCGAGTCAAACACTTCCTGGGCTGACTGGCAGTAGATCTGCATCCATCCGGTATCGCGCTGTGACAATGAATCGGTTTGGTCTACCCATATGTTCCACGGCGTGCCCAACGCACGATTCACATTGACCATCACAATCGGCAAACGCGCTCCAGTGGCCCAATGCAGCATTTCATGCATCAGGGCCAAGCCCTGCGAGGAGGTTGCGGTGAAGGTTCGCGCGCCGGCCGAAGCGGCGGCGACGCAGCCTGCCATGGCGGAGTGCTCGGATTCAACCTTGATAAAGCGGGCGTCGAGTTCTCCTTTGGCAACCATGTCGGCAAGTTCTTCGACGATGGATGTCTGAGGCGTAATCGGATATGCCGATATAACCTCCGCGCGAGCCATCCTCACCGCATGCGCCACCGCTGAGTTGCCCTTCAATACGGTTCTCATTGGCCTGCCTCCTTGAGCGCCATCGCTCCGCGCGGACACTCTTCCACGCATATTCCGCATCCCTTGCAGTGATCCGCGTCGATGTGGAGATCGATTGGCGAGCTGCCGTGAATCGCAATATCCGGACACCAGTAGTAGCAATTGAGGCATCCGTTGCAGGTGCCGCAGCCGAAGCAGCGGCGAGCTTCGCAGAGTGCGGATTCGGCACCGAAGCCCTTGATGATTTCCTTGAATGTTGTTGGGGGAGTTGCCCCCTTTGACTTTTGTATTTTCGGTGATGGCTCCGACGAGAAATACGCAGGGTTGAGCTGTTGCAGATCGATAACCTGCCGGACGTTCACCGGACGTGACCAGAGACTTTGGAGTGAGGGTTCACTCTCCGCCACGCTCCGATAGCGGAGGTATTGACCGACCCTGGCGGCTACCCGACGTCCGGAACCGACGGCGGCCGTTACCGTACCGTCATTGGTAGACGCATCACCCGCAACGAAAATTCCCTCAGCGTTTCCCGCGACCGTTGCGCGGCGCAAGCTTTCGGGCAGGAACTCCATGTCGGCCGTTTCGCCGATTGCCAGGATGACGCCCGATACGGAAATGCGAAAGTTCGAGCCGGGGATGGGTTCGGGCGCGCGCCGCCCAGACTGGTCCGGAGCGCCAAGCTGCATCTTGGTGCACTCGAGGGCGACGATGGCTTTGCGCCGAACCACAACGGCAGTCGGCGCCGCCAGCAGATGAAACGCTACGCCTTCCTGTTTCGCCTCCGTGACTTCAGAGGCTATGGCCGGCATCTCGGCTTGGGTGCGGCGATATACGATGGTGGGCTTCGCGCCCAGGCGCAAGAGCGAGCGTGCGACGTCGATCGCCGTGTTGCCGCCGCCGATGACCGCAACTTTCTGAGGAAGGTCGATGCTTTGGCCAAGCAGAATCTGCTCCAGCAGTTCGACTCCATCATAGACACGCACGTGTTCGATGCCTGGGATGACCAACCGGCGCGGCGCGTGCAATCCGACGGCAACGATGACGGCATCGAATCTGCTTTTCAGCTCTTCAAAGGTGATGTCGCGCCCAACCCGCACGTTCTGGATGAACTTCACCCCCACGCCCTCAACCAGCGCGATCTCTCGATCCAGTACTTCTTTCGGCAGCCGGTAGTCGGGAATCCCGGTGCGTAGATAACCGCCGGGCTTTGGCTTATCGTCGAAAACCTCGACCTCGTGGCCGGCACGCGCAAGTAAATAGGCCGCCGTGATGCCGGCCGGTCCAGCCCCGACAACCGCGACCCTGCCGCCGCCGCCGAGCGTGGGTGGCGGAGTGAATGGCAACTCCCCCAGAAAACGCTCCAGCATATGAATCGTTATGGCTCCGCCAAAGGACTCGCGATTGCAATGTTGTTCGCAAAAATGCGGGCAGACTCTGCCAAGCGTCGCAGGCAGTGGATTGGCGGCACGCAGCAGCTGTACAGCCCCGGTCTGATCGCCGCTGGCCAGCAGCGCGATCAACTTGGAGATGTCGTTGCCAGCAGGACACGCATGGGAGCACGGAGGAAGTTTGTCCTCATAGCGCGGCTCCAGGTATTTCCAAGTCCCCGTGTCGATAGCCATGGTGGAGCGACTGGCAATGGCTGTGAGCGGCATATCTCCCAGGAATTCCCGATCAAGCGTTGACATGTTCGCGACTCCGATCTTCCGCCACACGATACTTGCGGACAGCCTGCGCGCCTTGCTGCGCGGCCGCCACGTTTTCCTCGACCTTCACCGGCACGGCGCCGCGAATTGCTTCCGCCAAATTCTCCGAACTGGCAATGCCGGTCAACTCGGCAACCGCACCCACCATCGCGGTGTTGACGATAGGAGCAGTGGGACTGCCAAGCTTGTGTCTCCGGCCGATGGCTGAAGCATCCACCGTGGTCACGGCGAATCCTTGCAGTTCAGCAAATTCAGAGGCGTCTTTCGGCGAGTTGATGAGAATCCAACCACCCGGTTGGAGCCCGGCGGTCACATTGGCTGACTTCAAACCGATCAGGCTCTGGTCAAGGATCATGAGCCCGTTCGGCTGGTACACCTCTGAACGTACCCAGATAGAAGCACGATCAAGACGAAAGAACGCCGTTACCGGAGCGCCGCGCCGTTCTGAGCCGAACGCGGGAAATGCTTGCACGTGCATGCCTTCCCGAAATGCCGCTTGGGCAAGAATTTGGGAAGCGATGACCGCGCCCTGTCCGCCACGTCCATGAATTCGGATCTCAATCATTGCTTGCCTCGGTTAATTCGAATCTTCATTCGCTACCGCGAGTGATGAGTCTCTACCTGCTCGCCTTCTCAGCTGTGCACGTGGAATTCCAACGACAAACTACATCCAGCATCGCTTCGGCCGCGATCTTCAGAGTCGCCAATTCCGGAGGAATGTTTGATAGATCCTCGTCAGGATCTTGTGGCTGTCGGGAGCAAGAACTGAAGTCTGGAACTGGTTGTTTAAGTGCGTTTTGGAAGAACCGGCAATTCCCTCAGAGGCTGGAGGTCGCGTTTCTTGTTGCTCTGGACAGCGCGGCTGAAGTTGCGCCCCTTTAGAGAACTATGTGTGCGACCAGGTTCTGGACAAGGTGCGGCGAGAAGTACGCTGCGCTCCGCTGCCTGCCCAAAGCGCGGCAGTTTGCCCATATATGGGCGCTTACGGTTAACGTGCAATCTTGTGCGGCAAAGGGTCTGCGGAATGAATACGCGTTTAGCTGAGATCCCCCTGATATTTCGAAATGTTCGGTAGTGTACGTGCACTTCCTTTGGCTGGAGCCAGAGAGATGCTATCAATCGCGAGGCTCAGAGGAATTGATTTTGCACGGAGGCAGAGATGGCAACCACAACAAGGCAAGCGCCTATGACCGTTGCCGAAGCGGTAAAGGGGTCGGCGTTGCGGAATATCTTGTTCGCCACCGACTTCTCTGAGTGCTCGAAAAGCGCGCTGCGCTATGCGCTCGGCATCGCGCGCCGGAATAATTCGAGGCTGTACCTGGTGAACGCGGTTCACTCGATCGGTTATTTGCTCGGAGGGGGTGACGTAACAGCGCAAGTGCGTGTACAAATTATGCGTGATGCGAGACACCTCGAAAGAGAACTTATCCGCGACGGATCTCTCGTCGGAATCGAACACGAGTTTTTCGTTTTGGACGGTCCTCCTTCGACGGTGATCTCGCAAGTGGCCGCGGAGAAAAATGTCGACCTGATCGTAATTGGAACTCATGGCCGGCACGGACTGACAAAGCTGCTGCTCGGATCGTGCGCGGAAAAGGTATTTCGTTCCGTATCTTGCCCGGTCTTGACGGTTGGCGCATGGATCTCGCGTCCGTTGTCGGCCAGCTTTGGACCAAAGCGCATTCTTCTGCTGGCCGATTTTTCCGCTGCCAGCAAACCAACCGTGAAATACGCGTTGTCCGTCGCACGTCGCTCCGGCGCCGAGCTGATCGCGCTGCATGTGACCGAGAAAAACGGCGAGGCGACAACCAAACCATCGCACTTGGCAGGAGACATGGAGCAGCAATTTCGTGACTGGTTCGAGAGCATCAAACTCGGTCAGGTCACGCCGCAAGTGCAGGATTGGACTGGTTCGCTGCCGCGAACCATCATGGAGGCGGAGCAGCAAGCCAGGGCGGATCTACTCGTGATGACTGTAGACAACAGATCGGAGCGACACTTGAGGTGGCCACTTGCCTACGAGGTCATCTGCGAATCAGAATGCCCGGTATTAACTATCCCCG
>JBEKQP010000197.1:0-8815 GCA_049519595.1 Candidatus Korobacteraceae bacterium | reverse complement strand
TCCGTGGATTATCCGTTCAGCCCCAACGCCGAAGGCCGTGACTTTCTGGACTCGCTGCCAGTGAGCCCGGAGGACATGGAGAAGATCGCTCATCGTAACGCGGATCGGCTGCTGAAGCTCTCGTAGAGCTTTGTTCGCCAGCAATACTGCCGGAACCAAGTCCGGCAGTTCGACTGGGGGAATGCCGCTCATTGCAATTCCCCTTAGCTTTCGTCACTAAGAAGGCTGGCGATTAACGCGGCGCGCGGCGCCATAGCCGCTAATACGACGTGTTCATGCAGAGCGTGCCCCCCATCGCCCACGGTCCCAATCCCATCCAGCGTAGGAACGCCCAACGCGGATGTGAAATTGGCGTCGCTGACACCTCCGACATGTGCGCCGGGCAGATCGTAGCCGAGTTTCGCTGCAATCTGCTTTGCCTTCTGGTACAGCGCGCAGTTCCCCGGCGTGGCCTCAAGTGGCGGCCTGTTAAGGTCGCCGGTAACACCCACGGTTGCGCCTCGCAGAAACGGCGTCAGGCCCAAAATCTTGTTGCGGGCACCCAGCAATTCCGCATATGTGCTCGCACGCAGATCGACCTTGAGACTGGCTTTGTCCGGCACCACGTTGTATCCCATTCCGCCGCGAATTTCCCCGACACTGATTGTGGTTCCGGTGCCGTAATCGGTCATGGCCTGCAGCTTGAGGATCTGGTGCGCCATTTCTTCGACGGCGTTAATGCCCTTCGCGTGGTCGTTTCCAGCGTGCGCGGAACGTCCCGTCACATTGACGTCGAACATCCCCCATCCCTTGCGCGTTAGCTTAATCGCGCCCTGAGGTCCCGTACCCGGCTCGGGTACCAGCACATACGCGCTCTTCTTCGCTTCCTCCTCGATCAGTTCGCGCGCGGCAGCGCTGCCGATCTCTTCATCGGTGGTGCACAGGAAAACAACCTTGCGCCGCATCTTCACCTTTGTAGCCATAATGGCCTGCAGCGCAAAGATGGCCTGCACCGCGCCGCCTTTCATGTCGTGAACTCCTGGACCGAAGGCTTTGCCGTCTTCGATCCGAAAAGGCCGTCTCGCCAATTCTCCAATAGGCCAAACAGTGTCGACATGACACAGTACCAGTGCCTGCTCGGAGCCATTGCCAAACGCGGCGCGCACGATATTGCCGGCAACGGAGCGTTCAAACATCGTTACTTCGCCGCCAAGTTGGCCGAAGAGGCCCGCCAGGTGGGCTGTGAACCGATCAACGGCGGCCTTGTCGCGCGACGGAGTCTCGTATTCGACGAAAGTGCGCAACATGCCAGTCATTGCTTCCTGGCATGCCCCTAGAAATCCAAGGAATGACACTTTCTCCTCCTTTACTTCAGCGGCTTGTTATAAGTTTCTGGCAGGGTAAGGATCGCAACCCCTGAAACGATCTTTGCAATCCTCACTGGTTGCATTTCAGGGAGTTGTAAATACTAATCCGGAGAAACCAATTCCACTATCGCTTCAAAAAACTGCGGACGACCACAATCTTTCACGGTGGTCGTCCGCGCTTTTAATACATTCAATTCAAGATTGCTGCCGCACGCTTACTGCATGCTTCGCAGCGTACGCGGTGGCTTCTTTCTCTCCCACCTGGTCCAGTTCCAGATCCTTGGTTTCCGGCGAGAACAGCAGGCTGACCCACGTCATGATGGCACCGATGGTCAGAATCACCGCCGGCGACAGCCACAGATCCTTACCCTCAATAGCACCGACGAAGGGAATTGAGTGGGCCAAAAGGACGTAGACGCTGAACCACGCTCCCAGGAGCGCGCCCGCGGAATATCCGAATCCCACGCCTGTGGCTCGCGTCTTGGTTGGGAAGCGTTCGCAGAGATACGCGGGAAGCATACCCCACGCCAGCTTCAACATGCCCGCCATGCAACAACCAACAATTGCCATGCCGAGATTGCGCGCCAATGCAGCGTGATAGAGGACGTAATAGACCGGAACCGCGAACACGACGAGAAAAACGCAGTACCACTGCGTCAGGATCTTTCGTCCAGTCTTGTCAGACAGCCAACCGTAGAAGTTGTAGCCGAGGAACGACAGGAACAGGGCGAATCCGTAGATCAAGCTGTATACCGTGGTGTTGAAACCACGCCCGCCCAAGGTCAAGATGCTGGGCAGATATCCGTAGACAGAGTAGTCGGTCAGGAACAGGCCGGTCATGAAGACAAAGACCTGCAAGAAAGCCCACAGTTGCGGTGGTTTGAAAAGTGTAAGGAACGGCGCCTTGGCGACCTTGCCGGCCGCTTTGGCTTTTTCGAACTCGGGAGACTCATGCAGCGTTGAGCGAATATAGAGAGCCAGGAACACTGGAACCACACCAGTCATGAAGGCAATGCGCCAGCCGTAGGCAAGCATGCCGGCGTCGCCAACAATCGCGGACAATACGGCCACGACGAGCGCGGCAAAGACATAGCCCAACGGAAAACCCGACTGCACGAATCCGGCGATTGCACCGCGTCGATCCCGCGGAGCGAATTCAATCGCGAATGTATGACCCACCGCGTATTCGCCGCCGAAGAAGCACCCCATCAAGAATCTGAGAACGCTGAAGATGAGGTAGGCCCATGCACCGGCTTGCGCGTAAGTAGGCAGAAAGCCTGCGAGAAGAGACATGACGCCGACGCCGCCAATGGTAAAAATCAACAGCCAGCGTCTGCCAATCTTGTCTGCATAGTGACCGAAGAAGGCCGACCCCACGGGTCTGGCCGCCATCGTGATCGAGTAAAGCAGCAGAACCTTGGTGTACTGCCAAGCCGCACTCCCACCCGGTGCAATAAATAACTTCGCCAAGACGGGAGCCAGAACCACAACCATAGCCATGTCATAAGCGTCTAATCCGAACCCAAGAAACTGAGAAAACATCGCTTTCTTGGTATCTTTTGAGAGCGGTTGCTGTACCATTTCTCCCCCTTCATTGGAGATGATGATCCTTCGCCACGTTTTCCGGGCGCAGAATCAACTACTAAAACTTCATTTCAGCCTTGAACTACCAAAATTTTACTGCGCGCAAGCGGTTTTGCAAGCCCAAAGCAGCTCAGGCGCCTTTTCTTTGAAGTGGTGACAAGGAAAGGTGTGAGTTCCGGTTCCAGATTTTAGCTGCCGCACCTCGGGCAAGGGATGGGCTGTTCCCCTCGCACAAATCTCATACGTGGAGTACCGCATCCACTTCTGAGCATGATTGTGGAACGCATCTTACCTCAATTCGAGCCACGCCAGGCACATTAAATATGAGGTAAGCCCGACCGCAGCAAAGAACTGGGATGCTGTTCTCGCTAGCCGCGCCTTTAAATAACTATTGCTTACTTATTTATTCTTTCTGATCTCCGCTTGGCAGTGAGTAGCTGGCTTGCGCCAGAGCGCCTGCGCAAATTTTCCGCTCATCTGCAGTTTCGAGACCCGAATGCCTTCCAACCGTCACGTCTGAAGTTTGCCCGGCGAACCATTCAAACGGTGCGCTTTCGGCAACCCTGCGCGAAGGCAATATGTCTGCTGCATGGGCATTGTATCCAGCTAGTGTTTCCAAACGAACCGAAGCGGACGGCCGGTTTTTAGATAGGTTTTGACGCTACTCATTATTTCGGGCCACGCCCGAGCAAAATACGCTATGTTGATAGCGCTCAGCATGTGGGCAGTGCTTCAGGCTTTGGAAAGGTCGTAAGGCGAGAACCTCATGCTAAGAACTTCTGTTTTTAGCGTGCGATAACGAGCGGCGATTAATGAAAATAACGAATGTTGAAGTGATCTGCCTTGCGGTTCCTCTGCAAAGACCTGTTCTAATGTCTTTTGGAACAATGACCCACAGAAGAAGCTGCCTGGTCCATGTTGAAACCGATGAAGGCACTGATGGCTGGGGAGAAAGCTTTGTAAACCATCCTTATTGGGCATTGGAAGAACGTAAGATCACCATTGACAAAGGCGTTAAGCCGATTGTTCTTGGCGAGGATCCGTTGGACATAGAAAAGCTATGGAACAAGATGTACGGTGCTCTTAATAGGATCGGCTTGCAGGCAGGGGCCAGAGGGCAATACATGCAGGCCATTAGCGGAGTAGATATTGCTTTGTGGGACCTGAAAGGAAAATACCTCGGAGTACCGGTGTATGAAATGTTGGGTGGCAAAACCTCAGAAAAGGCGGAGGTATATGCCAGTGGGTTGGGCCCGAGGAACCTCGAAGAACAAATCCGAGAATGTATTCCCTATGGGATCAAAGCGTTTAAGGTCAAAGTTGGTTTCGGTAAAAACACTGATATAAAGAATATTGGCCAAGCACGGGACCTAATAGGGACAACCGGCCAATTGATGCTCGATGCGAATATGGCGTGGAGCGAAGAAGAAGCACTTGAGATGGTGGGGCTTCTCAAAGATTATCGGATTGAATGGCTGGAAGAGCCGTGTCCATGCGATGATAACGACGCTTTGGCGTATGTGTCCAAGATGAGCGCGATTAAGATCGCCGGAGGTGAAAATGTTTATTGCCGTGATGGTTTTCAGCGCGCTTTCAGCCAACAGGTTTTTGATATTGCCCAACCCGATGTGACAAAAACGGGAGGCATTTCAGAAATGAGCCATATTTGTCGAATGGCTGGCGCTTACGGCAAACAATGGGCACCTCACTTCTTCGGGAACGCAGTTGGGTTAGCAGCGACACTTCACGTTTTCGCGGCAATTTCAGGCGGCATGATAGTGGAGCTTGATGCGAATCCTAATCCGCTTCGAACTGAATTGTTGGAAAACCCTATTGAAATTGTCGACGGAATGGTCGATATCCCGAATGGCCCTGGATTGGGGATCAGGATTAACCAGATCCTTTTGCGGGAGTACCGAATTTGATAAACACTTGTACAACGCTCGACTGCGGAAGAAGCGACTTGGGGATCTTCAATCTCCTTCTGATTTACTGAAGCGTTTCACTCGATGGCGTCTTAAATTGTTTTTTACTCGTGCCTCATTTGGCAACCGTAGTTTTGGCACCCACCAGGCTCGAGGTAGACGCGTGGTCCTCATCAAGAGTCCGCAAGTCGCGCCCACGTGTTTCCGGAAGGATGAGTGCCGCGATTACCACAAGCACATAGGCGCTGAGTGCGCAGATTCCCATTGCCGGGCCGAGCGCTATGCTTGCACTCGCAATGCCCACGACGGTCGGCATCAGAGCCCCGAATGCACGACCCGCATTGCCACAAAAACCCTGCGCAGTGCCGCGAATCCGAGTCGGGAACAGTTCTGAAAGGTAAGCTCCCGTACCTCCGGCCATCCCTCCTTGCATGCACCCCAGCACAAAACCGAGCATGAGCGTAAGGTTGGCGGTGATCGGTGCCATTGTATAGACGGCAACGGTTGCGGCCTGACAAAAGGCGCAGATGATAAAGGTCTTGCGGCGTCCAACCCCGTCAGCCAAATATCCGTTCACAAATGCGCCTGCAAACGAACCTAGAATATTGATGGCAAGATAGCCGCCGGTGTGCAGAACGGAAAGATGCCACACGAGCCTCAAGTAAGCCGGCAGCCACGTGATCATCACGTAATTGCCGCCGTAGATACCGCTCGTCAGCATCGTGGCTTTTAGCGTAGTCACGATCTGTTCGCGCCGGAAGATATCCCAGAGCTTTGTCTTGTCACTTAGTAATGCCTTGCTCCTGTCCTTTTGTGCATCTACAAATACATCGGATTCTTCTACCGATCGACGAATCCACAGCACGGCAAGAGCAGGCAACAAGCCCGTGAAAAACAATACCCGCCAAGCATATGCCTGGGGCAGCCAAGTGAACAATCCAGTCGCCAGCAGCACCGCAAAGCCATAGCCGAACGCCCATCCAGCCTGGATAGCGCCCACCACCCGCCCGCGTACTCGAGGATTGATTGTCTCGCTAAGTAGCACGGCGCCGGCAGCCCATTCCCCACCGAATCCGAGTCCTTGCAAGCTTCGCGCAAGCAATAGCTGCCAGAAGGAGTGTGTGAAGCCGGAAAGAAAGGTGAACGCCGCAAACCACAAGATGGTCAACTGCAACACGCGGACGCGGCCGATACGGTCGGCAAGCACCCCTGCCATCCATCCTCCGATTGCGGCAACAATCAGGACGGCAGTCGCGAGAATTCCCGCCTGCCCTTTGGTCATGCCCCACAGCGCGATGAGCGCCGGAATTGCCAATGGATACATTTGCGTATCCATAGCATCTACACTCCACCCACCAAGGCACGCCCAGAAGGTTCGTTTCTCCCGCTTCGTTAGCTCCGTGAACCAGTCAAACATACATCCTCCCGCACTTGGCTCATAAGAATGGCACGAACCTTACTTGCAGAACACGAGCGAATTGCACTCACCTGGTATTCTCAACGTTGTCGGTAATTACGCCGGCAGTGCTGCCCGACCCAAGCGACATTGGCGCCCGCGTGGTCAGCTCGGTCGTGCGCCCTGATAAAGGGATCCAGTCTCCTAAACAAGAATCTCCTCTATCAACTTTGAATTGCCCGAATTGTACTTCATGGAATGGTTTTGCGGCATGCACGTTTCGCCCTGCCATGCCGTCCGCCCGCGCCCCGAGTACTACCACTTTGCCAATCCAGACCTCCAGTCAGCCCGAAGCCTGCCGCGACAAAACTATAAGCAGAATCACACCGCTTACCGGGCTGCCGCCAAGGCGGTCAGGCCAGGGGTCACATAACCCCGGTTTCATTTACTCAAGGTAGATATATATATGCCAAGCGAGTTACCCAGAGCCATTGATTTGCCCGTTGAGCATCTTAATTGTTAATATCGCCGTGCTAGGAGAACGCATGGATACTCGTTCAATACTTGTTGAGCTGAAGACAGAGCTAAACCGCATTACCAAAGCCATAGCCGCTCTTGAGTCACTTAATGGCATTGCAACTGCCACGTCTACTTCCGCCGCCAAAGCCGCCCCAACCCAGACCAAGAAACGCGGCCTGACACCCGCTGGCAGGAGAAGATTGTCGGCGATGATGAAGGCAAGATGGGCGACACGACGCAAGGCTGCATCAAAACCCGAAACAAAACAAGCCGGTGTTCGCCGCACTCTGAGCCCCGCCGCCCGGAAGAAGATTGCAGATGCTCAGAGGAAACGGTGGGCAGCGGTGAAGAAGGCGAAGACCGCGTAGTAATCATCTTTGTGACGTCGGGCAGCATGCGCTGCCCTAGTCCTGCTTACCGGTCGCGCGGGAGAGGGAATGGAGCGTGAACGCTTCACCAAAGTAGTCGAGGATGTACTCGACTCGCTTCCGAAGGAGTTCCGTACCCGTATCCGCAACGTTGCCGTTCTAGTCGAAGATTTGCCGCCGAATCAGTCGGCAGCTCGGTCAAGAATGCTGGTTATGGGTATCTTCCACGGCGTGCCCATGACCCAAAAGAGCGTTTTCAACCTTTCCACGGGGCCTGATTATATCGTGCTGTACCAGAAGAACATTGAAGCGGTCTGTTCGACCGAGGGCGAAATCCGGGAGCAGATCAGGCGCACCGTCATTCACGAATTCGGCCACTACTTTGGCATGGACGAAGACCAGTTGAAAGGTGTTTAGCTGAAAAGCTTGGTTGGGGCTAAACGGGATATAATCCTTCCGCTTTCTTCGTAAAGGAGGAAACGATGGCTACCATGGGCACTCCGCATTATGCGCTGCCGCAATCGATCATCGAGGAGCGCACTTTCATCACACGTGTTTATGGATGGATGGCAGGCGGGCTCATCACCACCGGTCTGGTGGCCGCTTACACCGCCGCAAATCCCGCTCTCATCCGGGCGATCTTTGGCTCCGGCCTCTTCTGGGTACTGATCGTAGCGGAACTGGGCATCGTGATGGCGCTCTCCTGGGCGATCAAGCACATGAGCCCGGTGATGGCCGTTAGCGCCTTCCTCTGTTACGCAGCGCTCAATGGCCTGACTCTCTCGATGATCTTTTTGATCTACACCGCCGAGTCCATCGGCCTGACTTTCTTCATTACCGCCGGGACCTTCGGCGCCATGTGCATTTACGGCGCCACCACCAAGCGCGATCTGACGTCCATGGGCAACTTGCTGTTCATGGCGCTCTTTGGGCTCATCCTAGCCTCCGTCGTCAACATCTTCTGGCACAGTTCCGGGCTCTACTGGGTGGTGACCTACGCTGGCATCCTAATCTTCGTTGGCCTGACTGCCTATGACGCACAGAAGATCAAGCGGATGCACGCTGCGGGAATGGATGGTACCGAAGAAGATCGGAAAGCAGCGGTGTTGGGAGCCCTCGCCCTATATCTGGACTTCATCAACCTCTTCCTCTTACTACTTCGGCTCACTGGCCGGAGGAAGTAGAGTACGATTTGGCCAGCCGCCAGAACGCAGACGCGTTCTGGCGCTAACTGCAACCATCAAGCAGTTCTGAAATCTTCTGTAACACATAAGGAACAGGATTAGCTTTGGAGATGAAGAGGTCTGCGTACTCCATCCCCTCCGGAGCTTCCGGCAGTCCTGAGATTATTACGATTGGTACATCTGGCTTCAGCTTCTTCATCGCTGCGGCTAATTCCGTGCCAGTAGTGTTTTGTAAGAAGTGGTCGCTGATGACTAAATCGACTGCGGATGAGCGAAGAAGTTCCATCGCCGTTGCGGAGTCGGTGGCGACCAGCACTGTGTATCCGGCACTTTCCAGCACCAGTTTTCGGATATTGAGAGCCGTTTGATTGTCGTCAACGCAGAGGAGCGTCCGTTGAATTTTTGGGATAATGCCCCGATCTGATGCATGGCAGGATGGACGTGCAGCGTTCCCTGTTGCAACGCAACGAGCATCCTCTCATTCGCCCCAGCT
>JBEKQP010000196.1:0-8834 GCA_049519595.1 Candidatus Korobacteraceae bacterium | reverse complement strand
ACAGCGGCATCGGGCGTGAAAACGGCATCGATTGTTATAAAGATTACACGCGGATCAAGAACGTCATTGTGAAAACAACTCCGGACGGATTTGACTGGTTCGATGGAACGGCCTCTGACAAGAGGTACAGTTAGCGCGGCTTGGCAGACAAGCTGCGCACGCGACGCTACGTTCGGCAAGCAAGAAGGAGTTCGGGCGCAGAGCAGGGTCGCCTTTGTTTTTCAGCAGTGGGAACAAACGAACAGAAGGCGCCTCGGATTCGCTGGCCATGACGATCTGAGTTCATGTCGGGATCTACCTACCTGGAAGCTGCTCTGGCAGGCAAAAAGGTGGCGAGCCTGAATCTCGATGGCGCATGACAGACTTTAGACGAAAAGAACGATTCTGCTTGTAACTCGATGCTGGGCCGGTAAATACTAGGGGGCTTACGCCCCAAGAACCCAGGAGGCCGCCAGATGGCTACGACGGAAAAACCAGTCTCTACCGATAAGGAATCACAGTCTACGGCTTTGCCGTACACGATGGCTTTATCCATCGTTTTCCTTATTATTCTGTGTCTGTCCTACGCGATCAATGCCGCCGACCGGCAGATCTTCCCGACCCTGATTCCTGCGATTCGAAAGGCATTCGGCTATTCCCTCCCCGTGGCCGGATTGATGGCCACTGTGTTTACCCTGGGGCTGGCATTCTCCGGCATTCCCACCGGTTACCTGCTGGACCGCACCTCCCGCAAGTCGATCATCGTGCTGGGGATGCTGATCTATTCGGTGTTTACTCTGGCGACGATCTACGCGAGCGGCTTCTGGGACATGCTGCTGTACCGCACGATCACCGGCGTGGGCGAGGGCATGCAGATGGCTGCCTTGTTTGCCGCCATTGGCAGTTATTTCCACCGCAGAAGATCGTTCTATATCGGCTGGATGATTCTGGCTTACGGCGTGGGCGGGTTCCTGGGGCCAAGGATCGGCGCCAAACTTGCGGCAGCGGCGGGTAACTGGCATATACCGTTCGTTTGGTTCGCCATCACCGGCATAGTCCTGTGTGTCGTGGTTTCGATCTTCGTTCCCAAGGGATTCAGCGAGAGCAAGGGACCTGGCGTGTCGGCCACTGCAGTCGACCAGGCAGCCGTTGCCCACGTTCCGGAGGCATTGTGGAACCGTAACGTCATCCTCGGATTCATTGCAGCCGTCGTCACCGGCTTTTCGCTCTACGGCTTCCTCAGCGTGTACATGCTGTATCTTCAGGGCGTCTTGAAGTACACGCAGATGGATGCCGCTGCGGCCTTCAGCTTCTTCGGCTTGGGCGGGTTCTGCTCATTCATCGGAGGTTGGTGCGGCGACCGTTTCCCGCAACGCGGGGTGATTGCTGTTGCCTTCGCCGGCATAGCAGCGGTCGGTTACTCAATGTACAACGTGGCTGTCGTTTTCAACGCGCAAGCCCTGTTGTGCTTCCTGACAGGCGCGCTTGCCAGCGGCTTCCTGTTCGTCAATATTCTTTCCATGCTACAGCGTAGCGTGCGGCCGCAGATGGTAGGCAGAGCCTCCGGCATCTTCCTGACTTCTTTGTTCGGAGCCGCTTCGGTCGCCGGGTACCTGATGGGCTGGCTGGTGGTTCATTTGAGCTGGGGCGGAGCCGCATTGGTCGAGTTGACGCTGCTGCCGGTGATCGGCATCATCGCAATGCTGCTGGTTAATCCGAACCAACTGATCGTTGCCAAGCCAAAAAAGGCGTAACGCGGTACCGTGTAGAGTACTTGGATTTCAGCGCGAATGATCCTGTCGAGTTGCGAACTTGACAGGATCATTTGGTGTATTCAATCCGCAAGAAGCTATCGTCGTGAAGCCATTTCCAAGGGAAAATATAGTCAGGAGAAATATTTTGTGATGAAGAACGTGAACGCTCCACTCAATGTCGCGGTCGTCGGCTTGGGCTGGTGGGGAAAAGCCATCATCGGCATGCTGAAGGACAGCTCAAAGGTCCACGTGGTCAAGGCCGTGGACACGGTTCCTGCTGCCGGCGAATGGGCGCGGTCGCAAAGCATCGAGTTTATGACCGATTACGCCGGCGCCCTGGCCGACCCAAACGTCGATGGCGTGATCTTATGCACGCCTCACACCCTGCATCTGGCGCAAGTGGTGGCCGCAGCCGCGGCCAAGAAGCACGTCTTTTGCGAGAAGCCGCTGGCGCTTACGCGGCGCGACGCGCTCGCCGAAGTGGAGGCTTGCAAAGCCAACGGGGTGGTGCTTGCGGTTGGACATGAACACCGTTTCAAACCGGTCATGCAAGATGTGCTGAGGATGGTGAAATCCGGCGAACTCGGCGAGATCCAGACCACGGAAGCGACCCTGACCTTTGAACTTCGTCCGCTGACGGCTGACAACTGGCGGCTGCAAAAAGCGGAGTCGCCGGCCGGAACGACGATGGTGGCGCTGGGTATCCACGGGCTGGATCTCTGCATAGCCGTGAACGGTCCAGCTGAAAGTGTGCTGGCCAGTCTGCGCTCTGTCGCCAGCCCTACGCGGAACACGCTGGCAATTCTGCTCAATTTCAAGAACGGCTCCAATGGGGTGATCTCCTCAGTATTGGGGCCGCCTTTTTCCATCCGCTTTGCGGTGCTTGGCAGCAAGGGATGGGCAGAGATACGCGACAAGGCCCACCCGCAAGCGCCGGAAGGCTGGCTGCTGACCAGGGGAGTACACGGCGGTCCGCAGCAAACCGTAGAATATCCCGCGATGTCGATGGTTCGCGCCAACGTGGAGGCCTTCGCCGACGCCGCCGCGGGCCGCGCCCCTTATCCGGTGACCGTCGCCGAGATGGTTGCCAATATTGCCGCCTTCGAAGCCATTGCCAAGTCCGCCGAGAGCGGAGCCATCGTGATGGTGGAAAATTAGGCCGGGCTGGCGGAAGGTAACGTAGGGAACAAGTCCCAAGGGATGCTTCGCTGCGCTCAGAGTTGGTGACTTTTTTTGGACGGTGCCCCACATCTGCCGTGGTTAGCAGATGTGGGAGTTGGGCACCAGGCGAACCACCCCACGTTAACCAAGAGCTAGCGAACGTGGGGCACCAAATGTTCGCAGTTTGATTTGCTCACAGCCTCTCAGCGTGACGCGCGGGTTGACCACCGCGAAAAGGAGCAGACAAGAATGGGCGTTATCCGCAGCGAGGTTCGCGACGGGATGCAGATTGACTGGGACGTTCCGGTCAAGATGGACGATGGTTTGCTTCTGAAGGCGGATGTATTCCGTCCGGTGGAAGGCGGCAAGTATCCGGTGCTGCTGAGCTATGGGCCGTACGCCAAGGGGCTGTCGTTTCAGGAGGGCTACCCCGGGGCATGGAATATCATGGTCACCGCTCACCCGGATGTCGCCAACGGCTCGACCAACAAGTACCAGAACTGGGAGGTCGTCGATCCCGAGAAATGGGTTCCCGATGGTTACGCGGTGGTGCGTGTGGATTCACGCGGCACCGGCCGCTCGCCGGGCTTTGTCGATCACTTTTCGCCGCGCGAGACTGAGGATTTCTACCAGTGCATCGAGTGGGCCGCGGTGCAGGGGTGGTCGAACGGCAAGGTGGGGCTGAATGGCATTTCATATTACGGCATGAACCAGTGGCTGGTCGCCAGCAAGCAGCCGCCGCACCTGACGGCGATGTGCATCTGGGAAGGCTCCGCCGACTGGTATCGCGATGCGACGCATCACGGCGGCATTCTTTCGACCTTTTGGGCCAATTGGTACGACGTACAGGTCAAGAGCGTGCAATACGGACTGGGCGAGCGCGGTCCGCGCAGCTTGGTGACCGGCGAACTGGTGTGTGGAGATGAAACATTTTGCGAGACACAGTTGGCCGCGAACCGTTGCGAGCTCGGAAATGCGATCCTTGCCCATCCGCTGGACGATGATTATCACAAAGCGCGCTCGCCGCAATGGGACAAAGTGAAAGTGCCCTTTCTGTCGGCCGCAAACTGGGGCGGGCAGGGATTGCATCCGCGCGGCAACTTCGAAAGCTTCGGGCGCGCCGCCTCAAAAGACAAGTGGCTCGAAGCGCATGGCCTGGAACACTGGACGCATTTTTACACTGACTACGGTATCGCGATTCAGAAACAGTTTTTCGCATACTTTCTCAAGGGCGAGCGCAACGATTGGGATAAGCGCCCGAAGGTGCAGCTGCAGGTGCGCCACGTGGATAGATTCGTCGAGCGCTTTGAAGACGAGTGGCCGATTGCCGGCACGCAATGGACTAAGTTCTATCTGCAACCGGCCAGCCATGGGTTGTCCGTCGAGCCCGCCACGCAATCCGCCAAGCTGGAGTTTGAAGCTCTCAGCGACGGACTGACTTTCGTCTCCGCGCCGCTGGCCGAAGAAACGGAAATCACGGGGCCGCTGGCGGCGAAGTTGTTTATCTCCTCCAGCACGACCGACGCTGACTTGTTTCTGGTTCTCAAGGTTTACACTCCGGATTTTCGCGAAGTCACCTTCCAGGGAGCGATCGACCCGCACACGCCGATTGCCCAGGGCTGGCTGCGGGCTTCGCATCGCAAGCTCGATCCGGCCTTGACGAAGCCTTACCGGCCTTATCATACGCACGACGAAGTGCAGCCGCTTCAGCCCGGGATTCCGGTTGAAGTCGAGGTCGAGTTCGTGCCGACATCCATCGTGGTACCGGCCGGCTACCGGATTGCATTGTCGGTTCGCGGCAAGGATTACGAGTTCGCAAAGCAGACGGGCCTTAAGCTGCCTCACTTCAAGAATGAATTATTGGGCTGCGGGCCGTTCTTGCACGATGATCCGCGCGACCGGCCGACAAACATTTTCGGCGGCAAGACTACGCTGCACTTTGATCCGGCACGCGCTTCCTATGTGCTGCTGCCGGTAGTTCCCAAGAAGTGAACGAGAGTTTCAGTGGCTGCGAGGTTGCTGCTCGCGGCGGGGGCCCATGCACAGGCGAGATTTCCTCAGAGGTACAGGCGTTCTTGGAGCCAGCGCGCTGGCGAGCAGTCTGCTTCCACACGCTGTTTCTGCCTCGGAACAGGGAGCTATGAAGAACAAAACCAACGCATCATCCGGCGAACAAGTGCCGCGCAGCGCCAAGGGCCGACCAATTCAGATCCGTATGGGCGGCTATGGACCGTCAACAACCGGCTTCAGCGTGGCGCTGAAGCGGATCGGCGACCGGCTGAAGGCAAAGTTCAGCAGCGACGTGGACGTTAAATACGTCTACAACATCATGGACCTTGGCTATCGCGCCGAAGACATCCTGTGGCTGGTCGAGGATGGGGTGCTGACGCTCGGTTATCAATCGAGCAGCTATTTCACCGACCGCGTTCCCGAAGTGGGGATGGCCGATCTTCCCTTCATCTTTGACAGTAATGAAAAAGCGCGCGACGCCATGGATGGCAAACTCGGCAAGATTCTCGCCGGCAAGCTTGAAGAGCGGATGAACTATCGCATCGCCGGCTATTTTGAGAACGGTTTCAGGCAGGTCTCCAATCGGCTGCGGCCCGTGCGCATGCCCGCCGACATGAAGGACCTGCGCATACGGGTTTTGCCCAGCAAGATTCAGGCGCGGACGTTCGAGCTACTGGGCGCCAAGCCGCTCATCATGGACCTGACCGAGGCGATTGCTGGAGTCAAGGCCGGAACCCTGGATGCGCAGGAGAATCCGTTTTTCAACACGGTCACCTATGGAGTTCACAAGTACCATCACTTCCACACCGTGACGAACCACTTCTATCTCTCCCGGCCGATTTTCATTCACCGCACTTCGTTTGACGCATGGCCAAGCGAGTTGCAGACTGAGATGATGGCGGCGGTGCAGGATGCGGTCGCTTTCCAGCGTGAACTTCACGTCAAGGAGGAAGAGGACGCGGCAGCGACCATCCGCAAGGAGGGCGGCGAAATTATCGAGCTTACGGCGAAAGAGCACGACGCGTTTGTCGCCGCCGTGAAGCCCTTGTATGGCGAGGCTCACGATCTCTACAGCCGGGAGATGCTGGGGCTGGTAGGTCTGTAAGCGGTTGTGTTTATTCATGCTGTGTACCGCTGGGACGCGACCATAGGGAAGACAACAAGATGAAGAAATGCGCGGTCATTTCCGTCGATATGCATCGCGGCCATTTGGATCCGGAGGTAGCTACCATGCCGCTGCCCGCCGAGCGATGCAAGACGTTGATCGAGAACACTGCCGGCCTTTTCAGTCGATTGCGCGAATTGCAAATTCCGATCATTCACGTAGTCGCTGGTTTCCGGAATCCGCAGGAGGCTTTGTCCAACCCGCACTGGCGGGCCAACGACGAAGATCCCAAATCGGTGAGAAAAGCGGCGCGGCGGCACAACATGCAGGGTTCGGTTGGGACCGAGATCATCCCGGCTCTCTACCGCGACGGGGATTATGTTGTCCACAACAAGAAGCGTTACAACTGCTTCCACATGACGGATCTTGAGTTCGTGTTGAAGAACCTTGGCGTCGATACGGTAATCATTACCGGCATCAACACTTCAAGTTGCTGTTTGAGCACCGGCTTCGAGGCCACCAACCGCGACTACGAGGTCATCATGGTGGAAGACTGCATGGACAGCATGGATGGCCGCGATTTCCACGACGCCGCCATCAAGATCATGCGGCGGATCATCGGTCAGGTTGTGACCTCTGGTGAGTTGGTGAAGATGATGGAAAACAATACTACAGGCGGACAGAGCGTGGCGCGATGCGCGGCCCAGCCATCCGGGGTGACGGGGGAAAAGAGATGAGTGCTGAAAAAAAAGGTGCGGTGGGTGTAATCGGGTTGGGGATTATGGGGTCGGCGATGGCGGCCAACCTGGTGAAATCAGGCTTCGAAGTGGTGGGGACGGATATCCTGGCGACCAGCTGCGACGAGTTGACCAAGACCGGGGGAACCGCGGTCGCCGATGCGCGCGCGGTGGGCAGACGCTGCCGTCACATCATCCTGGCGCTGGCTTCTGAGGCCGCGCTCAATTCGGTTTGCGCCGAACTGGCCGGCAGTTGCGCGAAGGGAACCATCGTCATTGAAACCGGCACACTGCCGCTGGCGGCCAAGTTGCGAGTGCGCGACCAGCTCGCCGAAAAAGGTATCGTGCTGCTGGACTGCACACTCTCGGGCACTGGCGCGCAGGCGAAGAACCGTGATCTCGCGGTCTACGCCAGCGGCGACGCCGCCGCGATCCGGGAGGTAGCTCCGGTGATGGACGGCTTCGCGCGGGTTTGTTATGAGGTCGGCGAATTCGGCAACGGGATGAAAATGAAGTTGGTGGCCAACCTGCTGGTGGCGATTCATAATGTCGCGGCCGCCGAAGCGATTTTGCTCGGGACTCGTTCCGGACTTGACCCGGCGATGGTGGTCAAGGTGGTCGCCGACGGAGCAGGCGGTTCGCGCATGTTTCAAGTGCGGGGTCCGGCGATGGTGAACCGGACTTGGGACGAGGCCACAATGAAGAATTCGGTTTGGCAGAAAGATATGAAGCTGATCGGCGAAGCCCTGCAAGCTACGGGCTGCCCGGCACCGGTGTTTTCATCGACCATACCGATCTATATTGCGGCGACCGGGTCGGGACACGCCGAACATGATACGGCATCCGTTTATGAGATCCTGGAACGCATGGCTCTGGCGCCTGCGGCTAAAGAGTAGGGCCACCCAAGAAACTACCCCAGGTTAGCGCCGAAATGCCAAAGGGCTTTTCGCTACAGGCGGCGCAGCCAGCCAGGCTTCGCGGTTTTTCTCAAAAGAGTTTCTGCGCGGCGCGGAACCTGGGGCGCCCGGCTTTTAATTTAGTCCTTATGCGACTACCAGGCACGCGACCAGCGTGGCCCCTCTTTGTCATTCAGGTTCCGCAGCAACGATTTTCCCGGTGAACCCTCCAGCTTTCGTCCGAACAACCAGAGCAGGTCAGAGAGACGGTTTAGATAGGCCAAAACCGTTACGTCAACGCTTTCTTCGGACTCGTTCAATCGAACCACACAGCGTTCGGCCCGGCGGCAGATGGTACGCGCCATATCGAAGGCGGCGCTAACCGGACTGCCGCCCGGAACCGACCAGTCGATCACAATCTCTTTTGAGTTTTCAAGTGAGTGAACCTCGGCGGTCAGCATATCCAGACTGGCCGGGTCGAGCGGGATGAAGACTTTGCGCGCACCCGCAGGAGCGGCCAGAATGGCCGCGACATTGAACAACTCGCGCTGGATTCTCAACGCCGATTCACAAACGGGCTCGTCCTCACAGATCGAGCGGGCAAACCCAATTGCCGAATTGAGTTCGTCCACAGTGCCATAGGTTTCGACGCGAAGTGATGACTTGGATACGCGAACGCCGCCAATCAAGCTGGTTTGGCCGCGATCACCTTGTTTCGTTGCAATGCTCGCCACAGGGCTGCCTCCTCATCGAGAGGCGGCTGACTTGGTCCAGAGTGGGGACTGCCGAAAGAATGGATTTGGAATTTCGCATCTTCCCGTTCTCCGCAGAAAGTCTGCCGCAGATTTGCCCTCTGGTAGGTCTCCTGGCTCCGAGCCGGTAGCGATGCTACCTCGCTTCTCCTTCCCTGGCCGATGAGCCAAGTGGCTGCAGAAGCGATTTCTCGTTTACAGTGGCGGGACCGCGCCGGAATTTAACCGGACTTCCCTGTTACACCCTTGCGGGTACCAAAGAGGCTTCTACCATAGCCCAACCTGATGCGCTGACGCAAGGCTAGATGTCCCGACATAGACTCAGACTGTCATGGCGAGCGAAGTCGAGCCACCTTTCGCTTCTCCTGCCGGAGCGCTAGCGTTTGTGGCAAGCGCTCACCAGGGCACTGGGCCGTTTTCATCGAAGTAGCCTCCGGTCG
>JBEKQP010000195.1:0-8845 GCA_049519595.1 Candidatus Korobacteraceae bacterium | reverse complement strand
GTCGTGATGTCCAGAAAGGGAGCTGTACATGAAGACCACGAGTACTCTGTTGCGTAAGGAAGGAGCGCTATCGGCTTTTTCTACCACCTTTGTTTTGAGTCTTGCATTGGCTCAGACGCCAAGTGGTTTTGCCCAAACTCAGTCTCAACCTGATGCTCAGGCGACAGTGGATGCGCCCGACGGGTCCGTTGCGGGCGCTGGCACGACGAGTAAATCCGCTGGCCAACCGGCGAGCGTCTCCGATCCGGCGATATCGCCCGCGGTGGCGAAAGCGCTTGCGGCTATGCAGGCACGGATCGACCAGCTAGAATCCGAACTGAGAGCACGCGGGACGCCGGAACAGCGACCCGCCGTTGCGGTAGGGGCTCCCACGCCAGCCGGCGGCACGGTACCGGGCGCCGCAGCCTTATCGGCTCAGGTACTCACGCCAGCACCGACAACTCCCGAGCAGCCCACAATTCCGGAGCAAAAGAAGCCTGCCCCAGCAGAGCCTTTCGCGTATGCGGATTGGACTTGGCTGAACGGCACCCCTCGCAACAAGGACGTGGTGTGGGATTCGAAATTCTTTACCCCGGAAATCAGGTTCGATACTGACTATGTGCACAGCTACAACCACCCGAAAGACGATACGCTCGGCGGGTCGACGGAAATCTTTCGGTCCGACGAAATTCAGGTGGAACAGGCTAGTTTTGGCGGCGACTTCCACTGGCAAAACGTTCGCGGCCGAATCCTGACTATGAATGGAATGTTCGCCATCACCACTCCACGCAATGACGCCAGCGCCGGACGCGGCCAATGGGATCTCCGGGGAGCGTACAAATACGTGTCGGAGGCCTACGGAGGGTACCACTTCGACGTGAGCCACGGGCTCAATATCGACGCGGGAATCTTTGTTTCCTACATTGGCCTGTTCAGCTACTATAACTTCGATAACTGGGCGTACCAGCCCTCGTATGTGTCCTCGAACACGCCATGGTTCTTTAACGGCTTACGGATACAGTGGTTCCCCACCGACAAGCTAAAGATCGAACCGTGGATCATCAATGGGTGGCAGTCCTATGGCAGGCTCGGGAGCAAGCCGGGACTAGGGGGACAGATATTGTGGCGCCCGAAGCCATGGGTTTCGATGGTTTTCAACAACTATGGCATGGGTGAAGATACGCTTGGCGCGGGCGACGGGCACGCTGCCCGCTCGCGCATTCATACTGACGACAGCGTCGAGGTCAAGTACTTCGACAAGCCGGGTAAGTTTCTCGACAAGATGGCGTTGTCTCTTACGGGCGACCTGGGATGTGAATACGGCAGCGGCAACAGCGCTGAAGGCGTTGGGTCGGTGAACTGCTACCACAATAAACAGCTGGCGAATGGAACTACAAGCTACAAGCAGACCTTCGCCGGTTGGATGCTTTACAACCGGTGGTGGTTTGACAAAGACCGATACGCCATTACCCTCGGCGGTGGCGCAATGAGCAATCCGGGGCGTTACCTGACACTGCTTCCGCCCATCAATGGAGCGGATGCGATCACCGGTTCGCCATACTTTACACAGAATCCCGGTGATCCCTTCAAAGCATGGGATGCGTCTGCCACTTTCAATTGGATGCCCAGACAATACATTACTTTCGTGGCAGAGTATGGCTATCGTCACGCGAACGTGCCATATTTTAGCGGCCCTGGTGGGATAACATACCTCACCAATACCGGTCCTAGCACGGTTCCCAATTCGACAGCAGTGGCTGGGATAATACCAGGCACAACATTCGTGCCAGGCCCGCACCTATCTCCGACGCCAGGTTTCACTTGCGTGGCAGGAGCGACGGGGTTCTGTCCCGACCTGCGGAAGGATGAGGGCAGCCTGAGATTTGCCATCATGGTCAAGTTCTAGGTTTCAGAAAATCTGAATGGCCGGAGTCAGCCGTTTGATGCGGCCGAGTGGATCTCCGATGAATAACAGAGTTGTGGAAATAGGTCTTCTCCTTGCTTTGATTTCAGCAGTGTTGACTGTAGGAGGCTGTAGCAAGGCGCACGACGAGGCGGCAGAGGCGCCGCCACCCCCAAACGTCGTGTCAGCCGTGGACCCTGACCTGTTTACTGTGGACCACCCTGAGCAATTTCCGCTCGCGGCAGCTACTGAGCGCTCCGCGTTTTCCGAGTTGGTGGTCACAGGCACAGTGACCCCCGACATCGCCCGGAACGTCCCAGTCATTTCTCTGGCCACCGGGCGCATTGTCTCGATTCACGCACGACTAGGCGACAGGGTACAGAAAGGCCAGTTGCTGCTGAAAGTGCAGAGTAGCGATGTCGCCGGAGCGTTCTCGGATTATCGCAAGGCTGTCAATGACGAACTGCTGGCGCGCTTCCAGTTCGAGCGGGCGAAGATCCTATACGCAAAAGGCGCGATCGCAAAGAGTGCACTTGAAACCTTTGAAAACGCCGAACAGGATGCCCAAGTAGGCTTGGAAACCACGGCTGAGCATTTGCATTTGCTCGGCCTGGACAAAGACCACCCCAAGGGCGTTGTCAATATCACGGCACCGGTGTCGGGCGTGATCACCGACCAGCAAGTCACCAACGCCGCAGGGGTGCAAGCATTGGGTACAAACCCCTTCACAATTTCTGATCTGTCCAACGTCTGGGTTGTCTGCGACGTGTACGAGAACGATCTTCCCAACGTTCGGCTTGGCGATACCGCGGAGATCCGTTTGAACGCATATCCCGATCGCATGTTCAAGGGCAAGATTAGCAACATTGGCGCCATCCTTGATCCGAGTATTCGTACGGCCAAGGTTCGAATAGAGGTTCAGAACCCCGGAATCATGCGGATGGGCATGTTTGCTAGAGCCACTTTCCACGGTCAAACCAAAGAGATGCATACCATTGTCCCGGCATCTGCCGTCATGCACATGCATGATCGCGATTTTGTCTTCGTTCCCGCGCCAGACAAAAAGTTTCGTCGCTTGGAAGTCGTCAGTGGCGGCCTCTTGCCAGACAACTTGAATCTGCAAGAGATCAAGTCTGGGCTGGAACCAGGGCAACAAGTGGTTACGAACGCGCTGGTCTTAGACCACGTGCTCGCGCAGTGACGAGAGAGCGACAGTGCTATCCGCTATCAAGCCGTCGCGGCTCCGTGTCGCACGTTCCTGAGTTGCGATCGTCAAGCAATGGTCGCGGGCTTGGACACGGGCGAATAACAGGAAACGGGAAATGATTCGTGCTCTTGTAGACTTTGCACTTAACAACAAGTTTGTGGTGTTGGCCATCACTGTGTTGTTGATCGGTTGGGGAGCTATCTCGTTTCACAACCTGCCGGTCGAGGCCTATCCCGATATCGCCGATAACTACGCGACGGTGATTACCCAATGGCCAGGCCGCTCCGCCGAGGAGGTAGAACAGCAGGTTACGATCCCGATCGAGATTCAAATGGCTGGAATGCCGCACATGACCTATCTGCGCTCCGAGTCTATTTTCGGCCTGTCGTTCGTGATCATGATCTTCGACGACAGCTCCGCAAACGACTGGAATCGGCAAAAGGTCCTCGAAAGGCTCACACAGGTCACCCTCCCGCCTGGACAAAACCTTCAGCCCCAAATCGGCACGGACTGGAGCACCACGGGTCAGATCTACTGGTACACACTGAGGAGTACCAACCCCCGCTATGATCTGATGGAATTGAGGTCTCTCGAAGACTGGGTTCTGCTCAAACAATTCAAGTCCGTTCCGAACGTAGTGGATGTTTCCGACTTTGGGGGCACGGTGCGCGAGTACCAGGTGCGCATCGATCCGAACAAGCTGGTCTCGTATGGATTGAGCATCGGCCAGGTAGAACAGCAACTCGCCAATAACAACATCAATGCCGGCGGCAGCTTCGTGGAAGAGGGCCTGCAGCAGATGAACGTTCGCACGCTCGGGCTCTTCAGCAGCGTGCAGGACATCGAGCAGACAGTCTTAAAGACGCAAACTGGGACCGCCCTTCGGGTCAAAGACATCGCCGATGTCGTCCAGGGCCCCAAGATCCGATTAGGCCACATGGCAAGGGCCAACCACATGGAGGACGGCCGGATCATTGACGAACCGGATGTCATTCAGGGTGCCGTGCTAATGCGCAAAGGTGCGGAGGAGCAACCCACACTCGATGCCATACACGCCAAGGTGAAGGAGCTTAACAATGGGCTCCTACCTCCCGGTGTGAACGTCGTTCCGATGCTGGATCGCAGCGATCTTCTTCGTTACACCCTGCACACGGTACTGCATAACCTGGGAGAAGGGATGGTTCTAGTGACTATCATCCTTCTTTTTTTCCTGGGTAATATTCGTGCGGCTCTCATCGTGGCGCTCACTATTCCGTTCTCGTTGCTGTTCGCCTCGATCTGGCTGGATTTGAGCAAGATTCCGGCAAATCTACTCTCACTGGGCGCACTGGATTTCGGAATGGTGGTCGATGGTGCCGTGGTCATGGTGGAAAACATCTTTCGGCATCTGAGCCGTCGCAGCAACGGCTCGGAATCCGCGACCGTGCGAACCCCGGCGGAAATCATCCGCGGAGCCGCCCACGAAGTCCAACGCCCGGTGTTCTATGCCATCGCCATCATCATCGTGGCCTATTTGCCGATCTTTACGCTGCAGCGAGTCGAGGGCCGGTTATTCCGACCCATGGCCTGGACGGTGGCATTCGCCTTGCTCGGCGCCCTGGCTTTTTCAATCCTTGTCGCCCCCGTACTTTCGAGCCTGCTTTTTCGCGGCCGGATCGGCGAATGGCACAATCCAATCATGCCGTTTCTGATCACACGCTACCGGAGAAGACTGCGCTGGGCCATCGAGCATCATTGGATCACCCTCGGCGTCGGCTTGACTGCCTTGGTAATGGCGGCCTTTCTGGCCTTCAGCGGAATCATCGGTGCAGAGTTCTTGCCGCACCTGGATGAGGGCGCTATCTGGGCGCGTGGCACTCTGGCGAATAGTACAAGCCTTTCGGAGGGCGAAAAATTCACTCAGAATGAACGCTATGTTTTCGCATCTTTTCCGGAAGTGAAAACCGTCGTTTCCCAAGTTGGCCGCCCCGACGACGGGACCGACACCGGGGGATTTGGCAACACGGAGTATTTCGTCGATCTGAAGCCGAAGGAGCAGTGGAGGCCTGTTTTCCATCGCAACAAGGAAGAGCTGATCGCCGCTATGAATCGTGCGGTGCAAAAGTATCCGGGCGCGATCTGGAACTTCTCCCAGCCAATCGAGGATAATGTCGGGGAGACGCTCACTGGCACCAAAGGTGGTCTCGCAGTCAAGATTTTTGGGGATGACCTGAAGATTCTCGAGCAGAAGGGAGAAGAAGTCGTGGCCGCCATGTCCGGCATCCCGGGCATGCATGACGTCAAGCTCTTACGCGATTTCGGCCAGCCCAATCTCAACTTAACCATTGACCGCCGCCAGGCAGCTCGCTTTGGGATCAACGTGGCGGACATCCAAGACGCCATCCAGACGGCCGTGGGCGGTAACGCTGTGAGCCAAGTGTTGATCGGGGAGCAGCGGTACGACGTGGTGCCGCGCTACCAGGCGCCCTACCGGAATACTGCACAAGCCATCCAGAATGTTCGGCTGCTCTCTCCTTCGGGTGAGCGAGTGTCTCTGGCGCAACTGACTAAAGTAGAGGTCAAGGACGGCGCGTACGACATCTACCGCGAAGGCAACAGCCGCTACGTGGCAATAACCTTCAATGTGAGAGGCCGGGACCTGGGGAGCACGGTAGGAGCGGCAATCAAACGGATCAATGAAAGAGTGAAGCTGCCGCCGGGCTATCATGTTGGATGGTCGGGCGAATACGAGAGCGAAAAGCGCGCTGAGGCGCGACTTGCGGTCGTCGTCCCGCTGACGATTCTCGTCATCTTCATCATTCTTTACGCCATGTTTGGCTCGTTCAAATGGTCGTTGCTGGTTCTTGCTAATGTGGCAATGGCGCGCATCGGCGGTCTGCTGGCGCTGCTGGTCACAGGTACCAACTTCAGTGTTTCCTCGGGCGTTGGGTTCCTCGCGCTGTTTGGCGTCTCGGTGCAAACCGGAGTGATCATGCTAGAGTACATCAACCAGCTTCGGGCGCGAGGGCAGTCGATACAGCAAGCCGCGGTAGAGGGTGCTATCTTAAGACTCCGTCCCATCATGATGACCATGTTAGTGGCGACGCTGGGGTTGTTGCCTGCCGCTCTGTCGCACGGCATCGGTTCGGATTCCCAGCGGCCTTTCGCGATTGTGATCGTTGGAGGTCTGATCGCAGACCTGGTGATGTCCATCGTGTTGTTGCCCACCTTGTATGTTTGGATAGCACGCCCCGGCGATGTTTTGCCAGAACCGCAGGAGGCAGCCGAATACTCATGAGGAACGTAGGCCTGAAAGTTGAGCGTTGTAGTCTTGGGCTCTATCTCCGAATCATCGCGCTACCAAGCGTGCTCGCTTGTCTATTTGTTGCCGTGAGCGTTGTAGCTCAGACGACACCATCACCCATGACGTGGGAGCAGGTGCGCCACCGCTTCGAACAGGACAATCCAAACCTGTTAGCGGGCAAGTTGAATATCGACGAATCCAAGGCGCAGGAGATTACGGCGAATCTGCGTCCCAACCCGCAATTCACTCAATCGAGTGATGGCACTCAAATCCGTCCTTACCACGGAGTGTGGCAGCCGTTTGTCGGCACTCAGTTTGTAAGTGGCATTAGCTACTTGCACGAGCGGGAACATAAGCGGGAACTGCGGCTGGAGAGCGCTCAAAAGGGCACGACAATCGCGGTCTCAACACAGACCGACCTGGAGAGGTCCCTGATTTTCGCCCTGCGCAGTGCATTTGTGTCGACGCTGCAGGCCAAGGCGGTATTGCGGCTGGCGAAAGATAACCTTGACTACTATGATCATGTACTCGACATCAGTAGAATTCGTTTTCAGGCCGGTGACATCGCGCAAATCGATCTCGATCGGCTGGAACTGCAGCGCGTGCAGTATGAGTCCGACCTGCAAACTGCTGAAGTCAACCTGCGCACCGCAAAGATCCAGTTGCTCACGCTTCTGAATGACCGCACTCCGGTTGAACATTTCGACGTAACCGGACCGTTCGATTTCGGCGAGCAACTTTTGCCACTTGACCAGTTTCGGAACATTGCTCTGGATAGCCGGCCCGACCTGCGGGCCGCCGTTCAATCTGTGGACAAAGCTCAAACCGATCACAAACTGGCTGTGGCGAACGGCTCAACCGATCCAACCTTCAGTTCCTGGTATTCGTACAACCCCTCATTCAACAACCCAGATGCCCACCAAACGCTCGGTGTCAGTGTAGGCATCCCCCTCCGCGTGTTCGATCGCAACCAGGGAGAGAAACTGCGCACCCAGCTCGACATCACGCGCAACGAAAGATTGCGTGATGCTGCCGAAGCCCTTGTGTTCAGCGACGTCGACTCCGGCTACGCCACTCTGGCCAGCACCCTGGTTTTACTGCAACCGTACAAGGCCAAGTATCTGCAGCAGTCAGTGCGCGTGCGGGACACGATTTCTTTTTCCTATCAGAACGGTGGAGCCTCGCTGCTTGATTTCTTGAATGCAGAGAGCGATTATCGCGCCGTACAGCTGAATTACTTGAACTTGGTCGGCTCGTACTTGACGGCGGCAGCCCAGTTGAACATGGCCGTGGGCAAGGAAGTAATTCAATGAAATGCAAGAAGCACCGACTCTCAGGCGTCCAGCCGCCAAGACCCCATTGCTCCGCGTCTTGGACTGACACGAAGATCGAACCCGACACGCGAGATTTTGAACTGGGAGAACGCTAGTGGCAAGAGACCTATCTGCAATCTGGGAAAGCTTACTCGAAAGAGTTAAAAAACGCGGTTGCTCCGACGATGAAATCCTCCGACTCGCCGCTCAAGGGGATAGCCTCCTTGACAAGTTTGCGGACGTCATGGCCGAGGCGGCACGCAAGCCCCATGATCTATATCCGGTAAGGGTTAACTACGAACTCTCGGTGGAGGAAGCCATTGAGGCCGGGAAATACCAGGCAGTGAATGCCGACATTACGGGCAAGAACTTTCCTTCGACTAAGAAAGGCCAGGCGGATATCGAGATTGTTCTGATTCGCTTTGAGCACCGCATGAAATCGGAGGACGTTCTCGACGAACTCCACAAGGAGGGTTTACGGGCTGCGGATTTGCCTGAGTTTCTGGCGTTTGGTGCGGAACACCCTGACGTGCAACGCAAGTTTTCGGTGGTTGGCCTAGGGTCGGTGTGGCAGGACCGGAAGGGCTATCGCAATGTACCCTGCTTGTATACGGCCTCTGAAGGACGTTACCTCGACCTCCACTGGTGGGATGACGGGTGGTACTCGTATAGCCGCTTTGCGGCGATCCGCAAGTAGTTTGCCTCTGTCGCCTCCCGCCCCGGCAGACCAATGATGCCGGTCGCCGCGCTCCGGTTGCTGGCGTAGTCGGCAATGTACAGGTTACCGGCGGAGTCCACCGTCACACTAAATGTCTCATCCAAAGCCGAACCCGTGCCGGGCCGCGAAATCCTTGTCGCAGAGGCCGCGGGTAATGATCCATCCGGCAGGTGATCGACAGCGAACTGAAAAATGGCGCAGAAGAATCGAGCCGAGCGATCCAGGGACGTCCAGAGGCATTTGCCCGACTTAAGCAGCCTGTGATGACCGAAAGTCCGCATGTGTGTAGTACCTCTGGGGCTACTGATGATGTCCCCAAGCCCGGTACTTTGAGTGTGCTCACTGAAAACCGGGTTGCTTCGTGTCCAGGTGGGGCTGCGGGTCTGGCGGGGTGACAACGGCAAAATAGCGCGGGACGCGCAACTAGGGCGCAACTGGACGC
>JBEKQP010000194.1:0-8928 GCA_049519595.1 Candidatus Korobacteraceae bacterium | reverse complement strand
CAACTCGGCGTCAAGGTCATTCACTGCAGCGAGCGCGACACGCAGATCACAGATCAGCCCAAACAGGTGAACGAGTTCGTCAATACCTGGAGCGTGGAGGGCTTTCGGGAGGAGGGGACGACCACGGCCGAGATGGGCTGGGGCACTCATGAAAAAGAGCTGCCAGCCCTCGCTTTCGAGCACGCAGACGGCCCCAAGAGCCAGATATGCCTGGCGCGGATGGGCATCAACACATTCGTGGCGAGCTGGGTGCCACCGAATCACGACATCGTCGGCATGATTGTGCGCCACGGCGAGGCGTTCACCATCACCGAGAAGCTCACGGTTTGGGAAGACGGCAAGGCGATCTACCGCCCAACGGTTCACTATGCTTATTGCCCGTGCGACGCCGCCATTGCCTCTCTCCACGAACTGCGCGGCTACGACTACCGGTTGCAACCGCGCATCCGCATCATGACCGACGAAATCATCAGCGGAGCCGATATTCTGGGTGCACTGGTGATGGGGCACCCCTACGAATCGTGGTGGTGCGGAAGCGATCTTGATATCGAGGAGTCGCGGCGCATGGTACCGCATCAGAACGCGACCACGATGCAGGTAGCGATTTCAGTTGTTGCCGCCTGCATGTGGATGGTCGAGAACCCGTGCCGGGGGCTGTGCGTGCCTGACGACTTGCCCCATGACTACGTGCTGGAGGTCAGCAAGCCATACCTGGGTAGGTTCGTTTCCGTGGCCTCGGATTGGAACCCGCTGAAGCACTACTCCAACTTCTTCAGCGGATATAACAAGCCACAGGTCGACGTGTCCGACCCGTGGCAGTTCAAGAATTTTCTAGTCACGGACGGAGACGGTATTTGAACCCAGCGCGGCGCGACGGGAATTTACAGGACGCGCAATGGCGTCCTGCGCGCCTCAAGATCGCGATTGACGTAAACATATAAGCCAAGGACCCTAAGCTATGGACCCAAAGACACTCTTTCAATTGGCCAAGAAGCAAGGCACACCGTTTGTTGTTGTAGACCACAAGGTGCTGCGAGAAAACTACGACCAGTTCCGAAAGCATCTGCCGCGGGTGCAGGCCTACTATGCGGTCAAGGCTAACAGCGAACCTGAGATCGTACAGACGTTTTACGATGCCGGAGCCAGTTTCGACGTCGCCAGCATGGCGGAGTTCTTGAACGTTCACGAAAAAATCAAGGATCTCCCGGAGAAACAGCGGCAGGATTTCATCTGGGATAAAATTATTTACTCGCACCCGATCAAGGCCATTGAAACGCTCGAGCGGTTGGACCCATACAAGCCGCTGGTCGTCTACGATAACTACGAAGAGGTGATCAAGATAGCTCGCTATGCGCCGCACTCGGGCTTGGTGCTACGCTTGCGTGTCCCCAACACCGGATCAATGGTGGAGCTGTCAAGCAAGTTCGGCGCCTTGCCCGGCGAGGCTGTTGACCTGATCGCATTCGCTCACAACAACAAGCTCGAGGTCGAAGGGCTGAGCTTCCACGTCGGGAGTCAGTGCACCAACCCCAAGAATTACAGCCAGGCGCTTCAAATGGCCGCGGACATCTTCGCGGAGGCCAAGTTACGTGGCTTTAATCTCAAGCTTCTCGACATCGGCGGTGGTTTTCCTGCCCACTACGATGACACGGTCCCTCCCTTCAGAAGGCTCGCCAAAATGATCAACGCCGAGTTGGACCGTCTTTTCCCCGAATCGATCGAAATCCTTGCTGAGCCGGGGCGTTTCCTGGTCGCCTCCGCCGCCACCGCCGTCGCCCAGATCATCGGCAAAGCCGTCCGCGAGGGCAAACTTTGTTACTATCTCAACGACGGCGTCTATCACACCTACAGCGGGATGATTTTTGACCACGCCCAGTACCGCGTTAGAAGTTTCGAGAATGGTCCTACTCAGATCTGCTCCGTCTTCGGCCCCACGTGCGACGCGCTCGACACCATCAGCCTGGCCGAGGAGCTCCCGGACCTCGAGATTGGTGAACTGGTTTACTCGGAAAACATAGGTGCCTATTCCGCCGCCAGCAGCACGTCCTTCAACGGTTTTCCGCCAGCCATGGTCGTGCATGTGAACCAGCAATCCCGACTAGCAACGGCCCCGCAAATTGAAGTCACAGAGCCGCTAGCGTCGTCAGCTGTGGCTGCCGGGCGGAGTTGATACTGCTATAGGTAGAATTTCAGCGATTCAGAGATGACAATCGCCTCTAAGGGAGCCGGGCTTTCAGCCCGGCGCTGATAGCGCGGGATACACTGACTCCGATTCTGCGCTAGACCTCAACGTTTCTTTATTTCGATACCTTGGGCAAGCGGACCGACTGGTAAAGCGGCCGCTACGTTGACCTCTTAGCGTGGAAAACTCGCGTGAACAGCGAAGCGAAATTCAAGCGGTATCTATTCTGAAACCGCTCCCGCCGATTTTTTGATAAGATTCAGCAACCCGGCCAAGGCGGGATTGGGGTGCTTGCCTGGCCGTTGAGTGGGGATCTCCGCCCATGCACGCGACCAAACATGGCGGGTCGCGGAGCTGTGGTGGTGGGCCAGTGCTGTATTCTGGCAATAACAGTCCGAAGTCGAATGCCGTAAAATATTAAATCCCCTGTGGGGCGCCAGTGCTGCTGGAAGTGCTTCCGGCTTTGTGGCAGCTTTAGTGCCGGGTTTTTCCCCGGCGGTATGTTTCGATGGCGGATGGGGTACGAGGTGGGCGAATGAAACTTACGGGTGCGGAAATTCTTTGTGAATCACTAGTCAGGGTGGGCGTACGGCATATTTTCGGCTATCCGGGAGGCGCGATTCTTCCCGCCTACGATGCGCTTGGCAAAGCTCCGATCCACCACATCCTGGTGCGCCACGAGCAGGGTGCGACGCACATGGCCGACGGCTATGCGCGTGCCAGCGGGGAGGTTGGCGCGGCCATTGTTACCTCCGGCCCCGGGGCGACCAACATGGTGACCGGCATCGCCACTGCCATGCTCGATTCTTCGCCCATCGTCTGCATCACCGGGCAGGTCAGCAGCAAGGTGCTGGGCTCGGATGCCTTTCAGGAAGTCGACATCACCGGCATCACCATGCCCATCACCAAGCACAACGTGGTGATCTCGCGGGCTGAAGACGTTGCCCGCGCCATTCGCGAGGCGTTCGTGATCGCGGCCAGCGGACGGCCCGGCCCCGTGCTGGTGGACATCACCAAAGATGCCCAGCAGGGCGTATGCGAATTCGACTGGGAAGCTTCGGCTCCCAATCTGCCGCCCAAGCGCCAGCGTCCGGGAATCAGCGACGAGTCTTTCGCTCGCGCCATCGAATTGATCAACAGCGCGAAGCGGCCCGTGGTGTTTGCCGGTCACGGCATTCTGATCTCCGGGGCCATGCACGCATTCAAGGAATTTGTCCGCGCCGGCGATTTTCCGGTGGCGCTAACCCTGCTTGGCCTGGGGGCGTTTCCGGCCAGCGATCCGCGGAACCTGGGCATGATGGGCATGCACGGTGAGGCCTGGGTCAACCACGCCATACAGGACTCGGACCTGTTGATTGCCGTAGGCATGCGCTTTGATGACCGCGTCACTGGCGACCTGCGCACCTACGCCACCCGCGCGCACAAGATTCACATTGAAATCGACCAGGCCGAGATCAACAAGAACGTGAAGGTCGATGTGGCGCTCGTCGGCGATGCGGGCCAGGTGCTCGAGCGCTTGCTGCCCCATGTCGAAAGACGCGACCGCTGCGAGTGGCATGATTACATCGACAAACTCAGAGGCGACGTGGCCGTGCGCGACATCCAGAACCTGCCGGACACAGGGCATCTTTGGGCCGCACACGTGATCAACGATCTCTGGAAAGAGACCAACGGCGAAGCCCTCGTGGTCACCGATGTTGGCCAGCACCAGATGTGGGAAGCGCAGTATTACCACCATAACCACCCACGCTCGCTCATTACCTCGGGCGGGCTGGGGACGATGGGTTTTGCCGTGCCGGCGGGGATTGGCGCCAAGGTTGCGCGTCCCGATTCGGAGGTGTGGGTCATTGTTGGCGATGGTGGATTCCAGATGACGATGTGCGAGCTGGCGACCATCGTGCAGGAAAAACTGAACCTGAAGATCGCCGTTATCAATAACGGCTTTCTCGGCATGGTGCGTCAGTGGCAGGAGTTTTTCTACGATAAGCGGTATGTCGCCACGCCGCTGGTGGCTCCCGATTTTTGTGCGCTTGCCAATGCTTTCGGAATCCGAAGCGAGCGGATCAACACCCGTCCCGAGGTCATCCCGGCAATTCGCGCCGCGCGGGAAGCGCCGGAAACCGTGTTGCTGGACTTCCGCGTGGAGCAAGAGGATTCGGTGTATCCCATGGTCGCGGGCGGCGCTTCGTTGCACGAGATGATTCGCCGGCCCACGCCACTGATCGAAACGTCGCGGGATTCCTGAGGAAAAGATGCAGACCATCGTCGCTTACGTCGAACACAAACCCGGTGTGCTGAACCGCATTGGCTCGCTGGCCCGCCGCTTAAACATCAACATCGATTCACTCACCGTTGGTCCCACCGAGACCCCCGGAATTGCGCGGATGACCATCGTCGTCAACACCAACCGCGAGGTCGCTCACCGGCTGGAGGCCAGTCTGGAAAACCTGGTCGATGTGCTGCTGGCCGAGATCATCACCGAACGGCCGGCGGTGGAACGCGATTTGGCGCTCATCAAGGTGGCCGCCGACCAGCAGTCGCGGCCACATCTGATGGAGTTGATTAAGGTCTTTCGCGCTCGCGTGGTGGATGTTTCGCCGGAATCGCTGATTGTCGAAGTCTCCGGCGAAGTCGATAAAATCGACGGCCTGTTGCAAGTGCTCCGTCCGTTCGGGGTGCAGGAGATGGCGCGCACCGGCCGGGTCGCCATGACCCGCGGCGCCGATTCGCTACGGCCACCTCTAAGACCTACGGAATTGAAACCCCCGGCGACTGTTGAATCGGGGAACGGAACGCACGAAAAGGCGTGACCGGCGCATGCGGCAGGTTCGTGCAGCGCTGGGAGGCCGGTTTTCGACCCAGGCTGCCGGAGCCTTGTCCGTCAGGCTTGCCGGTTTACTCCCTAACGCATTGATTATCAATCATTTCCCGATAGGCGGCTACCGAGCTGAAAGCTTGGGCGATTCTGTAATTCGTTCGCGAAAATAGACCAATTCTTCGAATCGCAATCCCTCAACTCACATTTTTGTTGCCTTGTAAGCGACCTGATAGTAACTTCCGGACGCGACCCTAAAATTTGTTTTGAGATTCCCTGACTGCGTCCCCGCTGGAAAGCCACAGCGGTGACCAGCTTTGCAGGGTCCTTCCCGTCCAGTAGCTGACAGGAAGGCAGGTCTTTGAACTTGGGAACACGATAGAAAAAGGAGGTACTGGTTGTGCAATGGTTTCATAACTATTCAGCGGTAGGTAACAGCCTGGGTCTTACTGCGCTAATCGTAGCAATTCCAATTTTCTTTTTATTCTGGGCGTTGGCAGTCAAACGGATGAAGGGGCACTGGGCCGGCATTTTGACCTTGCTGCTAACCCTTGTCATAACGATTCTTGCGTACCACATGCCGGTGAGCGTGGCTGTCTCGGCGGCGCTATTAGGCATGGCAACCGGCCTGTTTCCGATCGGTTGGATCATCCTGACGGCGGTGTTCTTTTATAACCTGACGGTGGAAGCCGGCCAGTTTGACGTGCTCAAGAGCTCCATCTCTACTCTCTCCAGCGATCGCAGATTGCAGGCACTGCTCATTGCCTTCTGCTTCTCCGCCTTCATGGAGGGAGTCGCAGGGCAGGGCGCGCCGGTAGCCGTAGCGGCCGCCATGTTAATCGGGTTGGGATTCTCTCCCCTGCCAGCCGCAGTCATCTGCCTGGTGGCGAACACGCCTCCGGTTCCGTTCGGGCCGGTGGGTGTACCGACCAACATGATGATCTCGATAACCGGCATGAAAGCTGGCCCGATCACCAAGGCCATCGGCCTTGACATGACGATCATGGCGCTGATCATCCCGTTCTTCATGCTGGTGGTGATGGTTGGCTGGAAGAAGATGACGCAGGTCTGGCCGGCCGCCCTGGTCGCGGGCGTCAGTTACGCTGTCACCTGCTACTTCGTATCCCAGTATCTGGGCGCGGAGCTGCCGGCGGTCCTGTCCTCCTTCGTCTCCCTGGTCTGTCTGATTGCGCTGCTGAAGATCTGGAAGCCGACTGAAATCTGGCGCTTTCCGAACGATCCCATCGTGGACAAGGAGAAGGATTCCAAGTACACCACCGGGCAGGTTCTGAAGGCATGGCTGCCCTGGGTGGTGCTGATGACCATCATGGGCATCTGGGGCATTACCGCCTTCAAGGGCTGGGTCAATGCTAAACACTGGTTTGTCATGGTCGGCCACTGGCCGGGTCTGGACGGGATCGTCTATCGCGTCGCGCCGGTCGTCGCCAAGCCAGCCATGTATGGTGCCAGCTACAAGTGGGAGTATTTCTTGGCTCCCGGAACGGCCATGCTGATTTCTTCCTTCGTTGCCATGATGATCCTCAAGATCAGCCCGGCAAGAGGGGCCAAGGTATTCGGCAAGACATGCAAGCAATTGGTCTATGCGCTCATCACGCTCTCTTCGGTGATCGGCATCGGAATTTTGGCGAACTACTCCGGCATGTCGTTCACGCTGGGTCTGGCCTTTGCCAAGTACACCGGCAAGTTGTTCCCGCTGTTTTCGCCGGTCATCGGATGGCTTGGAGTGTTCCTGACGGGCTCGGTTACCTCGTCGGCGGCGCTGTTCGGCAAGCTCCAGCAAGTGACCGCTGTCGCGATCGGCATCAACCCCGTGCTGACTACGTCGGCCAACCTGGCCGGTGCAGTCATGGGCAAGCTGATCTCTCCACAGTCCATCGCGGTTGCGTGCGCGGCCACGGGGCTCATTGGCAGGGAGACGGATATTTTCCGCAGCACGGCAAAGTATTCGCTGATTCTGCTGGCGTTTATCGGTGTCCTGATTCTGCTTCAGGCTTATGTTTTCCCGGGGATGGTGCCGCAAGACATCGCCACCCTCGCCCTGAACGGGTAACCAGTTGCCCTTAGGGCCTCTGCTTCCGGCAGCGGCCCGAAGGGCGGTTTAAACATCAATGGCAGGTCTTGACCCACCCGGCTTCACCGGTTGGGCCTTTTTTCGGCGAGCGCCTTCGATGCTTCACGTCAGGCCCCACGGCTCGTGAATCTCGGAGGTTGATATATCTAGCCAAGAGGGTGATTCCGAAAATCCCCCCAGCCTGATAGATATGGGACACGCCTACGCTGAATTGCTCCGGGGCAGCTGTTTATCTTGCGTTGCGAATTCTTCGCAATTGTGCGAATCGAACTCGGCTTGGATCCTGCTGGCAAGCTCGGTTCTCTGAGCTTCCAACTGGGGTTGAGAACGGTTCCAGCAACAGCGCTCACAGAACCAACCCGACCACCGTTCGGAAACGGCAAATACTAATCGACGCTCGAATTGCCATACCATAGCGCCCACAGTATGTTCGAAAAATTTGCTACTCGGAGTTGAACGGCCAGGAATGTTACGTATTCAGAACGTCGGCCAGTGTCCGCTCGCGGATAAGCGAAACACGGCACACAAATCGGGCCAGAGAGCAACGGTGATTATTCGCTAAGGAGAGTCGATATGCGCCGCCGCCCGTGCTTATGCGATGCGCTGACTTGCGGCGAGGATTTCCTTTTTTTGTGTAATTTTGTGGTAAGCGAGAGGACGTAATCCGGATTCGCGTCCGCTTGCTGGCGCTGCTTTCCGCAGCCGTTAGGGCACAGCGTAGTGGCAAGTTTGGTGGAATTAATTAACCTGCTGGATGAACAAGCGGTTGCAGCTCAGAGAAGAAGAGACATTTGGGCTGACACCGCGCGAGCTTCAGGTCATCACCGCGTTGCCGCGCGATGCAACAAACAAGGGCAACGGAGAAGAGTTTTTGATTTCGGAGGACACGGTGACGCGCCAATCTGACCAACATTTTCAACAAGTTGAGAGCCTGAGCTTGAATGGGCCACTCAGGCGTGGGCACCCGAAACACCAGCAACAAAGATCAACTGGCCATGCGTTGCTGCTGATAGCGCTGTTCGGAGTCCGCCAGGGGCAGGGTTATGGCGAACCAGGTGCCATGGTCATTGGGGCTGGTGGAGCTGCTGACCTCGATTACTCCGCCAAGCTTTTCGATAATGCTGCGTGAGACCCAGAGACCGACGCCGAGGCCCCTTTCGCCTTTGGTGGTGAAAAAGGGTTTAAAAATCTCGCCGAGAGATTCAGCACGGATGCCGTGTCCGGTGTCGCCGACCCTGATTTGCAGGTTCGGCTCGTGGACCCGGGTCTCCAAGAAAAGCTGTCCGCCATTGGGCATGGCGTCGATGGAGTTCGAGATCAGGTTGTTAATCACCTGGCGCAATTCGCCGGCGAAAACCTTCACCTGGGCTTCGCTTTCATAGTTTCGGATGACTTCGATTCCGGCCTGTTGCATCTTGCGAGCATAGGGCTCGCAAGCCGCGTCCAACAGTTCATTTACCGGCACGACCACGGGCTGCAAGGTTTGCCGATGCGGAGCGAGGGTTTGCCGGGTGATGGTCATGAGGCGGTCAAGTTCACGCGCTGCCAAGCCGATAAGATCTTGCTGCCGCTGGTTGGTGGTGGCTTCCGACTGAAGCATGAACAGGACATTGGAGATCGAATCCAGCGGATTATTGATCTCATGCGCCAAGCTGGCCATGAGGCGTCCGGTGCTGGCGAGCCTGTCGGAGCGCCGCAAGGCCTCTTCGAGTTCGGAGTTCAATAGTTTGATTTGTTCGTTTGCTTTGCGGCGTTCGCTGACGTCGCGGACGGCAGCCGTGACCAGCATGCCTTCGGGAGACGGCATCGGGCTGAGACTGATTTCAACCGGGAATTCCG
>JBEKQP010000193.1:0-11516 GCA_049519595.1 Candidatus Korobacteraceae bacterium | reverse complement strand
CCCATTCCTCAGCGAATTTCGCGGTGAAGCATCTGATGATCAGCACCGTGCATGGCAGGTTCAGCGACGTTTCGGGCACGATTCTCTACGACGAAAAAGACCTGTCCAAGTCATCTGTGCTGGCGGTGATTAGAACCGCGAGCGTGAATACCGACAACCAAATGCGCGATAAGGATCTGCGGAGCGCCAACTTTTTCGAGACCGACAAGTACCCGGAGATGCGCTTCCAGAGCACCAAGATTGAAAAGATTGGCGATCAGCTTCAGGTAACTGGCAACCTGACAATGAAGGGCGTTACGCGGCAGGTCACGTTACCGATCGCGCTTGCCAAAGCCGAAGTGAAGGGCAAAACGCGCCTCGGTATCGAGACCAGCACAACCCTGAACCGCTTTGACTACAACGTCTCATTCGATTCCACCGGGGCGACGGTTGGCAAGGAAATCAAGGTCGATATCAACGTTGAAGCTGTGAAGAACCAGCCATAGGCTGCTACGAGTTAAGACAAACGGAGCAGCTTCGGTGCGGCGGGGGTAGGGGGGTTGGGCTGCGAGGGGCATAACGCTACCCAGCCCCCGGCTTGCCGGATTTCGGTGCTTCCGGCTACAATAGGGTTTTAGGCGCAGAGGTTTTTAGCCATTATGAAAGCAGCAACCCATCCCAATTATTCGGAAGTACGCGTGCAGTGCGCCTGCGGGCACAGCTTTCTGACCCGCAGCACCCACCATGGCGACATCCACGTTGAAATCTGCTCCAACTGCCATCCGTTCTTCACCGGTAAGCAGAGGGAGATTGACACCGCCGGACGCATCGAGCGCTTTCGTCGTAAGTACGCCAAGGTCGAGAAGAAGTAGCGCGGAAGAGTCGGCATATAGTCATTCGCAAGCAAGCCTCCGTGAAGGCGGAGGCTTTCTTTTGCTTATTTTGCCCTGCCTGCTCGGAAGACAATCGTTCGTGTCCGCCTACAAGCTAGAATAGATTGCGGTGCATAAGTTCTACGACAACCCGGCACAGCGCACAGACCCGGCAGAGGCGAGGGTCCCGGCGCGTCTGCAGATCGGCGGCGTCACGATTGCTCCGGCCACTGTACTGGCCCCGATGGCGGGCATTACCGACACGGTTTTCCGGCGATTCATTCGTGAAATGGGGGGCTGCGGCCTGATTATGACCGAGTTCACCTCGGCCGAAGGCGTTCTGCGCGGCAAGGATCGCAAGGCAAAACGCTATCTCCACTTCTACGAGGACGAGCACCCGATTTCGGCGCAACTGTTTGGCAGGAATCCGGAGGCGCTGGGCGAGGCCGCGCGCATGATCGAAGGACTTGGCTTCGACCTGGTCGACTTGAACCTTGGCTGCCCGGCAAAGAAAGTCGTCAAGTGCAATGGAGGCTCGGGACTCCTACGTGATCTGCCGCTCATCGAGCGCATCTTCCGTGCCATTCGCGCGGCAGTGAAAATTCCGTTTACCGTGAAGTTTCGCGCCGGCTGGAACGATCAAGAACTGGTCTATGCGCAACTGGCACGGATGGCCGAAGACTGCGGATTGAACGCCATCGCCATGCATGCGCGCACCCGTGAGCAGGGCTACAGCGGCCAGGCGCAGTGGCAGTGGATCGCCGAGTTGAAGCGACTGGTCGGGATTCCCGTCATCGGCAACGGCGACATCCGTTCACCGGAGGACGCAGCAACCATGATTGCCGAGACCGGCTGCGACGCGGTGATGATCGGGCGTTCGGCAGCGTCGAACCCGTGGATCTTCCGGCAGATTGCGGGGTACACGGAGCGCGGTTGCTTTGAGACTGCGACCGAGGCTGATCGTTTTCACATGATTCATCGATACTTCGAAATGTTGATCGAAGAAGAATATCGCGATACTCCGGGAAAGATGAAGCAATTTGCGTCCTGGTTTACGCATGGCGTCCGCAACGGTGCGCAGTTGCGCAAGGCGATCTACCATGCAGGCGATGAGGGGCAGATTTTGCGAGAGGTGGAGCAGTTCTTCGAGCGTCCGTCGGGCGGCGACGAAATGAAGGACAGCGCCGCTGATTCCAGTACGCCACTGACGGCGGCGGCCGGCGCCATCTGCGGTTTGTAGTGTTCGAGGCGGTTCTCAGCCGCCGGCTGCCAGCGTGCGATACTCCTGATCCGCATTGCGCGAGCGCAGCACCCATAGGGTGTAGATCGCAAGCGCCGTTCCAAACGGCAACTCAAGTATAGACATGAATGCGAGGAAGACCAGCAGCCCTCGCGCCCACGTGGCTCGTTTGAGGAGTCCAACGGCAGCCGCCACGCCGAGCGCACCCCTGACGGCGATCAGCAGTGTGATGGTCGCAATAACCGGACGCACAAAGAGTGGGGCGGGGTAAGAGCCATGTTCCAGAGTCAGGAGAAAAGTGTTGGCAGCCATGAGTACGACGAGGCCGCTCACCATCTGCAGGGCCGAAAGCACGAGCCAGAGAATGCCCAGCGCCTGGATGTGCCGTCGTACCCGTCCCTGTGAAGCGCCATGGGCGGCAAATGGGTCAGGCGAAACCGATCTGCCGCAGGTGGAACAGAAGTGCTGCGCAGGCTGTAGTTGCGTTCCACACGCCTCGCAAAACATGGTCGCTCCTCCTGTTCAATTTGAATGTGGGCAGTATAGCGCAGGCGATGGCGCCTGTCCGGGCTCGCGGAAGACCGCGTGGGTGTCAGGGCCCGGATGCCGGCGGCGGCTGGTCGGCTGTGGCGAGCGGGGCGGGAGCACTGATCGCGGGCTCGAAGACGTAGCGATTGTTTTCATCTTGTCCCAGATAAGCCCACGGGACCCGGAGATCGTGCCCGAAGGCTACCAGCCACTTCTCCGGAACAGCTTGGCTGTAAAGCCGTCGGCGGCTTTCAATCGACTTCACCGGGTCAAGATCGTAGGCCATGATCCAGGTCGGCGGCAGATGATAGGTGCTGGGCACGATGTCACTTACAAAGCAGGCAGTTTTTTCCTGACTGCGAAGCACTACGGCCTGGATATCGCGCGTGTGTCCGGGATACACCCGTACCGAGACGCCAGGAAATAGTTCGCAGTCGCCGTCCAGTAGGTGCATGCGCCCCGCTTCGAGCAGCGGTTCATAGTTCTCGGGCCGGTAGCTGACGCGGTCACGCAGCAGTTGCAGGCGTCCATGTTCGACCTCGCCGCGCTGGACGTAATACGTGGCGCGCGGGAATGTCGGCACCAGGCGGTCGCCCTGATAACAGGTGTTCCAGCCACAATGGTCGAAGTGCAAATGGGTGTTGATGACCACGTCGATATCGTCAGCCGCGAGGCCGAGATTGGCGAGATTCTGGAGCAGGCAAGGGCGTGTGTGGTAGAGATCGCTGATTGTTTTGGGCAGCTTGGGGCCTGCGCCCGTTTCAATCAGGATGGTGCGCTCATCGCTGCGAACGAGGAGTGAGTTAAGTGCGAAAGGAAGCAGATTGTCCTGGTCGGCGGGGTATTTCTTTTGCCAGATTACCTTAGGCACGACTCCGAACATGGCTCCGCCATCGAGTAGAAAGGTCCCGTCAGTGACATGCAGTAATTCGAAATCGCCGAGAGTGGCTTTAAGCAAGTAGCAGCTCCGCGGCTTGCCCCCTCGGCGCGCGAGCCGAGGGCACCGCATCTCCTACCTAGGATGCACGGAAGGTTTAATCGCGGGCAGCGGACGTATAGGAGCGCCGGCAAATGCTCGCGTTTCCGAGATGACATCCGCCCAGGCAGTGACTTTCAGGGTATACGGATTCCGCAAGGCTGAACGAGGGCCGGGGGCTGCGAAAGCTGGAGAATATATCTACATATGTAGATATAAATTGAGTGATAAAAACTGATGGCGGCGAATCAACTCTCTCGCCCCAGTACTTCCACTACCCTGTCAAAGTCTTCCAAAGATTTGTATTCGATAACGATCTTTCCGCTGCCCTTATTGTCGGTAATCTGCACTCGAACTCCGAGCGCTCGCTGCATCTGACGCTCAGCCTCCTTCACGTTGGGATCGACTTGGCGTTCCGCTTTTTCCCGCTTGGGTTCGGGATGCACCAAGCTATGCACAGTAGCTTCAACCTGGCGAACTGACATAGAGAGCGCCACGGCACGGTTGGCGAGCTTCAGAACGGCTTCAGGCGAGTCCAGAGTCATGAGCGCCTTGGCGTGGCCGAAGCTCAGTTTGCTCTCTTCGAGCAGAGTTTGGACTTCGGATGGGAGTTTGAGCAAGCGGAGGAAATTGGCGACACTGGAGCGTTCTTTGCCGGTACGCTGCGCCATTTGCTCCTGGGTGAGCCCGAATTCGCGGCCGAGGCGCTCGTAAGCGCGTGCCTGCTCCACCGGGTTCAGATCCTCGCGCTGCAAGTTTTCGACAATCGTCATCTCCATCGCCTGCTCGTTGGAGACCTGCTTGACGATGGCTGGCACGGTAGTTTTGCCGGCGCGTTGCGAGGCAAGCCAGCGGCGTTCACCGGCAATGAGCTGAAAGCGTCCGCCGAGCTGTGGACGAACCAGAATTGGCTGAACCACGCCGGAGGCCTTAATCGACTCGGCCAACTCGGCCAGCGCGGCTTCGTCGAAGCGGCTTCTGGTCTGGTATGGGTTGCGGTCAATCTGCTCGACCGCAAGCTGGTGAATCATTTCGCCAGGGCCGGGAGTAGGCTGGGTGGCGGTTGCGGCGCGGGCTGCTGGAATCAGAGTGTCAAGGCCGCGGCCGAGAACCTTTCGTTTGTCATTCATCGCAAAAACCTCAGAGATCCTAGATTCAGTGATTCGCCTCGGGGCTGATGGCCGGTTTGGCCGCCTCGGGCAGGGGCGGTAACGCCACTCGGGCTTGTCTATCCATTAATTCCTTGGCCAACCGTATATAACTCTCAGCTCCCCGTGAACGCGGGTCGTAGGAATTGACGGGTAGGCCATGACTGGGAGCTTCGGCCAAGCGAATGTTCCTAGGGATGGTGGTTTCGAACAGTAACTCACCAAAGTAGGTCTTCAATTCGGCGGCAACGTTTTGCGCGAGATTCGTGCGCTCGTCGAACATGGTGAGCACGACGCCCTCGACGGCGAGCCTGGAATTGAAATTCTGACGGACACGTTCGATGGTGTCGAGCAACTCACTAATGCCTTCCAAGGCGAAGTATTCGGCCTGCATCGGAACCAGCACGGAATCGGCGGCAACCAAAGCATTGAGCGTGAGCAGATCGAGGGCTGGCGGACAGTCGAGCACGATGTACTGGAAGCGCGGGATGAGAGGTTTAATGGCGTTGCGCAGGCGGTATTCGCGCTCGTCGGCACTTACCAGTTCGATATTGGCACCGATCAGATTCTTAGAAGATGGAATGACCCAGAGATTTTCCGTGGCAGTGGGCTGCAGAATCTGCTCGGTCGGAATTTCATTCACTAGCAAGTCGTAGGTGCTGAGGCGGGATGGGTCTTTTTGAAAGCCGATGCCGCTGGAACTGTTGGACTGCGGATCGCAGTCGATGAGCAGGGTGGGCACTTCGGCAGCGGCGAAGGATGCGGCAAGGTTGATGGCAGTCGTCGTCTTGCCAACGCCTCCCTTTTGATTCGCGATGGCGATTACCCGGGCCATGCAATTAGTCCTTTCAGGAGACCAGAGCGCTTTCAGAGGAGACGTATCCGAAGCTGTCACTGCTGCGCCAAACGGCTGCTTTACGGGTACGGATTCCGCGAAACTGGTCAAACCTGCACATTGCGGATTGAATCCGACGGGAACGGGAATCGAATGGCAGGCGATCCTTCGGCTTCGAGAGTAACGGACGTGGAGGCGGGCTTCAACGGTGATCTGCTGTGGGCGGCTGTGGATTCGGTGGATAAAGCGGGAGGAATCCATATTTTTCGGCGGCGAGACGGTTAGGTGCCGGATTTGGTTCGTCGAGGGTGGCAACAAGCGCGCCAGCGGAGGTGGTTTACAGCCAGCAACGTGTTCCACGTGGAACAACGAATGGCTGGCGCTGGTGAGACTTCGGCGAGGTGTCCAATTAGTTTTCGCGAAAGCTATGTCCCATCAGGGCCGTAGTTTGAGGATAATGTTCCACGTGGAACATTATCCCAGCCCGTCAATTGAAATTATTATGCTCGCCAGATGGCCAAGACTCGCGATTTCGATTCTGGAATTGCAACGGACTCCCACTGGCCAGGCAAGATAGATGTCGCCGCCGTGAGCTGGTTGGCACCGATCAACGCCCCGAGACGGCCGCCCGACGCAACCAGAGAAGCGGCGGTGCGAAGTATGCTTTCAAACCTCTCCACCGCCCTGAACGTGACCAAAATTGCTCGTTTCTGAAATCGTTCAGCACGCTCCTGCACAACCTCAACACCGCTTAGGTGCAGAGTTCTCGACAATTCCCGTAAGAAGGTGGCCTTCTTACCGTGCGACTCCACCAGCGTCAAACTTATGGCAGGAGCAAAAATCTTCAGTACGACCCCTGGGAAGCCTGCTCCGGAACCGACGTCAATCACGTTGGCCAACGCATCGGGAGTGAGCAGGTGGCGCGCGGCAAACAGCGATTCGCCAAAATGGCGCCGCACAATCTGCTCAGGCTGGCGGATCGCCGTCAGATTGATTGCTTGGTTCCACTTCAATAAAATATCGATATATCTGGATACAATTTCGATCTGCTCACTCGAAAGCGGCTTCCCCTCAAGGTAGGGAAACAGCAGATCGCAGATCTGTCGGCGTTCCAGCATGCAGATGCAGGATAGCACTGCCGCTTCGACTATCCGGCCAGCCTTTCACCGGGTCTACATTCCGGGATGGCCTTCGGCATCCGCGTTGGGCACCAGCCGCAAATAGACTGCATTGGGAACGCGGGTCTGCCAGTGGTCGCTGAGGCGAGCATAGCCGACCAGTCCGAGGAAAACCGCAACGATGCATGCGGCCACGACCCAAGGAGTGATTGCGCCCTTCCAGCCCAGAGCGCGCGGCCATGGTTGCGCGACCTTTGAAACCGAGAGCTGCAGCGCGCCCTGAGCCGGGCACACCGCGACGCACTCCATGCATGCGGTACATTCGGCCGAGCGAATCTCAACCAACCGGTCCACGGGAAGCCAGGCGGGGCAGGCCTTTGCGCACTTGCCGCAATCGATGCAAGGCTCGGACTCGCGCCGTATGTGTACCGGGCTGAGCAGCGCAGCCAAACCCACTAACGCGCCGTAGGGACACAAGTAACGGCACCAGAAGTTTTGCACCAGCAGCGAAGAAAGCGTCAACGCGGCGAGCACAATGGCGCCGGTTTGGCCGATGTGGCGGAAGAAGTTCAGCATCTTCACATCGGCGATGATTCCGTAGGGGCCGGAGAGAAAATCGGCGAGCGCCTCGACAGACATTCTGCCGATCACCCAGACGAAAAGGCCCAGCAGCAGGTACTTCAGGCCACGCAGCGGAATATCGAGCCAGCGAGGCAGCTGAAAATTGCGGCCCAAGAACTTGTGGCCGAGCTTCCAGAGGTATTCCGAGAGCGTGCCGACCGGGCATAGCCATGAGCAAAACGCTTTGTGGAATAAGAGCGATACGCCAAGAAACGCCAGCAGCAAAAACATACCAGCCGGATGCACGCGCGGCACACTGCCGGTTAGTAGCGTGAGCTTCAGGTTCATGAGCGCATCGATCGGCAGCCAGCCGTCGACCCCGGCGGGCCGCTCAACATATTTCGTGACTCCGCCGCTCTCGAAGAAGCGAACCCAGGCGTAGAACTCCAGACCGACCCAGAGATTCAGCGCCAGGAACGCGAACTGCACGATGCGGCGCACCAATTGAGAGCGATCGGCTTCGACCCTGCGTACGAGCTTCTTCTTGGCCGCGGAGGAACGAACCTGCTGCGGAACGGGACGGATCACTTGAACAAAATCTTTTGTGGAGATACCCGGTGCTGCCATATCAACTACGAGGCTACCGGAGCCGATTGGCGGGGCCAATGACTTTGGTCACAGCTGGCATCCGCCCGAGTAAATTATGGACTGAATTCCGGCGGTAAATGAGCTAAAAAAAACGCGGAAATGTACAGTGCGAATCGACTGACTATGTCCGATAATGCGCAACGTCCATTAGGAAGTCTGCGGCGCCTGGGCGCGGCGGCGGTCCTGGATTTCTATATAGACATTGATCAATGAAACGGCTGCGGGAGTTACGCCGGGGATGCGGCTGGCTTGGCCAAGGGTAAGGGGCAGGACCCGAGTTAACTTTTCTTTCATCTCGCGCGAGAGGCCGCTGATCGAGGCGTAATCGAAACCCTCGGGGATGTGTCTCTCTTCCGCCTTCTTCAGGCGCTCGATGGCCTTCTCCTGCTGTTGCATATAGCCGGCGTACTTGATTTCAGTCTCAATCGACTTGAGTTCGTTGCGTACCGCCGCGGGAAGATGGAGAGGGACATCGGCTGATGACGGTTCTCGCTTGGCAACGGACGCAACAGCAGATCCTTCGCTGTCGCTCAGGATGACACTTTCAAGTGTTGGCGGTGGTGGAAAGGACCATTTCTCTTCAGCGGCGCTCGCTGGCAGTACCGAGGCCTCCGGCTCGCTCAGGATGACACCATCGGAGTCTATTCTCGTAGCGTTCGCCGGCATCGTCGCCGATGCCAGGCCATCGCGTGCGAAAAATTCCGGATAAAGTTTGATCAACGCCGGAACCAGTTCCTCAATTGCAATCTCTGGGCGCCGCAGCAGTTGAGCATAGCTCTGCCCCAGAGCGTTTCCCGCCTTCTCCAACACGCTGGCAGGAATCTGTGGGTTGACGCGGGAGCTCTCAAGCAAGCGGCGGAGCCGCTCCAGGCGCGCCTGCTTGGCCAGGAAATCCTGCCAGGCGTCGTCGCTGATCAATCCTACGCGGCGTCCTGCAGGCGGAACTCGGCGCGCGAGGTGAACATGCGATAAGGCTCGTTGGTCCCCTTGCTGATAAGGTCATCGATGAGGATCGCCGTGTAGGCCTCTGTGCGGTCGAGTGTGAGCGGCGGCTCGCACTTGGTCTTGAGCGCGGCATTGATGCCAGCCATGATGCCCTGGCAGGCGGCCTCTTCGTATCCACTGGTACCGTTGATCTGGCCGGCGAGAAACAGGTGCGCTATCTTCTTCGTCTCCAGAGTGCGTTGCAGCTCGGTAGGGTCGATCGCGTCATATTCGATGGCGTAGCCGGGGCGCAGCATCGCCGCCTTTTCGAGACCGGGGATGGAGGCGATGATTGCCAACTGCACGTCGACGGGCAACGACGTACTCATGCCGTTGACGTAAATCTCGTGCGTCTTCAGGCCCTCCGGCTCGAGATAAAGTTGGTGTGTCTCTTTGTCGGGAAATTTGACGATCTTGTCTTCGATTGAAGGGCAATAGCGCGCGCCGATGCCGTGAATTTGGCCGCTGTACATCGGCGAGCGGTGCACGTTTTCGCGGATGATGCGGTGCGTCTCTTCCGTGGTGTAGGCGATATAGCACGGCACCTGCTGCTGGGTGATCTTGACGGTGCGAAAGCTGAACGGAGTGGGGTCCGCGTCGCCTGGTTGCGTGGCGAAACGCGACCAATCGATGGTGCGACCGTCGAGACGCGGGGGCGTGCCGGTTTTGAGCCGGCAGCCGCGAAGCCCAAGCGACTTGATGAACTCGCCAAGCAGCACCGAGGCCGCTTCGCCGCTGCGTCCAGCGGGATAGGATTGCTCACCGCAATGGATCAACCCGTTGAGGAACGTCCCGGTAGTCACGATGACGGCCGAGGCGGCAACCGTACGACCGTCGCGCAGGCGGATGCCGCGGCAAACGCGCGTGCGCTCTAAGCCTTCGCTGCGTTCGGCATCGCCGGCGGCGAGCTCCTCGATGAGCAACTCGGCAACTTCGGCCTGCTTGACCTGAAGGTTGACTTGGCTCTCGAGGACCTCGCGCATCTTGAGCCGATACTCCTGCTTGTCGCACTGGGCGCGGGGCGACCACACGGCAGGGCCGCGCGAGGTATTGAGCAAACGGAACTGAATGCCGACGGCGTCGGTGATCTCGCCCATGATGCCGCCCAGGGCATCGACTTCGCGCACCAAGTGTCCTTTGGCAATGCCACCGACAGCGGGATTGCAGGACATTTGCGCGATCAGGTCCACGTTGAGCGTAAACAGCGCGGTGCGCAGCCCCATGCGCGCGGCGGCCATCGCGGCCTCGCAGCCGGCGTGGCCGGCGCCGACAACTACTACATCGAATTGTTCGGTGTATTGCAGACAGTTACCCTGCACGGGAGCGAACAGTTTGGCTTACTTTACCGGACGGCATTTTCCGAAACGCCGCAAATAACAATATTAGCCCAGATTCGAGATTGGCCCGGATTCGAAGGTAGGTCTACCTCGCGAAGAAGCGGGGTGCGGGGTACTCTCCCGAAAGCTTCACGATCGCGGGCAGCGCAAAAATGAACGAGGGTGCCCTGAGAGCACCCTCGTTGTCTAATTGCGTACCCAACCGTGATTCTGTCCGCTACTTACTCGCGTTGGCCTCGCGGAAGTTCTGCCGAATGGCGGCCAGGAACTGGTGCGCCTGCGGCGGAGGCGGAACCTGGCCCGACAAAACGGCGCGGAAGTTGGGGTTCTTGCGACCGTAGAAAGACCTCATCGCTTTCTCGTCGACATGAACATTGGCACCGTTGAGGGTGGCACCAATAAAAGCGCCCTTAGCCCGCGAGTAGGTCAGAATACCCGTGTTCATCTTCCAGTCAGTGCTGGCTGTACCCTGACGACCCCACGGACCAGCCGCGATTCCGACGTCGCCGCCGATCTTCCAGTTTGCCGACAACAACTTTTCAGCGCCTTCGTTGGTCATGAACAGCATCACCAAATCGACGTCCTCGCCGCCGATCTGCGCTCCCCAGCTACCCCCGGTGAGAGTAAAGAAAGCAGGGGCCGTCCAGGTGTTGGTGTTCTCCGGGCGGCAAGTGGCGACGCCGCGTCCATGCTCTGCGCCGAAGATGAAACCACCTTTTACCAGGCTGGGAATGATCGCGACGCATTTGGCCTTCGCGAGTATCGTCTGTGGAATGCCGTTGTCGGGGGCATTCGTGAGCCGATTCAAATCGGCTGCCGCATCGTCCAAACGCTTATCGGCCTTGCTCCGCTCATCGTTGTTCTGTGCCCATCCGCCAATCGCGAAAACCAGCACCACCATTAAAGTGAGAATCCCTTTCTTCATGTCAATCCTTCCTTTTGTGCCCATCTCTGGCCTGTGCACATCCGAAAAAGTTTTGCCTATCGTTTGCTTCTTAGTTGGATTGTGATTTCGGCGCGAAGGTTTTACAGAGGCGCGGCGTGGCTCTGCAGAGTCCGTGCCGCGGGCCAGCAACGTGGACCTACGAGCCTTGGGCGCGAAGCAGGAGCAGCACGCCTGCAAGGGCTTCAGCCACATCGCGTAGCCGAGTGCGGCGACATCCGGCAACGTAGATTTGTCAGGTTCGTTAGAGGAGAAAATGTGGCTTTGAGTCACTCGCGATTCTTACCTCGGAGCGGCTTCGCCCAGGGGAATCCTCCTCGATGCAGCGGCTGCGGGCGAAACTCGCG
>JBEKQP010000192.1:0-9083 GCA_049519595.1 Candidatus Korobacteraceae bacterium | reverse complement strand
ACTCGCCTACGAGGCATTCAAAGAAATCTTTCACGGCAAGCGATTCGCCGAGCTGCGCAAATTGAACGCCCGGGTGCAGCGTCCCTTGTGGGCCTCGACCGGCACCAAGAATCCGAAGTACAGCGATGTCTATTACGTGGATACGCTGATTGGTCCGGAGACGGTCAACACCGTGCCTCCGCAGACGCTGAAGGCCTTCCTCGATCACGGCAAGGTTGCCCCGACGCTGGAAGCAGACCTGCCCGCCGCCAAGCGCGTTTTCGAGCAGTTGAAATCGCTCGGCATCGACTTCAAAGAGATTACCGACGAACTGACGCAAGAGGGCGTGAAGGCGTTTGCCGATTCATTCCGCAGCCTGCTCGCAGCAGTCGAGGAGGAGAGAAAGAAATTCGCGGCGAACAGTACGCGCCGCTCCGGCAGCAGTGGAGATGTCAAGTCCGCAATTGACGCCGCGCTCCGCCAAGCCGCCGACAAGCATCTCCCCGAGCGAATCTGGAGCAGGGATGCCAGCGTATGGAAGTCTGATCCGGAGCACCAGAAGATCATCGGCAATGCGCTTGGCTGGCTTGACGTCGCCAAGTTGCTGCTGATGAACGCGGAAGATCTCAAGGCATTTGCCGAGGAGATCCGCCGCGATGGATTTGAGCACGCTGTCGTGCTCGGCATGGGAGGCTCAAGTCTGTGTCCGGAGGTCTTCGCCCGAAGCTTCGGGAGCCTCATCGGATATCCCCGGCTTCATGTGCTTGATTCAACCGTGGTGGGAGCGGTGCGGGCGCTGGAACATAAGATCCAGGTCGAGAAGACGCTGTTTATCGTAGCTTCCAAGTCAGGCACCACGACCGAACCGCGCATGTTTCACCGTTATTTCTATGATCGCGTGAAGCAGAAGCTCGGCGATAAGGCGGGCCGCAACTTTGTGGCGATCTCCGATTCCAACACGCAGTTGGTCGCCGACGCCAGCCGGGACAACTTCCGGCGAGTGTTTCTGAATCCTGCTGACATTGGCGGACGCTATTCGGCACTCTCTTTCTTCGGTATGGTCCCGTTTGCCGTGATGGGCGGGGATGTCCGGATGTTGCTGGAGCGGGCTGAGCGCATGGTGCAGGCGTGCGGGGCATCGGTGCCTGCGCAAGATGATCCTGCTGTCCGGCTTGGCGTCATGATGGCGGGCTGCGCGCAACAGGGCCGTGACAAGCTCACGCTGATCGCCTCCGAACCGGTCGCATCTGTAGGTTTGTGGATTGAGCAGCTTGTGGCCGAGAGCACCGGGAAGGAAGGTAAAGGCATTCTGCCGGTTGCCGGTGAACCGTTGGGCCTGCCCGAGAACTATGATAACGATCGTGTCTTCGCCTACATCCATGTAGTGGCGGACCCGGAGATTGAAGGCAAGCTGAAGCGGTTGGAGGCAGTTGGACATCCTGTCATCCGTCATAAGCTGGAATCTCCGTTGGATCTTGGCGCGGAATTTTATCTGTGGGAGTTTGCCACCGCGGTTGCCGGCGCGCTGCTCGGAATTGACCCCTTCGATCAACCCAACGTGCAGGAATCCAAAGACAACACCCGGCGGCTGCTGGCGCAATTCGAGAAAGACGGCACGCTTCCCGAGAATGTGCCCGGAGTAACGCGCATTTCGCTGGCGAACGGCATGGGCGCGGAACAGGAAAAGGCGCTGGAGACATTCGTGCAGCAAGTGCGCCCGCACGATTACATTTCCATCCAGCAATATCTGCCCGAAAATGTGGAAACCAATGCGCGCATCCAGCGCTTGCGGGTTGCACTTCGGAACGCATTGCGCGTAGCCGTCACGACCGGGTATGGGCCGCGATTCCTGCATTCCACGGGGCAGTTTCACAAGGGTGGGCCGGCTACGGGAGTCTTTCTGCAAATTACGGCCGAACAAGCCGGCGATTTGCCGATTCCGGGTGAAAAGGCTGGTTTCGCGGTGTTGGCCGATGCGCAGGCGCTGGGCGATCTGCTGTCGCTGGCGCAGCACAAGCGCCGCGTTTTGGGCGTGAGGCTCGGCGCGAACATCAATCAGGACCTGGACATGCTGGCCAGTGCTTTGCAGCGGTTGGTTGAGGCCAAGGCGGTTTCTATCTGATGGTCATCGAGCGCGGAGCGGAGCTACTTTTCGGCAGAAGGAACAAAAGATGGCTACGCTCGCCATGACAGCCTGATGTGCCAGGCAGAGCAACTGGTGACGTACTTCAAAGTGGTTTCGATCGAAGCGAGGTAAGCGACCCATGAGTGATTTCGGAGTGATCGGACTTGGCGTAATGGGGCAAAATCTTGCTCTCAACATTGAAGAGCACGGGTTCAGCGTCGCGGTCTGGAACCTGGAAACGGAATGGACCGAACGTTTCGTGCAGCAGAATGCCGGCAAGAAGATCGCAGGTGCGAAGTCGCTCGCTGAGTTTGTGCAGGGGCTTCGCGCGCCGCGCCGCATCCTGATGATGATCAAGGCCGGCGAACCGGTGGACAGCATGATCGCGCAGCTTTCGCCGCTGCTTGCACCGGGCGACATTCTGATCGATGGCGGAAACTCCTGGTTTAAGGACACCCAGCGCCGCGAAAAAGAAATGCGCATGAACCGTCTGCGCTTTTTCGGCATGGGCGTTTCCGGCGGAGAAGAAGGCGCGCGCCACGGGCCTTCGCTCATGCCGGGCGGCCAATTGGAAGCCTACCGCGAACTTGAGCCCGTGCTTACGGCGATCGCGGCCAAGAGCGATTCCGGCCCGTGCGTCACTCATGTTGGCCCGGACGGCGCCGGCCACTTCGTCAAGATGGTTCACAACGGCATTGAGTATGGCGACATGCAACTGATTGCCGAGGTCTATGACTTGCTGCATCGCGTCCTCGGCTTCAACGCCGACGAGCTTGCCGGCATCTTTGACGACTGGAACCACACTTCGCTGAAATCGTATCTCATCGAGATCACTTCGCAGATCCTCGCCGTCAAAGATCCGCTCACCGGCAAGCCCCTGGTCGATATGGTGCTCGACAAGGCCGGCCAAAAAGGCACCGGCAAGTGGACTGCCGAGATGGCGTTGGACCTCATCGTCCCGGCGGGAACGATTGCCGCCGCCATCGAGGCACGCGTCCTCTCCAGCATGAAAGACCAGCGTGTAGCTGCTTCACGCGTCCTGGCTGGCCCCAAGGCGAGCTTCGACGGAGAACGCCGGCAGGCTGTCGCCGCCATCCGCGACGCGCTATATGCTTCCAAAGTGTGTTCGTATGCGCAAGGTATGAGCCTCATCCAGGCCGGCTCTGAGACTTACAACTGGAAGATCAACTTGCGGGAGATGGCGCGCATCTGGAAGGCCGGCTGCATCATCCGCGCCGACTTCCTGAATGAAATCATGCAAGCCTACGAGCGCGAGCCACGGCTTGCGAATCTGCTGCTCGATTCCGAGTTCCGCACCAAGGTACCGCAGGCGCAGCAGAACTGGCGATGGACTCTGCGGCTGGCCATCGAGCACGGAATACCTGCGCCCTCGATGACTGCTTCCCTGGGATACTACGACAGCTATCGCACCGCGCGGTTGCCGCAGAATCTGACGCAGGCGCAACGCGACTACTTCGGAGCGCACACGTATCAGCGGGTTGATCGGCCCGAGGAAGGGTTCGTTCACAGCGACTGGCAGCGGCTTGTCGTTCCCGTCGCCAACTAGCAGGCTGTATGCCGGACGTGCGGAGCACGAGTGATTGCGGGCTCGTCCCGCGCAAAACCTGTTTCCAGTTTGGTTGAGGCCTATGAGCAGTGTTGAAGTAACGATCGATCACGTATCCGTGGCGGCCCCTCCAAAAGCCGTCGAGCCCTGCATCATTGTCATCTTTGGAGTAACCGGCGATCTCAGCCGTCGCAAGCTGGTTCCGGCGCTTTTCGACCTTGTGAGCGATGGCTTGCTGACTGCCGGCTTTGAGGTGCTTGGCGTAGGGCGCTCGAAGTTGGACGACCAGAAATTCTGGGACATGATGCGCGAAGGCACCGAGCGGTCGAAGGATTCGCACCACTTCACGCCCGAGCGCTGGAAGGAATTTGCGCAACGTCTTCACTATTTCTCGGGCACGATGGAAGGCCCGGAGTTTTACAACACGCTTCGAACCAAAATCAATGAGTTGGGCGCAGACCGGGACAAGCCAAACGTCCTCTATTACCTTTCCGTGCCCCCTTCGGCCGTGTCGGACATCATCCGTCAGCTTGGCAGTAGCGGCCTCTCTCACGCGGCCAAGGGATGGACGCGCATCATCGTCGAAAAGCCATTCGGGCGCGATCTCGCCTCGGCGCGCGCGCTCAACCAGACCGTGCTGAAGGCGTTCGACGAGGAGCAGGTATTCAGGATCGACCATTATCTCGGCAAGCAGACGGTGCAGAACATCCTGGTGTTCCGTTTTGCGAACTCGATGTTCGAGCCCATCTGGCATCGCAACTACGTTGACTTCGTCGAGATCACGGGGGCGGAAACCCTCGGGGTGGGCACACGCGCGGGATATTACGAGGAGGCCGGAGCCCTGCGGGACATGGTCGCCAACCACATGCTCCAGCTTCTCACCCTCACCGCGATGGAGCCTCCCGTGGCCTTCGATGCGGTGAACGTGCGCGAGCAGAAGGTGCAGACCTTGCGCGCCATGTCGCCCATGAGTCCGGAAGAGGTGGCGCGCCGCACCGTGCGCGCGCAGTACCAGGCGGGCAAGATCGGCAGCTCTGCGGTGCCGGGATACCGTCAGGAGTCCGGCATCTCACCCACGTCGCAAACCGAGACCTTCGCAGCAGTTGAGTTTCGCATCGAGAACTGGCGTTGGGCCGGCGTGCCCTTCTTCGTCCGTACCGGCAAGCGACTGGCTCGTTCGCTGACCGAAATTGCCGTCCATCTGAAAGCCACGCCGCAGGCGCTGTTCGCGCACACGGCGCAGCATGGCATCCAACCCAACGTGATCATGCTTCGAATCCAGCCGGACGAAGGCATCTCGATTGAGTTCGAGACCAAGGTGCCGGGAACTTCCATGCAGACCTCGACCGTGCACATGGACTTCTGTTACGAACGCGAGTTCAACGTGCCCGCGCCGGTGGCTTACGAAACGCTGTTGCTGGATGCGATACGCGGAGACGCGACCCTGTTCACGCGTCACGACGAAGTCGAAGCCGAATGGCGGCTGGTTACGCCCATTCTGGACGCGTGGGCAAACAATGCCACGGAATTGCAATTCTATCCGGCGGGAAGCGAAGGTCCACAGGCCGCCGCTGATTTGATCAGGCGAAGTGGTCACGACTGGCGCCTGTTGGCGAGCAAGTACCGCAGTTCGTGCGCCAGCCCATCAAGCCTATGACGACGCTCGTGGTTTCAGATCTCGATGGAACGTTGCTCACTCCGGAGAAGCAGATCACTGTTCTGTCCAAGGAAGCCGTGGCGGATGTTCTTGCCGCCGGCATTCGCTTCACGGCCATCAGCAGCCGTCCTCCGCGCGGCATGCGCTGGATTGTCGAGGAGCTCAATCTCCGTGAGCCCTTCGCTGCCTTCAACGGAGCCGCCATCGTTTCTCCAGATGGGGAGCTGCTGTTCGCAAGCTACATTGAGCGGCGGATAGTGCGCATCGTAATCGCTGCTGCTATCGAGGCCGGGGCATCTCCCTGGGTCTACACCGATAACGACTGGTTCGTGCTCCCAGACCGGCCCGCCCGCGTGGAGCATGAGTCCAACGCGGTGCGATTTCGCCCAACCGCCGTGCCGAACTTTGAACTTCTGCTGGACCGCGTCATCAAGGTGCAGGCGGTTAGCGACGATCCCTCGGTGATTGCCCGCTGCGAAACAATGATTCACGCCGCGGCACAGGGCAAGGTTTCGGGCACGCGCTCGCAAACGTACTATTACGACGTTACGCCTCTGGGCGGTGACAAAGGTTCTGGGGTCGAGCGCCTGTGCAAGCAAATGGAAGTTCCGATCGCTGAGACAACCACCATTGGCGATATGGAAAATGATATTCCCATGCTGGTCCGGGCGGGCTTTTCGATTGCAATGGGACAGTCTTCCAACGAAGTGAAGTCGGCGGCCAAGGCGGTTACCAGCAGCAACGCCGACGAGGGCTTCGCCATGGCAATGTACCGGTTTGTGCTCGGCCGGAAGCTGCCCGCCCGAGCCGAACCTGCAAAATCGGCGTGAGCTTCAGGAGGCCGCGGGGGATTCGATGGGAATGCGGCATGTCAAGGTGTTTCCCGGCAAGGATGCTTTAGTCGCCGGCACGGCAGAGTGGATTCTGTCTGCCTGTGGTGAGGCGATCGCCAACCGCGGCGCTTGCAGCATTGCATTTTCCGGCGGATCGACACCGCGTGCGCTCTATCGCCTGCTGGCGAGCGACCCGTGGCGCAAGCGTTTCGACTGGAGTCGCATCGAGTTGTTCCAAGTGGACGAACGAGCCGTCCCGATCGACCATCCGGACAGCAATTTCGGCATGATTGAACGCGAACTGCTGCGCTCTGTCCCGATTCCACAGAACAATGTACATCGCATGCGCACCGAGCTGGGCGCGCAAGCCGCAGCCGAGGAATACGAGTCGCAACTGCGCCGGAATTTTGTCGCCGCCGCCGTTCCGCAGTTCGACGTCCTGCTGTTGGGCATGGGCGAAGATGGACACACCGCCTCGTTATTTCCTGGCACCGAAGCTTTACACGAAACCAGCCGATTAGTGATTGGCTACACGGTTGTAAAGCTGAACGCGCCGCGAATCACGCTTACGTTCCCGGTTATTAACCAAGGCCGGAAGGTGCTGTTTCTCGTCTCCGGGGAGAGCAAGGCTGCAATTCTGCGCGAGGTCTTCGAGGGCGAGAGTCCTGAACTACGCTATCCGGCGGCTATGGTGGAGCCGACGAGCGGGCTGCTCTACTGGCACCTCGACAGCGAGGCAGCGTCCATGATTCACGTTGCGGTCAGTGAGTGACCGATTGGTGACAGGTAACGCCGGCATGAAATCTGACGATCGCGTGCCTCCCGTGTGCGCTCGATAGCATCACACCTTTGAACGGCTCCGGAATACGTGTATCCGGAGCCGGGCTTCATTACATCACCACAGGAGTCAGTTATGGCCACTCGCAAAGTCATCGATTGCCGCTGGTTTCCCACCGAAAACCCTTGCGACATTGCCATCTCGGGAAATGAAGAAGAGGTGCTGAATATTGCCGTGCAGCATGCAGTGCAATCCCACGGACACCAGAACTCGGCTGAACTTCGTGAGCAGTTGCGCTCCATGCTGCGTGACGAAGGCAGGGTTAAGGCAGCTTAGATCGGTTCCGTAGCATATGTGTCCGATGACAAGTTGTATCGGGGTGTCATGCTGAATGTCGTTGGGGACCCCGGCGACCCTCGGCATGACATCTTGCTTGGGTCATCCGTTCTGGCTGACGGAGTGAACAGATGGAGAACCCGCTAAAGCTGAAAAGAATCCATCACGTCGAGTTCTATGTTGGCAACGCCAAACAGGCGTCTTTCTACTATCGCAACGCATTCGGTTTTTCGCAGGTGGCCTACAGCGGACTTGAAACTGGGAACCGGCAGGCCACTTCGTATTTGCTGCGCCAGGGCAAGGCCGATATCCTTCTGACCACTCCCTTAGACTCGACCAGCCCGGCCAGCGAGCATATTCGCCGCCACGGTGATGGTGTGCGCGATATTGCCTTGCAGGTCGAGGACGCGGACGTGGCGTTCGAAGAAGCTGTTAGCCGCGGCGCCAAACCCGAGGAGCAACCGCACGACCTTGTCGACGAGTACGGAACCATTCGCCGCGCCGCCATCCAGACCTACGGCGACACTATTCACTCACTGATTTCCTACAAGAACTATGCGGGCCCGTTTCTGCCCGGATTCGTCAGCTCGCACGTTCCGGGAGAAGAAGTGGGAATTCTGCGAATCGACCACATGGTCGGCAACGTTGAACTCGGCAAGATGAGCCACTGGGCTGAGTACTACAGCCGCGTCTTTGGATTCCACCGCTTCGTTAGCTTCGATGACAAGGACATCTCGACCGAGTACAGCGCCCTGATGTCGATTGTCATGTCCGACGATTCCTACTCCGTCAAGTTTCCCATCAACGAACCGGCGGCCGGCAAGCGAAAAAGCCAGATCGACGAGTATTTGCAAGCGTACTGCGGAGCGGGCGTGCAGCACATTGCGCTACAAACCAAGAACGTGATCACGACCGTCGTAAAATTACGCGCTCAGGGAGTGGAGTTTCTGCGCGTTCCGGATGCCTATTACGACGTGCTGCCGTCACGCGTCGGTCAGATACCGGAAGATCTCGACGCCATTCGCGATCTTGGAATACTTGTTGATTGCGACGAGGATGGCTACCTGCTTCAGATCTTTACCAAACCCGTGCAGGATCGTCCGACGCTGTTTTACGAAATAATTCAACGAAAAGGAAGCCGGGGCTTCGGCAAAGGAAACTTCAGGGCGCTGTTCGAGGCCATCGAAGCCGAGCAGGCCCGCCGGGGCAATCTTTAACAAATAAGCTCTGCGAAGAACGAAATGGCGACCACCAAGCCAAGCACCAAGACTGAAAAGCTCCGCTATCACAGTGGATTCGGAAACGAATTTGCCAGCGAAGCCGTCGCCGGCGCATTGCCCTCGGGGCAGAACGCGCCGCAGCGCGCTCCTTTCGGACTCTACGCGGAGCAGATGAGCGGAACGCCGTTCACCGCTCCGCGCGCCGCTAACCGCCGCAGTTGGCTCTACCGCATACGCCCCTCGGTGATGCATAAGCCATATCGCGAAATTTCCCGCGGTCTCGTGCGCACCGCGCCCTTCAACGACGTTGCAACTTCGCCGAACCAGTTGCGATGGGACCCTGTTCCCTTCCCTGCCGGAGAGACGGATTTTGTCGACGGACTCGTCACCCTCGCGGGAAACGGCGATGCCGCAGCGCACAGCGGAATTGCAATTCACGTCTACACGGCGAACCAATCCATGCGCAATCGCTGCTTCTACAGCGCTGACGGAGAATTGCTCATCGTTCCGCAGCTAGGAAGCCTGTTGTTTCACACTGAGTTCGGCAACATGGAAGTCGCGCCTGGCGAGATTTGCGTCATCCAGCGC
>JBEKQP010000191.1:0-9129 GCA_049519595.1 Candidatus Korobacteraceae bacterium | reverse complement strand
TGATGGTGATACGTCGATATCCATACCGGCCATACGGGCTGGCCAGCGCGATGATGGCCCGGGTCAGCGCGTCTTCGTCGTTCCGCTGTGTGGGCCGATAGCGTTGCGTGCCACGTGGTTGACGAACCAATTGGCACGCATGTCGCTCACTTCAGCGTCTTCGGATGCAACGCGGAAAACTGCAGATGCCGAAGAGCGGAGATCAAGGCTCAGGACTGTTCAATGGCGAGCCTTCCGAGAGATCTTTAGAAGCTTTGGACCGAGTCCTTCCCGCTCTGAAGGCTCAGAGCGTTATCACGCACCACCCGAAGATCATGGGAGACTCCCGGAATGGCCGCGGGATCAAACTCAACTTGTCACTGTGCCGTAACCATTTTGTTTTATTAGGTTTATGGCGTGGACGACGGGGCTCGAACCCGCGACCTCTGCCGTGACAGTGAGGAAGAAACCCATAACGAACAGCAACCAGGGGCAACGGACGACACCGATAGCGCCCTGAGGAACCCACGGGAACCCTTATTGCACCCTTAACGAACCCACGACCTCTGTCAATTCGACCTCTGCTTTTCCATCCAGATCGCCTTTCACGGCCTCGCGAATAAATCTGGCAAGCGAGGCTTGATCTCCGCCTCTATAACTACCTCAGTCGCCTTCCGCCAACTTCGCAGTTTTGACGTCGCGGGAATGCCGTTCAAACCACGGAAGTTTCCCCTCCCTGTGTAAAAATGGTGGTACGCGCTACGTCTTAAGTAACCCCAATGTTGGCGATTTCAGCCGGGAAGTTAGGTGGATGGAAATCGAAACAGCTGAGGACAGCGAGCGACTGGTACTGGCCATTGCCTCAGGAGATCGAGAGGCCGAGCAGCGTTTTGTTTCCCTCTATCTTCCCATGGTCAAGCTTGTGTTGAAGGCCCGGACCAGGAATGCCGACTTTGCCGCCGATCTGCTCCAGGATGTGATGATTGAAGCAATTTGCGCTTTGCGAAGCGGACAGCTTCGCGAGCCGGCAAAGCTGCCTGCCTTTATTCTGGGGATCGCGCGCAATCTCCTGAATAACCACTTTAGGGGAGTGGCCCGTCAACCAGTATCCCTGGAGTCACCGGACGAGGTGCTCGACCTCACCGATGTGACCGAAGCAATCGCGGAACAACAAGAACATGATCTGGTGCGGCGCGCCATCGCCGCTTTAAACCCGACGGACCAATCCATTCTGCAATTGACTTTGGCGGAAGGACTCAAGTCGGGAGCAATTGCCGAACGGCTACAGCTCAACCCCGATCTGGTGCGGCAGAGGAAGCTTCGCGCCACACGAAAACTGGTCGAATTTGTTTCCCGGCTGTCACAAAAAAAGCTCGCAGCCCACATCAAAGAAAGGGCTGTGTGATGAAGACTTGCGACGGTACGCCAGCAAAACAGAACGGCATGCAGTACATGGAGGGCACTCTGTCCGAACTTGAAGCGGATTGCCTTGAGGAACACTACTTCACTTGCCCAGCCTGTTTGAAGGTCATGCGGACTCTTCAAATTGCTGCGGAAGAGTTTTCGCAGATGCCCGTTGTTGCAGTTCCGACGAAACGGTGGAATCCACTTGCGTGGCCCAAACCAGCCTGGAGCATGGGCGCCGTTGCCGCAATGCTGTTGATTGGATACTTTACGTACAGGAATTTTGAGGCCCGACCGACTCAACCAATTGTTGCCCGGAATGCAATCACGCAACCGATTCAGGATGCGGCACCGAGCCGCTTGAAAGCAGCTCCGCCGTCGTCCCATGCAGCCGCGGCGCCGATTCGTCCTTCGCAGTTAGCCGACCTGACGTTGCCACCCTACCTCGTCTCAACCCTGCGAGGCGAGAAACTGAATGCCCGCTTTGTAGCAGGGATGAAGGAGTACGTAAAAGGCAACTGCGAAGGTGCTATCAAGGCACTGTCGCAGGTACCTGCCGAGGCTGCAGAGGCGCGAACAGCTGCGTTCTACGCTGGGGCCTGCCAGATGCATTTGGGCGACTATGCCTCGGCTTCAACGCTTCTGCACAAAGTTGCGGATATCCAGGACTCACCTCGCCAGGAGGCAGCACTTTATCTGCTGGCGCAGGTGTCGCTCGCTGAAGACGATCCGGCTACGGCCCACACATATCTCGAGCGCACTATCTCACTCAATGGGGATTTGCTAGAAAGAGCGCGCACCGAGAATCTTCGCATCACCGCCATGCAGAAAAAAGACAGCGAGCATCTTCAAAAGAAGCCTGACTCAAAGTGAGAGCGAGTAGTTCGTGTGATCCAGTCGATTGCTCATCTGCAACTGTGGATTTGCCGCGTGCGAAAGGCGCCCTCTTGACCGTATCGATCCACAAGCCGGTTTTCTGTCTCTTGTGCGCTGTCCTGTCGCTTGCGGGTAGCGCGCAGCAGGGGACGGCTCCGGCTCTATCGCCCAGCGACTGGCTTCGAGTGGCGCGGGAGAGGCTGCAAATAGCAGAGGCTAAGCATCCCGGCAACAGCGTCGAGGTCGCCAGCGCACTCAACGCTGTGGTGAACAATGAACTGAACGACGAAGGGCCGACCGCCGAAGTGCAGGAGCAGGTGAAGCGAGCGTTGAGCGTCGCCGAGGAAGCCGCCGGTCAACAGAGTGAACTCTATCTGATTGCATTGCTCAATCAAGCAAATCTCATGATCATGCTTGACCGGCCCGCCGAGGCGCGTCCGTTGGCGGAGCAGTCTTTTGCGCTTGCACAGCAGGACTTTTCCGATGCTCCGGAGTTCAGCCGAGCGGCATTTGTATTGTCCTTCGCGTGCGACGCGCTGGGAGATTTGGACTGCGTTCGGCGCACAAATGATATCGCCATTGCCATCGAACGAAAAGGGGGTTCCAAGCGCGCATCGGAGTTGGTTCTATCGCTAGCGCTTCGCACCGGCTTGGATGGCCGGATGGGCAACAAGGCCGCAGCCGATCAAGACATAGAAGAGGCACTCTCGATTGCGGCGGAACTTCCTGCCAATGATGCAAGCCTTGGACTCGTGGAGCAAAGAGCTGGAGAGTACTACACGCAAACGCAGGAGTTTTCGAAGGCCATCGCACACTTCACGCGCGCTCTTGAGATTACCGGCCAGGAGTACGAACCCGAATTCCATCAGTTCGGTCTCATTGATTTGCACCTGGCCGCTGCATACAGCCGCAGCGGAAACTTTCCTCTTGCCTGGAAGAATTATGAGAGCGCAATCTACGGCAAGAGCGCCAATTTCTATTCGCATATTCTGGCGCACGCGCAATTTGCACGCTCTCTGGCCTCGGGAGGAGATCCACAGCGTGCCATTGCAGAGGGCCTGCAAGCAGCGCAGTCGGCGCGCGAAAGCTTTGTGCTGCAGGCGCGCGTCTTACCGGAGCGCCAGGCGCTCACGTATTACGAACAGCGTTCGCGCGGGCTGGATATTGCCATCTCCGTCCTCGCACGTCATCCGGAGTTGCCGGCGTCGAATACGGTCAACATTTATCAGGAGACCGTGCGTTCGCGCGCTCTCGTGGCGGACGAGATGGCGCGGCGGCAAAAGAATCTGAATGCGAACAATGATCCGGATATTGCACGGCTATTGAAGGAGATGGATCAGGCTCGAACCGATCTACTGTCCATCGAACAGGCAAAGCAGGATAACGGCCAGGCTATTCAGCAAGCCACGCAACGAATGGAACAGATCGAGGGCGATCTGGCGCTGCGCAGCGCCGCCCTGCGGAACGATGAGCGCGTGAACGCCGTCCGCCTGGAGGATTTGCGCCGCAGCCTGCCCGCGCATTCCGTTCTTATCTCGTATGTGACTTACCGCCGTTTTGCGGTCGATCAAGTCGATCCGGCCTTTTCCACGAGTCAGGCTTACATGGCGTTTGTACTCAAGCCGGATTCCGATACGATTCATGTCTTCGATCTGGGCAATGCCTGGCCGATCGATCACCTGGTGACGCGCACCCGCGCCAGTGCCGATGCCGAGGCGCACGCCGGAGGATTTGACGCAAAACGCAATGAGCGCATATGGCGCGAGACAGGCACAGCGTTGCGCAAGCTGATCTGGGATCCGCTGCGCGCTGAAGTGGGTGACGCCAAACTGGCGTTGGTGGTTCCGGATGGAATGTTGAACCTGATTCCATTCAGCGCGCTACCAGACGGCAAAGGCTATCTTGTCGAGCAAGGGCCGGTAATCCATATCCTTTCCAGCGAGCGCGACCTGGTCCCGACCGAGAGCACGCATCCCAATTCAGGGTTGGTGATCTTTGGCAATCCGGCATTTGGATACACAGTAAATGAACCGCTTGCGGCCAGCTTGCGCGATACCGACATTCCCTGTGACGAAATGAATCAGGATGATTTTCCCCCGCTGCCCGGAACGGCATTGGAGGCCAGGGATATTCGCGCATCATGGAAGCGCTGGAATGGCCGGGAACCCTCTTTACTGGAGACGGGCTCCGAGGCCACGCGAGCGCGATTCCTCGAAGACGCTCCGCACAGCCGCATTCTTCATATCGCCACGCACGCCTTTCTTCTCGGCAGCCGTTGTGGAAGCGGCAATCCTCTGCTTCGCTCCGGTTTGGTCTTTGCACAGGATGGATCTCGACCGGAGTCCTCGATCCTCACCGCCCAGCAGATCGCCTCCATGGACTTGAACGGTGTGGACTGGGCCGTGCTCTCGGCCTGCAACACCGGCAATGGCGACTTGGAAGATGGAGAAGGCGTCTTGGGTCTGGAACGCGCTTTCCGCATGGCCGGTGCACGCAGCGTGGTGATGTCGTTGTGGCCTGTGGACGATAATCTGACTCGCCAGTTCATGCATGAGTTATATTTCCAGCGGCTCGGCCTCCATGCTTCCACCGCTGACGCCGTTTGGAATACGGAACGGAAATTGCTGCTCGCCAGGCGCGCTGCCGGCAAAAGTACCCATCCTTGGTATTGGGCTGGCTTTCTGGCCTCAGGAGGGTGGGAATAACACTGCTCTAACAGTTTCTTGATTGTTGTCACAAACCCATCTCCCATTCCACATCCAATTGAAGGCAATTCAATCTTGTGGAGTGATCATGTTCTCAAAGATCTCTGTCATCCCCTGCGTTTTTATTGCGACGGCGATTCTCCTTTCAGGCTGCGGCGGCGGTTCCTCGTCGTCCACACCTCCTCCTCCCACGCCGAGCGTTAACGTGACAGCGTCGGCATCGACTGTAGATGCGACAGATGCGGTAACCCTGACAGCCACCGTGACCAACGATGTCAATAACGCCGGCATAAAGTGGACCGTGAGTGGCGGCGGAAGCCTCTCCAATACCACCTTGAGCACGGCCACTTACACAGCGCCCGTTGCTACCAGCGCTGCGCAAACAGTAACTGTGACGGCAACTTCAGTGGCGGATACTGCCGTTGCTAATTCTGTGACGCTGACCGTCCCAGCTCTGTTATCAATCACCACAACCGGTGCGCAGTTGACGGGCGCGGAGGGGGAGACATATTCGGTGCAATTGGAAGCCAGCGGCGGTATCTCACCCTATAAGTGGAGTTTGGCTTCTGGCAGTACGCTCCCAACAAGCTGGAGCCTTTCTTCTTCTGGCTTGCTGACCGGGCCTGCGCCCACAGCTGTGCAGGTAGGGACTTATGATCTTACATTTAATGTGGCCGACGCCGGAACGGCAACGGCCCTGACCGCCAGCGCGCCGCTGGCTCTAACAGTTAATCCCACCACCAACGGCGCAAATACGAGCCATCTGAGCGGAACCTACGTTTGCAGCCTAAGTGGATACTTTGACAAGGATGGCGCTCGCTGGGCAGCTTTAACCAGCTTTCAAGCGGACGGCGCGGGCAATTTTGCCGCTGGGGTGATAGACGAGAATAGCCGCGACTTTACCTCAGCATTGACAGGCACACTAAGCGGCAAGTATTCCGTCGGCACCGACAACAGTGGCCTTGTGACAACCACGGCTACCTGGAGCACCGGCACAACCGCCACAAGCAGTTGGGCTATTGCGCTGAACGATCTTGCTGGACCTACTGCCTCTGTTTTTCGCATGGTAGAGAGCGACGATGCGGGCGCATCGCCCTCTGGCCAGCATGGCGAAGCGGTTTGCGAACATGCCACCACCAGCGCTTTTGCCGCGAGTACGATCAGCGGCCACAGCTTCATATTTAACGCGACCGGGGAAACCGCCGCAGGCATTCCACAGAGACATGTGGGAATTCTCAGCGCCGCAAACGGACAACTCACTGGAGTCTTCGACGGCGCAAATCTCGGTGATACCGCACCGGAGAACTATACCCTCACCGGAACCTACACTGCGCCTGATCCCACGACGGGACGCTTCACGGAAACGCGCATCTCAACTGACACGGCCAGCAACGTCCAGTACAACGGACAAGATGTTCTCTACATCTATGATGCCAATAATATCTACCGGCTTCAAACCGTTGGCAACGGTGGAATGCAGGTGGGCGCATTGGACGAGCAGACTGCAAGTTCGTACGCGGCGGCGAATATTTTTAGCGGTCCGTTCGTTTCCAATGGACAGGGTTATGAAATAACGAGCAAAAGCAATTCGGGAAACACGTCATTTCTCGAACAAGGGACCGCGGACGGCGCGGGCAATCTGACCGTCAACCAGAGTTATCAGGATGTTAACGGCACGTATTCGAACGGTGCGGAGAACGGCATCACAACCTCGGTCACGTTCGATGCAACCAACCCTGGACGCGCTACGTTCACCCCTCCCGGGGGCGGCTTTGGATATCTCTATTTCTACGCCAAGAACACGGCCAGCGAGCTGATCTTCAACCCCACAAATGGCTACCTGGAAGCAGGCAATGTGGCGAATCAGACGCAAACTACCTTCACGGATGCGGCTTTGGCCGGAAACTACTTGCACGCCTCACAAGCCATTCTGGAACCAACCGAATACATCATCGGGGGAGAATTCGACTTAGACGATGCTGGCAATGTCACAGGCAGCCTTACAACCACCGGCGAGAACATTTTCACATGGGACGTGCCTGTCACTACGACCTACGAGTGGGACCCATCGGCGGGCAGCACTACGGGAGCCTTCTTAATTGGCAGCGGCAGCGGCACCGCGGCCAGTTGTGTAGTCGTCTCCGATGTGCGAGCGCTCTGCATTGAGAACGCTACATCCGGAGCAGGCGGATACAACTTGCAGCAATAATTTGCTCGTGTGTGGAAGATCCCCCGAGGGGCGGAACCTCTATGAGCCGCCCCTTCGGGAAGTAAAATGGAGACGTCCTGCCTTAATTTCCAAACACAGAATCATTCGGTCGCAACCGAGCTGTGCGAGCCATTGCAAATTTCATTCTGGAGAACAATCGATGGTGTTACAAGTTGTTTTTAGCCGTATTGTCCACAATTCACTGTCGGTTCTTGTTCTTGCCGCCAGCGCTTTACTTGCGATCCCATCGATCGCACAGCAGGCGCAACTGCAGAAACTAACCTGGGGCAATCCCGACCAGCCGTGGGGCGCGCGGCGTCCAGTGACCGACGCAGATCGCAAGGCGATTACGCTCTATCGTTCCACTGATATCCAGACGGTCTATGCCACCAACTTTGACGATCCGCAAAAGCTAAGCGCAGAATGGCTCTTCCAGTCCGATGATTATTTGCAGTCTTGCCGCCGTCCGGAGAATGTCGTGGCGACGCCTGGCGGGCTGCAACTGCGCACGCGCATTGCCACGGATTGCAAAGCCAAATGGTCTACTGGCTACATCATCAGCAAGCAGCATTATGGCTTTGGCTTCTATGAAGCAACCATCAAGACGGCCGATATCGACGGCCTGAACAACGCCTTCTGGCTGGTCACGGAAGATCATTTCGAAATCGACGCTGCCGAACTGCACTTTCCTAACATCAGCCGCATGACGCTGCATAACAATAACAAGATCGATGGAGCGTTTCCGCCGGCAGTTGGATTCGATAGTCGTTTCAGTCACTACTTCTACAGCGCGTTTCACGACATTGGTGTTCTATGGACGCCGACCAATATTGTTTACGAGGTCGACGGCGAGCCAGTGGCTGCGATTCGCACCAACAACTCCATTCACGGAAAAACGGATATCCGCTTTTCAACGGCGTTAATGGACTATGCGGGCAAGATACCCGACCATCCGGAAGGCCACCACATGTATGTGAAGACGCTGCGCGTGCTTCCGCTGCAGTAGCTCGAGCACATTGATCGAAGGCGGCAGATAGCGTTCCTCTCTATCGCTGCCATAACGTGCACGATCATTTACATTTCGTATCGAACGAACCTGATTGCGAAAAACTGGACGAGATGGGGCCTATGCTCTGATACGCGCTAGGCAAATAGGAGGAGGCACCAAACGATGTACGGCTTCGACTGTGTACGCGCGGTCAAAGCGTGTTTTCAAATAGGAAGAAGGAGGAAGGATTTTATGATCAAAATTGGACGGAAAGAATTCATCATCGCTGTTTTGTTGAGCGCGGTCATTTTTTTCACTTTGGCTGCGCAGGCGCAGGAAGCGACTATCGGCGTCAATGTCATCAATCCCTACGCCCTCAGCGCTTCGGAGCAAGACGCCATGCTGGACGCCATTCACTCGTCTGGCGTCTCGGTAATCCGTGCCTCGATCACGCTTGACGACAAAGGCGTTGATTACGCCGAACGAGCCTGGGAGCACGGTGTCAGGATCGAGTGGCTGATCTATCACTTCGGAGGCTACGACCCTTTCGGGAAAGTTCCGCTTTCCGCTGCTGACCCGAATCAGTTTCGCGCAACGTTTCAGCCGATTCTCGACCGCCTTGAGGCCAAGGGAATTGTTTTGGCCGGCTTCGAACTGGGGAATGAGATCAATCTCTCGGGCACAAATCCTGAATTCATCAAGCCCTCTGGCCGCGCGCGACAGCTTAGTCTTGCCGATCTGGAAAACGATCCACAAGGACAGCGCGTTGCGCTGGGGTTTCGCCAGTATCTGAAACTCTTGGCGGTGTTGAAGGACATGCGCGACGGCTCGAAACTCAATCGCCAGACGCCCATTATGACGGCGGGGCTTGGAACTTACGATCAAGACGATGGTTACCTACCCAGCTGGGTCAAAGGCGACGTCGTTGGCATCCATACGACATTGAGCTATATGCGGGCGCACGGCTT
>JBEKQP010000190.1:0-9204 GCA_049519595.1 Candidatus Korobacteraceae bacterium | reverse complement strand
GCAACGATGGCAACCGCCTAGCTGCGAAACCGAGATAGAACACCGGCTGGCAGAGATGTCTCACTCCACAAAGACATGAATTGCGAAGTCGCGTTTTTCAACAGCCACAGGCGTTCTCACCACTTACTAATCCAACCGGTCCTGATCGAACTCGTTAGCGTGAGGTGGAATTACAACCAGCCTTCGACTTCCTGTTTTTCTTTGAGCCACTGGTTGAGGGCAATCTGTGTGTGCTGCGGGGCGTTGGTGAAGCGAATGCCAACCGTACCATCACGGTCCGTCCACACGATTCTGCCGGTTACCTCGATTAAAGTGCTGCACTCGGGCAGTCGGAAACGGATCGACAGGGTCCCGCTGATCTTGGGAAGTTGATACGCACTCTGCACACACACCCCCCCGCAGCTCACATTCCTGCTCCTGAACTGAAAGTGTTCGCCGCCGGATGCGATCTCCACGGGGATCTCAAGACTGTAGCGGAAGCGCAACTGCTGGTCGCCTCCGAGCTCGGCGACGTCACTCTGCAATTTGCCGTGCGAGCGCACCGGATCGATGTTGTAGAGCTTCAGCTTGCGGCTCAGAGTGCGGCGGGAAATGCCCAGTTCCAAAGCGGTGATCCCCTGATGCCCACCTGATGTGGTGAGCGCATCGATAATGGCTTGCCGCTCCAGACTGCTGAGATCATGCGGGCCGGCTTGCCGTACAGGGACTTCCATGGGGGCCGCGGACAAAACCACCCCGGGTGACGCTCCAGCTGCCGCTGCCTGTGCGACCTGGGACGCTCCCCAACCAGCCGGTTCAACCGCGGGCTCCTTTTCTAGCCACAGGCATTCGGCGCTGATCTCTTGCTCCTCGCGGAAAGTTGCCGCCTGAAGCACCACGCTCTCCAACTCGCGTATGTTTCCCGGCCAGTGGTAAGACAGAAGACGGTCTTTGGCTTGTTGCGAGAAGCGTTTTTCGGGAGCAAGCCTGCTCAGAAAATGATCGGCGAGGGCGGTGATGTCCTCCAGCCGCTCTCGCAGTGGTGGAATCTTCAGGTGAAACTGGCTCAATCGATGATAGAGATCACGGCGGAATGCGCCTGTCTGGACGAGTTGCTCCAACGGCTTATTAGTAGCGGCAATTACCTTGACGTCGACACTAATCTTGCGATTCCCGCCCAGCCGGTAGTAAGGTGCGCCGTCCAGAACACGCAGCAGCTTGACTTGCAGTTTGGGGTCGAACTCACCGATCTCATCCAGTAGAATGGTGCCCCCGTCGGCCAGTTCAAACAACCCTTTTTTGCTGCTCTCGGCTCCGCTGAAGGCTCCCTTTTCATATCCAAAAAGCTCGCTTTCGAGCAGATATTCCGGGATGGCCGCGCAATTGATAGCAACCCATTGCCTGCCCCGGCGTGGGGAATGCAAGTGCACCGCGCGTGCAATTAATTCCTTGCCGGTTCCGGTCTCTCCGGTGATAAGGACCGAAGCGGTGCTGGCGGCGACGCGCGGCAGAAGCAGCAACACCTTCTGCATGCTCGGACTTGCGACGATGAACGGAGTTTCGCTGCTGTCGGTTGCCATGCCAGTCCCTAGCCTGCCTGCTATGCCTTCAGACCACGAAGTCCCAAGTTACGCACACTTTCGCCCGCGTGAGCCACTCAACAGTATCTCCCAAAGGACGACCAATCCAATGTCCAGAAAATGCCCAGGTTAGTAACGAAAGTAACTTATTAGGTAACTCGTGAAATGAGACATATTGGCGCAACTGGCTTGACCATGTGCCATTCTGTCTCAATTGTTGGGCTTTCATCGCCGCCCGGAAAGTAGAACCCAAGCAATTGCTGTGCTTGGTTTTGGAGACCTTCGTGCATTAGCAGGGGGTGGGCTGAATTCATCATTAGGAGTTAGACGTATTCGTATCAGTGCCCAAGTGAGCAACAGCTAAGTAATCCAAGTAATGCAACAATTTGGAGAGGGGCGAGACTGATCATTAATGCGGACGAAGCTACTGGTGGGGTTAGCTGTTAGCGTCGGAATACTGGGCCTCTGGGCCGCGGTTATCTCCGCCCTCTGGGGTCAATGGATTCACTCCGCCTTTCATCTGAGCGTAGGCATTCTGGCACTCGTCTATTCCGTTTGCCTCCATTACCGCCAGTCAATCGGGCAACTGGAAGTCCGCTGCAAACAAGCCGAGGAGATGTCGTGCTTGCACTTGCGTACGATCAAAGCCCTGGCGCTGGCCATCGAGGCCAAGGAGCAAAGCACCCAGGGACATCTTGAACGCCTGTTGGCCTACTCCATGGAGATGGCCAAGGTTTTGCCGTTAAGCGATGAGGAAACGGAAGCGCTTGGAGCGGCTGCACTGCTGCACGATATCGGGAAGCTTGCGGTTCCCGAGCAGATCATCAACAAACCTGGTCGTCTGACCCCGGAAGAGTTCGAGAAGATGAAGATTCATCCGCTGATCGGAGCGGAGATTCTAAGCCACGTGAACTTTCCATACCCAGTGGTTCCGATTGTGGAAGCGCATCACGAACGCTGGGATGGCTCGGGCTACCCGTTCGGCAAAAAGGGCGAGGAGATTCCGATGGGTGCACGGGTCCTCGCCGTGCTGGATTGCCTGGACGCATTGTGCTCCGAGCGTCAATACCGCCGCGCATTGCCCGTGACAGAAGCGCTGGAGCAGGTGGCGGCGCTGGCGGGCACGCAGTTTGATCCCAAAGTGGTAGCGGCGCTCAAGGAGAATCACCGGCGCCTGCGGGACCTGACGGCCACAAGCGGACATCAGGCGGAAGCCGCCGCGAGAGATGACCGCTATGAAAACGCGATGCGAGCCGACGGGAACTTCCTGACTTCCATCGCCGCCGCCCGACAGGAGGCCCAGATGTTGTACGAGATCAGTCACGATCTCGGGAATTCGCTGAGCCTCGACGAGACTCTGTCGCTGCTCTCGGTGCGTCTACGCCGTCTGGTGCCATACGACTCGATTGTTGTGTATGTGAAAAGCGAGAATGAGTTGCTGCCCCAGCATATTGCGGGGGATCACTTCCGGGTGCTTTCCTCGCTCAACCTGCGTGTTGGCCAGGGTCTCTCGGGGTGGGTGGCTGAAAAGGGGACTCCGATTCTCAACGGTAACCCGGCCTTGGAATTCGGCTCGATCACCGATCGAAGTCGTATTCCCGACTTGACATCCGCCGTATCGGTGCCTCTTAACAGCCCCAACGCGACTATTGGCGTGCTCACGCTGTACCGTTCGGGCATGGAGGCGTTCAACCGCGACAACCTGCGGATTTTACTGGCAATCAGCTCAAAAGTTGCGCTTACGGTGGAGAATGCGCTCCGCTTCCAGCAAGCCGAGAACTCGGCGACTACCGATTACCTGACCGGGCTGCCCAATGCGCGTTCACTATTTGTGCATCTGGACGAGGAGATCTCGCGCTGCAAACGCGAGGGCAACTCATTGGCAATTATGGTTTGTGATCTGGATGGCTTTAAGCTGATCAATGACCAGTTCGGCCACCTGGAAGGCAACAAGGTGCTACATCTATTCTCCCAGCTGCTGCGATCCGCATCGCGTACCTACGACTACGTCGGCCGCATGGGCGGTGATGAGTTTGTAATCATCGCGCCCGGATTGAAGGCCGATGCGGCAGCCGCCAGGGCAGAACGCATGAACGAATCCGCCATGGAAGCCGGAATGCGCATTTGCGGAGAGCCGACGCTCTCCGTCAGTGTGGGGTCTGCCTTCCTGCCTGTAGACGGGAATGACGCGGAGCAATTGCTGGCGGTGGCGGATCAGCGCATGTACGCACAGAAGCAGCAGCACTACAAGGGCGAGAAGAAGATTATCACGTTCCCCGCATCGGTGCCCGGGCGAACTGCTGAAAAAGAAGAGATTCGCTTTCCTTCTTCGAAACTTAGTGACATACTCTGACGGGATTCGTTCTCCCGGAACGATTCGCAAAGGCGCCCGGCCGGGTGGTGAAGCATGTGCGCACGGCCAAAGTCGCTATCGCTGCCCGATTATGTGGCGGAAGCGCTTGTCTTCACGTCAACTACCCGTGATCCTCGAACAACTCCGGAAACTCTGAATGCTTGTCGTTGTGCGTTGCGGGCAGCCGCATTCGGAGATCATTTCCTTCCGGTCGCAATCTCAGATCGTTTCCGGTTTGCAAACTACGGCCGCTCGCCGCTTGCAGCGAGCTGCCGAGGTTTATTCCGCACGACACCTGTTTTCACGGCAGCCTGTGAGTATTCAGCGTCAGCATTGAGAGGAGGTTCGCTGTGCCAATAAAACGATTGAAAGAGATATTGGATGAGAAGAACATTCGCTACGTTATCGTGAGTCACTCCACCGCCTACACCGCCGCAGCTATAGCCGCTATGACGCACACACCGGGGAGAGAAATTGCCAAATCGGTGATGGTGCTCGTCGACGCTGCGCTGGCAATGGTGGTGGTGCCCGGTTCCAAACATGTGGACCTCCGCGCACTGAAGACGGTATTGGGCGCGAAGGAGATTTCGCTGGCCCACGAGCACCAGTTTGCACACGTCTTTCCTGATTGCGAAGTGGGCGCCATGCCGCCGTTTGGGAACCTCTATGACGTGCCCGTTTACGTAGACCAGAGCTTAAGCGAGGATAGCGAGATTGCCTTCAATGCAGGCTCGCATCGTGAGCTGCTGAGAATGGCGTATAGCGATTACGAGAACCTGGTCAGACCGCGGGTGGTCAACGTGGTCGCAGCAAATATCGCGATGCGCCTGGCTCAGCGCAATGCGGTGAACTTCTAGAAGGGTCGCGAAAAACTCGTGCCGGCGTCATCCCAAGGTTGCGCCGATTTTTGCTGACCTCGGGGACTGCTGTGACAGTATGGAATGTCGTAGTCCGAGCACCGGACTACGCATCGCGCGGGGCCCGGTGCATCATCCGCAATGCCATCGTAGTGAGATGCCGTTCGCCTTTGCCGCTCCGGGTGCTTGGGCCAGTGCGGCTGCGGCATAAGCGCGAGAAAACCATTTCCGCCGTCCCTCCGTCTAAATCTCGTGGAGCGATACAATTGCACCGCTGATGAACAAAGCTCAAGTTCACGGCGCCGTGCGCCGATCAGCTGATCCTCACCCTCCGGTTCGACCCCTGCGGACCGGTTTCGCGAAGACCCGTTGCCCTGCCAAACGGCGTATGTTCGAAATCCCGAGCGAGTTTCAGCGGTGGTTGCGTCGGATCATAACTTCCGCGCAGGAGAAATCCTCCCATGGCAGAATTCGCTGAAGACAAAGCAAAGTTTGCCGACCATCGGGCCGATGGTTCCCGGCGGCGCCAGTGGGTGAGCCTGGTACCTTACGGTCTGAACCAACAACATCCGAACAACTACATGGAAATTGTCGATTCGATCTGGGAGAACCGCGACAATCTCGACTATGCCTTTCGCATTCTTCGCGACGGCTGTTGCGATGGTTGCTCGCTGGGCACCAGCGGCATGCACGATTGGACAATGAAAGGAATTCATCTGTGCGCCGTGCGCTTGCAGTTGTTACGCCTCAATACCATGCCCGCCATGGACTTGTACAAGTTAGAAGATGCCGCGCCGCTGCAGGCGCTTTCCGAAAGGCAGCTGCGGAAGCTGGGCCGTTTGTCGGCACCCATGGTGCGGCGAAAGGGCGATAAAGGTTTTCGGGTCGTGTCGTGGGACGAAGCGATGAGGACTATTGCCGACAAGATCCGCGAGATCGATCCCAAACGCATTGCCTGGTACATGACCTCACGCGGACTCACCAACGAGGCCTACTACGCGCACCAGAAAGTCGCACGCTTTCTGGGCACCAACCACGTTGACACCAGCGCCCGCATCTGCCACGCACCCAGTACTGCCGGCCTGATGGCGACCGTGGGCTGCGCCGCAACCACTTGTTCTTATTCCGACTGGATCGGAACTGACCTGCTCGTGCTGGTCGGGGCGAACCTCGCCAATAATCAGCCGGTGACGACGAAGTATCTTCACTATGCCAAGAAGGCCGGCACCAAGGTATTCGTGGTCAATCCCTACCGTGAACCCGGTCTGGAGCGGTATTGGATACCTTCGGTGACTGAGAGTGCTCTGTTTGGTACCAAAATCGCCGACGACTTTTTCCAGATTCATGCCGGCGGCGATATCGCTTTCTTCTATGGTGTTTTGAAACACCTGATCGAGCGCGACTGGCTGGACCGCGAGTTCATCGCCAGCCGCACCGTGGGCTGGGCTGAGACGGAGGCCAAGGCTCGCAGTTTCTCCTGGGAGGAACTGGAGCGCGGTTCCGGTCTGACGCGGCAGGACATGTTCCGTTTCGCCGAAGCATTCGGCAAAGCGCGGCACGCCATTGTCGTCTGGAGCATGGGCATCACGCAGCACGCTTATGGCAGTGACAACGTCCGCGCCATCGTCAACCTGCAACTCGCCAAGGGCAATATCGGGCGTGAGCACACTGGGTTGATGCCGATTCGCGGGCATAGCGGCGTACAGGGCGGAGCTGAAATGGGTGGCATGCCCAGCGCCTACGTCATGGGATCTCCCGTAAACGAAGAGAACGCCCAAAAATTCGCTGCGCCGGACAAATGGGGATTCGAACCACCTTCATGGAAGGGACTTACCGCCGCGCACATGATTCTGGCTGCTGACCGGGGCGAGATTGATGCGCTGTGGCAGAGCGGCGGCAACTTCAAACAAACCTTGCCGGAGCCGGAGCTTGTAAACCGCGCACTCGGCAAGATCAAGCTGCGCGTTCACCAGGACATCGTGGCCAACCCCACAATGTTTGTCGATCCGGCCGATACAGTCGTGCTGCTGCCTTCGCGCACGCGCTACGAGCAGCGCGGTGGCGGGACGGAGACCAGCACCGAGCGGCGCATCATCTACAGCCCCGAGATTCCCGGACCGCGCCCCGGCGACACTCGCGACGAGTGGGAGATCCCGGTCATGCTGGCGCGCAAGCTCGATCCGGAGCGCGCCGCGGCGATCTTCCCCTGGCGAGATACACAGGGCATCCGCAATGAGATCGAGCGCGTCTGCCCGACTTACAAGGGAATCGCGGGGATGCAAAAGAAGGGCGACAATTTCCAGTATGGCGGCCCGCATCTGCTGGTTGGTAAATGTCTCACGCCGGATGGTATGGGGCATTTCACTGCGGTTTCCTTACCGGAAGAAATAGTGGGCGAGGGACGCTTTTTACTGGCTACGCGGCGAGGCAAGCAGTTCAACAGCATCATGCTTGCGGAAAAGGACCCGATCACCGGCGCGTATCGCGACGACATCATTATGTCCGCCGAAGACGCTGAGCGCATGGGGCTGAAGAGCGGCGACCCAATCACATTGCGCAACGAGCATGGCTCGCTCTCGGGGCGCGTGCGCATCGACCGCATCAAGCCGGGGTGCCTGCAAGCCCATTGGCCCGAGGCAAACGTAATCATTCCGGCCGGCAGGCTCGATCCCAGCGGCGTGCCCGACTATAACGCCACGGTGGAAATCGTGGGGGCACGCTGCCTGACGGCCGACACAGAAGGCAGCGGACGCATGGCTGCCGATTAGCAGACCGCGGAAAGGAGAACATGGCGATTCCGCGCATGGTTTCTGTAACTGGCGTGAAGGAGTGGCGTGAAGGAGAGTTACGCAACGTCGATGACTATCTCGTCGGCGAAGAACCGCTAGAGATACGCATCGGAGATGCCGCTCTCAGCGTAACCATGCGGACCCCCGGTCACGACCTCGAATTGGCAACGGGATTCCTCTTCACGGAAGGCCTGATCAGAGGCCGCGACCAGATCGCGTCCGCGCGGCATGAACCGGACGAGAAACAGAATGGCGCCAATCGCGTGCGCGTAGAGCTGGCTGCCGGAGTGACGCTGGATGCCGAGTCGACGCGACGCAACTTCTACACAGCGTCGAGTTGCGGCGTTTGCGGTAAGGCTTCCATCGACGCTGTACGGGTGCGGCAGATCGCACCACCCAACCCGGACTGCCGCGTCGATCCGGAGGTTCTGTGTGGCCTGCCTGAGCGACTTCGTGCTTCGCAAGCCATTTTTGGACGCACCGGCGGACTGCACGCTGCAGGTTTGTTTTCTTTGGGCGGAGATTTGGCCGTGCTTCGTGAAGACGTTGGGCGTCACAACGCGGTGGACAAGATCGTCGGCTGGGCGCTCGAACAGAATCGTCTGCCATTGCGCGATTCTGTGTTGATGGTCAGCGGGCGCGGAGGCTTCGAAATCGTCCAGAAGGCGCTGATGGCGGGTATTCCGATGCTGGCTTCGGTCTCCGCACCATCGGACCTCGCGGTGAATCTTGCCCGAGAGTTCGGCATGACGCTGATCGGCTTCCTGCGCGGGCGGCGCTTTGTGATTTATTCGGGAGCGCAGAGGATACAGCCGGCACCTTGGCTCGCCATTCATCCGGCGGCGTAGCGTCGTGATTTTACATAACGTGACGTTACATAGGAGGTGGGTAGAACCGTCGCGAAGCTGAAAACCTGAACGGAAGAGAGCGGTTATAGCTGCCTGTTCGGACGGGCATCGTATCTTCAGGTAAATGGAGACAACTATGGCCACGGATCGTCTTCCGAACCGCTGGGGAATTGCTGTTGCAGCGGTCATCATGCAAATCTGTCTGGGCGCCGTTTACGGTTGGAGCGTGTTCGTCAAACCGCTGATCAACGCCGAACACTGGACGCTTACGCAGGTCTCACTCAACTTCACGCTCTCGATCGCCTTCCTGGGATTGGGAACCGTGATCGGCGGGTTATGGCAGGACCGCGTTGGGCCGCGCCGGGTTGCGACCGTCGCGGGCATCCTCTACGGACTGGGCTACATGGCCGCCTCCCTGGCGGCATCGCATCATTCACTGGGCGGCCTCTATGTCGGGTATGGAGCGCTGGCCGGAGTTGGCATGGGGATGGGCTACATCTGCCCGGTTGCCACGCTGGTGAAATGGTTCCCGGATCGGCGGGGACTGATGACCGGCGTTGCGGTTTGCGGCTACGGTGCCGGCGCGCTTGTTATGAGCCCGCTGGCCGCGCGCGAAATCGTGGCCAAAGGAGTGCCCGCAACATTTCTGACGCTGGGAATCGTGTACTTGCTCCTGGTCGTGATCACCGCCCAGTTCTATCAGAACCCGCCACAGGGCTGGCGTCCCGAGGGCTGGGAACCGCGTTCCTCGGTATCCAAGGCAGCCACAACTTACAACTTTACGGTCAAGGAGGCTAT
>JBEKQP010000189.1:0-9214 GCA_049519595.1 Candidatus Korobacteraceae bacterium | reverse complement strand
GGTCGAGACCGGAAGCGCCATGCCTCCGGCAAACACGGAAGCGAGCTGATATCCGAGCGATGCTCCGCTGTAGCGGATTTTTGCCGGGAACAGTTCGGCCAGGAAGCTTGCCTGCGGGCCGTACATCGCCGAGTGCCCAATCTGCATGAAGATGATGATGGCGGCCCAGCCCCACACTATGTTTTGTGGAGCTTTGTCCAGCATCCAGAAGAGCGGGAATGCCAGAGCACCACACACGCAAGCGCCCCATAGATAGACCACCCGCCTTCCTATTTTGTCGGAAAGCCAGCCGTAGAACGGCAAGGCGACTAAGCCGACGGCGGAACTCATGATCAAACCCGGCAGCAGGGATTGCCTCCCCATTTTCAGCGCGACGATGACATAGGTTATTGGGAACACCGTAATGAGGTAATATAACCCGTTCTCCGCATACCTCAAGCCCATGGCTAGCACTATGGTCTTTGGGTGGTTCTTGAGTACCACCCAGAGCGGTATTTTCTCCTCGGCCTTCTGGCTTTTGATCTTCAGGAAGGCTGGCGATTCGGCAACCGTCATCCGAACCCACACGCCAACTACTACCAGGAGGATGCTAAACAAAAATGGTACGCGCCAGCCCCAGGAGAGGAACTGAGCTGGGGGAAGCGTGGTGGCCAACCACATCGCTAAAGTCGACAACATGCCGCCGACTGCCAGGCCGGTTTGTGGAAAAGAACCCCACAAGCCCCGGCGGCCCGCTGGAGCATGTTCGACCGCCATCACCACCGCCCCACCCCATTCGCCACCAAGTCCGATGCCTTGGCACACGCGCATCAAGGTCAGCAGAATTGGAGCCCACACCCCAATCTGCGTGTACGTGGGCAGCAACCCGACGATGGTTGAGGACAGACCCATAAAGAGCAGTGTGATGTATAACATCTTTTTTCGGCCGAGGCGGTCGCCGAAGTGGCCGAAGATCACGCCTCCGAACGGACGAGCTACAAAGCCGACCGAATAGGTGGTAAACGCGAGCAGCGTGCCTACGAGCGGGTCAAACTGGGGGAAGAACAGCCGGTTAAATACCAGTGCTGCCGCAGTGTTATACAAAAAAAAGTCATACCATTCGATTGAGGTCCCGATGAGACTCGCAAACGCCACTTTCGCGTGTTGCGGAGAGCCCTCTTGCAATGACAAGGCAGTCGCTGTTTGCGCCATATCTAAGTCTCCATTTTGAGTACTTTTTCGCCCCGATTTGGATAGGCGGCACCACCCCAGATGCCGCCGTTTGCTTCATCTACATTGGCCGTCTTGCCGGAACAGAAGGTAGTTGCGGCCGTTCACCAGTAGACCTTGGGTCAGATCAGGCCCCGGCCTGCTTGTATAGCTTCCGGCTCTCTTCCCCGGCCCAGGCCTGCTTGTATAACTGCAGGATCTCTTCCGTGCTGGCTGGACGAGGGTTGTTGGCTGGTGAGCCCGATGCCAACGCCTGTTCCGCCATCGTTCCTAAGAGGCTCGTCCAACGGCCGGGGTCAATGCCATAAGACTTCGGCGTGGGGACCTCGAGATCTGTATTAAAAGCAATAAACTCATTCACGAGCTTGCTAACTGCCGACTCGTTGCTCTCATCCTCGGCGGCGAGGCCCATGGCACGAGAGGCGTTCGCATACAGCCGGATGTCTGCCGGAGCAGAGAACTCAATAACCGCCGGCATCAGCATTGCGACGGACAGCCCATGTGCCACATGGAAGAAAGCGCCGATGGGGCGGGCCATTCCATGGATGAGGGCGACTGAGCTATTGGAAAATGCAATCCCAGCCAAGGATGCGCCCAACATGACCGTTTCGCGTGCAAAGCGATCCAATGGGTCGGCATAGGCGCGCCGCAGATTAGGTGCAATGGCGCGCATCGCCTGCGCTGCGATGTTCTGAGAGAATGGATGGGAACGCTTCGAGACATAACCTTCCAGCGCATGGCAGAGCGCATCCAGGCCTGTGGCGGCCGTTAGCCCTTTGGGCATGGTAAAGGTCTGCTCGTAGTCGACGAGCGCGGCCGTGGGCAGGAAGCCCAAACCAACGCACAGCATCTTTTCATTGGTTTTTTCGTCGCTGATGATCGTGAAGCGGGTCGTCTCCGAGCCCGTGCCGGCGGTCGTTGGAATCGCAATGATCGGCAAGCCAGGCGAGTCCTGCACGTGCGGCACCTTGTAACTGCTCATGGCACCGCCATGGACGGCGAGCACTGCCACCGCCTTGGCTGTATCCATCGAGCTGCCGCCGCCGAAGCCGACGACGCAATCGTAATCGCCCGCACGCAGGAAGGCCAGGCACGCTTCGACCGAAGTGACCGTAGGGTCAAGCACAACATCGGAGAACAACGTTGCACGGATTTTGGAACTGTCGAGGCTGCCCATTAGCTTACTGAGCTTGCCTAATTCAACCAGGTGACTATCTGTCACGATCAGAGGCCGTGAAAGGCCAAGTTGCGAAAGAATGCTTCCCAACTCTAAGGATGCGCCGGCCCCAATTCGCATAAGCCGCGGCATCGCGATTGTCGCAATCATGTATTCCCCCAGCGAAGCCGCCGAGTGGCACTTTTCGGGCTTTCCCCTAAAGCTGATCGCCATCGGCTGCTCGAAATGAAGTGGGAAGCACTCTAGCCTTGCAAGTGCTGAAAAGAAAGGGGTATTATCGCAGTCATTTCGTGCGCAAATAGGGAGGTATTTTTGCGGATATTATGTGCGCAAATAAGAAGGGGCCATGTCGAAGGGTTTTGACTGGGATGACCTCCAATTTTTTCTTGCAGTGGCGCGTGCCGGCACAGTATCCCGGGCAAGTCACAGGATGGGCGTCGACCATGCGACGGTGATGCGCCGGCTCGACAACCTGGAGAAAACGTTGGGATCCAAGTTGTTCGAGCGAAATCCGCGTGGTTACAACCTAACCAAGTGGGGGGATCGGCTGCTGACATCCGCGCAGGTTGTTGAAGCCGAAATGCAGAAGGCGGAGCGCGACATCGCGGCCACCGACCTTGCCATCTCGGGTGTAGTACGCATCAGCTCCCTGGAAGGCTTCGCCAATTTTTTCCTTGCGGCCAAACTGCCGCGCTTTGCGGCCGCGCACCCCAATATTTCGATCGAAATGATTGCGATCCAGCAGATTGTGGCGCTTTCCCGGCGCGAGGCCGACATCGCCATCACCCTGCAAGCGCCAGAAACGGGCGGCTTCATCGTCGAGCGGCTGACCGATTACGTTTTGTTCGTCTACGGCCTTAAGTCGTATCTGGCTGCCGCCCCGCCGATTCGCTCGCGCAACGATTTGCGGAATCATCCGTTCACTGGGTATATCGATGACCTCATTTTCGTGCGCGGCTTGGACTATCTGGACGAAATCGGCGCTCGCCGGCCACAGCTTCAGAGTTCCAGCCTGCATGCCCAGATGGAGGCGTCGGTCGCCGGGCACGGTCTTTGCGTAATGCCTGCTTTCATCGCGAGAAGGCATAAGGCGCTGGTGCCGGTGTTGGCTCGTGAAGTGTTTTTGCGTCGCACTTATTACCTCGTTATGCCTGCGGACAGTGCCGATACAGCGCGGGTGCGAGCTGTCCGGCAGTTCCTTCACGAACAAGTTGCCAGTGCGCAGTCGACCTTCCTCGATGGAGGTTGAAGTGACTGCAACGCCCAAGTCAACTCCTTGATCGGTTGACCATTTTATCGTTGCACGGCTTTAAACATTGCGCGCGACGCCTTTGCGATGGCGGCGATATGATCCGGCGTGGTTCCGCAGCAGCCGCCGATAATGTTGGCGCCAGCTTCGAACAACTCTTTCACCTGGGACGCCATATACTCCGGCGTTTCTGGAAATACAGTCTCACCGTTCGCGATCTTTGGCATGCCGGCGTTGGCTTGGATGATAATTGGAATCTTAGGTAACGCCGCCCGCATACGCTTGGCGATCTGAATCATATTGGAGATACCGTTGCCACAGTTCGCACCGACGATGTCGGCGCCAGCCGCCGCGGCCTCTTCTGCCGCCTGCTCGGGAGTCACACCCATCATCGTGAAGAAACCCCGGGGCTTCTGGTCAAAGGTAAAAGTACAGAGAACAGGCAACTTGGTGTTCTCCTTGGCGGCCTTAATGGCCTGTACCGCCTCGACTAGCGAAGACATGGTCTCCACGCAGATCGCATCGGCGCCGCCCTCTGCCAACGCGGTCACCTGTCCCATGAAGGCTTCGTACAATTCCTCGGTGGATACGTCGCCATATTCCTCTTTTGCAAAATGGCCAGTGGGGCCTACGGAGCCGACGACATAGCCCCTGTCGCCCATCGCCTCTTTCGCCAATGCGGCTGCCGCTCGATTGAATTCTCGTACCTTGTCGGCCAGACCATATGGCTGCAATTTCAGCGAGCTGCCTCCGAACGAGTTGGTCTCGATTATGTCCGATCCAGCGGTAATGTACGCTTCTGCGATTCCCTTCAATACGTCAGGATGCGAGATGCACCAAGATTCCGGACACTCGCCTGGGCCAAGTCCCTTAGCGTGAAGGAAGGTCCCCATGGCTCCGTCTGCGATGAGAACATCCCCTTGAGCCATTCGTTCGATTAAACTTTTCATCATCGACTCCTCATTATTTACTTGCCTGCCGGGCCATGGCCTCGCGAAACCGATCCTCCGATATTTCCTCACCAGGATTGATGACGAGGCACCGGTCCCATTTGCTCGACAATATTTCCCGGAAGAAATCGAGCGAACCCGAAAGGTCTTCCAGTTTCAATCCGAAAAATGATGCGAAGCGCTCCGCGTAATTGCGATACTCGGTAATGTCATAGCAGTGAGTATCCACGTACGCCGCACGACGATAATTCTTCATAGTCTCGTGGGCGATCCACTCGGCATCTTCCTTCCCCCAGCGCTCACAGCTCTTCAGGTATTCCTGATACGGGTCTTTGCCGGACACAACCCAGCCCTTGGTGAAGTAATAGGTTGCGGGCTCATGGTTAAACTGCACAAGATATTCGGTGGCTGAACCCAGGAAGAGGCCAATGCAATCTTCTACGAGAGGCAAGACGAGCGTCTTATTGCCGGCTCGAATTCCTTTTAACGCATTCGAACACAGGCCGTAGCCAAGTAGGACAATGTCTCCGTCATTCAGTTTGTCGAGAGCCGCCTGCAATTCTTTGTGGAGCTTGTCCGGATATCGATGTAACCCCTGCTCGAGGAATACAGTCTCTATTCCGGACGCATTCACCTGCGACCACTCGTCGCGCATGACCTCGCAGGCTATTGCTTTGATTTGTGCCATTTACTCTCCGCCACCCAATGCAACTTGCGTCAGTTCTATATGCAATACGCATGTTTCCGGATAGTACGCAGCGGACAATCTCGCCGCCTCTTAAACCCACGCAATGCCCGAATTCAATGAGATAGATCGGGCGAGAGAGGTTTCCTGCCGGCTTGCAGCAAGCTGCAGCTGGACCTAGCGCCTGGTATAGCCTGGGCCCAGCGCTTCTTAATAGCCTTCATGCACGGCGGCGACGAGCGCCTTCAAGTTCGCGATTGGCGTGGTGAGCGGAATAGCGCACTCTGGAGCAATTATGTTCACCCCGGCCTCAACCGCGTAGCGTACCTGTTTCCTGACGTCTTCCGGAGTGCCTTGGAGCAGCGTCTGGGAATTGTTCACATTACCGACCAGGCACATGCGATGACCGACCTTAGCGACCGCAATCTTGGAGTCCACCTGCCATTCAAAATTGTAACCGTCGAAGCCGGCATCGGCGAAAAGCTCAATTCTATCCATACAATTTCCGCACACATGAAGAATAAGAGGCCCCTCGATTTGTGACGTTATTTCCTGATGTATGGACAGCAGGTAGTCCTTGTAGTGATAACTGCCAACGAGATTTCCAGTAGCATGGTCGGCGAGAACAACGATATCTGCTCCGGCTTGGAATTGCGCTTTCGCAAATGCAATAGTCACAGGCATCAGCTGTCGAAGCATTTTGACAACCTTATCCTTTTCGTCAAGACCAACCTGGAGGAGCAGATTCTGAGTTCCTGCCATATGATAGGAGAGAGTCCATGGCCCCATGACTTTGCCGACTATCGCCACTTGCCCCCCGACATGCCGGCGGAGCTTCGAAATGGCATCGAGCACGACCCGCATGGAGGGCTTCTCAAGAATATTTTCCGGGATCGTGACATCCGAGAAATCGGCATGTGGAGCGTTTCGGCTGTCCGGCATCTGGTCACGCGATCCCCAATCCACATCACACCCCAGAGCAGCGGCCTCCTGGTGGACACTATATTCAGGCATTACAGTGTCAAAACCAATGATTTCATGCCCCGCGAGGGCGAGCTCAGCCATCGCTTCTGCATTAACATGGGCTTCCGGAAAAGATACTCCTGAAGCATCCATGAGGTCATGACAGACGGTCGAAGTGACGCTAGCGACCGGCGGGCGGTTTCCCTTCTTGCCGTTATATAAAGCCGACATAATCAGGTTATATGGCGTTGATTTCATTTATGATTTCTTCCTCATCGAGCTGTAAGACTCTGGTTGGTGTACCGCGAGCTGAAATCCCTGGGCTCTTCCAATGCCACATCAATCGCCGGTAGCAAGTCTTCTTGCGAGTTGAACTGCTCCGGCGGCATCTTTTGCATAGCCATCGGCGCCGATCTTTTCCGCGAAGTGTGCATCCACGGGGGCGCCTCCGACCATGATTTTCACGCTGCTCCTCAACCCTCTTTGTTGCATAACTGAGATGACTTTCTGCATCTCGGGCATTGTAGTGGTAAGCAGAGTAGAAAGGCCAAGTATGTCGGGCTTGATCTCCGTAACCTTGTCAACTAGCTGTTCTACGCCTAAATTGACACCCAGGTCTACGACGTTAAACCCCGCTCCTTCGAGCATCATGCTGACAAGGTTCTTTCCGATATCATGAAGATCGCCTTTTACTGTGCCCATTAGCACGGTCCCTTTGGGCTTCGAATCCTCTCCCTTGAGCAAAGGCTTGATGACGGCCAGACCTTTCTGCATGGTGAGCGCAGCTATCAGCATCTCTGGAACGAAGATCTCCCCGCTCGCAAATTGTTGGCCAACTACATCCATTCCGTCGATCAGCGCGGTATTGATGATGCTACCGAGATCGACTTTCTCGTCAATAGCAGTTCGCACCAAGGCTTCTATCTGTTTGTGTTTGCCGCCTATAACAGCCTGCTTTATCTGTTCGAGTGTCCCAGCCATTACCACATCCTCCTGCTGCACGTGTGTATGCCGCTTCGTCGGGTAGATCACACCTCAGCTTTTGGTAGCGGGCAGAATCAAAATAAGTGGAGCGAACCAGGATGCTCCAAAACCAAGTCCTCTTCCCACGGACGGTTCAGCATATGTCTCGTTTGTCGGTGGTCTACCGCAAAGAGTATACCGGGAATTTGACGTAACTGAAAAGGCTTTGTCGCACTGGGTGATTCTCCGACCGTCCCTCGATCAAAGAACTTTGGTGAAGCCCTTCCTTTGCGAGTCTACCGAGTATTCTCCCTCATCAAGAATATCCTCGCTTTAGCCGTTTGTTTTCAATTTACCGTAGCGCAAATGCCTGCTCGTCTCCGGTCGCAGCGAAGCCGTACTGAATCAGCTACGAAGGTCGCGATTGGATGCAGTGGCGACTGCCCGAATCCCCGCCCCGGCAGCGGAATGAGGAACTTCGGGTGTTATGGCCAAACGGGACTGGCCGACCTTGCCCGGACTCTTGCTTTGGCCTTGCAACCCTCCTGGCCAGCGGCGCGGTTGTTTTTGCGAGTGACCGTGAGGATTGTAATTTCCTTCTTGATTTTCGCTTCTTCTTGGGCCCATGCTGCAACTGGAAGGCAGAGGTCAATGTCATCCCGCTCGGAGTGTGCAAAGCTTGTCATCGACACTCGAATATGATCTTGCTGTCAGGAGAGGAGCCGAATGAAAGTTGCAGGCGGTCGTACTAATTACGGAGAGTCCATTGGCATTCTCATGCTGGATACGGTATTTCCGAGAATACCGGGCGACATCGGTAATGCCAGTACCTTTCCGTTTCCCGTTCGGTACAGGGTGGTGAAAGGAGCTTCGCTGGCGCGGGTTGTCAAGCAGTGTGATCCCACGCTCATCCAACCTTTTGTCGAAGGCGCGCGGGAACTTGAGCGCGAGGGCGTGAAGGCCATTACCACAAGCTGCGGCTTTCTTGCCGCCTTCCATCCTCAGATCTCGAGTTCTGTCAGTATTCCTGTCTTTACCTCAAGCCTGCTGCAGGTTCACATGGCGCGATCGGTCATCCATGCTGACCAGAAGGTCGGTGTCATAACGGCGCGTGCGCAATCGTTAACCGAAAAACACTTTGAAGGCGTTGGGATTCAGCACATTCCGATGATCGTGGTCGGAATGGATGATTCGCCGGAGTTTTCCTGCACCTTCATTGAAGGCAAAACTGATTTTGACCCGGACAAAGCGGCTGAAGAAATGAGCGCCGTTGCTCGCAATCTCGTGCAGCAGCATCCTGAAATCGGTGCTGTCGTTCTTGAGTGCACGAATATGCCACCGTTCGCGCATTGCGTTCAGAAGGTGACAGGGTTGCCTGTGTTCGACGTTGTAACGATGGTCAAGTATGCCTACTCAGTCGTGGCGCGGCAGCGATTCAAGGGGGTAATGTAACGCTTCGAGGCTAAAGACAAGAGTGAGTGATGTAGCGTGTGGGCAATGTGAAAAGGCTCAAAGCTACTGAATCTAAACTCAAGTTTTCTGAGGCGTCAGGCCAAGCTGCGGCATCGTTAATTCGGTAGTCACGAAAAAAACTCACTTCACTTCGGAAACATGCTCTCGGGCCTAATTCATTGGCTTTACGCTTCGCCGGGCTGTGTCTGTCATGCGACTCAACGTGAACAAGTCGGAGAAAAGGATGTGCTTCCCGCACGATTACAGCCGAAACAGATGCTGGCTTCCTCACTGTGGAAACAATTCGACCCATGCAGCTGCGCGACGGTGTGCAAATCTAAGTCCTGGTTTGAAGTAGCCGAAGCGATCACCGCTCCAAAACGACTACGCCCCATGGGCCCGCGCCAGCTTTAATCCTCTTCGTCACAGTATTGGTCGCTAGATCTACGATCGAAATATCATTCGAAGGCCCGTTGGCTGAGTAGAGAGTCTTCCCATCCGGCGACAGCGCTATGCCCCAGGGACGAGCGCCGACTTCCACAGAAGCAATGACCTTATTAGTGGCT
>JBEKQP010000188.1:0-9266 GCA_049519595.1 Candidatus Korobacteraceae bacterium | reverse complement strand
GCGTGCAGAAGCAGTAATAAGCCTTGCCCTCGGCGACCAGACGTTCGGCGTGCTCAAGATAGACTGCGAGTTTGTCACTCTGGCGATACGGCGGGAACGGACCGCCGAGATCGGGACCCTCGTCCCAGTCGAGCCCCAGCCATTTCAGGTCTTCCAGCAACTGCCGCTCGTAGCGGCTCTCGCTGCGCTCGACGTCCGTGTCCTCAATGCGCAGCACCATCGTGCCGCCCTGCTGCCGGGCGAACAGCCAATTGAACAGCGCGGTGCGCGCGTTGCCAACGTGCACTTGCCCAGTTGGTGAGGGCGCGAAGCGCACGCGAACCTTGCCTGTAAAGCTGCTCTGTTGCGACATGAAGAAATGTTAGCAGAAGCAGGAAGCTTGTTAAGGCTTGCTAGTTGGTTACCTGGGTATCGCGGTCTACCTTCTCACGCGACACGTGCTGGCTGCGCTTTCTAAGCAGGTATGCAACTTGCGTCAGAACTGCTGCGACAACTAACCACCACTCCACTGAGAAGTCATGGAGAAACACGAAAGGAAAATAGATAATGTGATAAGAAATGTGATACCGAGGAGAGCTAAAGTTAATTGCTGCCGCAAGGATAAAATCACTAACGAACCATAACCATAGTAAACGAGAGCCGAGCTTAAGGGAGACAAGGACAACGAGAAAAAGCAGAAATGGCAGTACATGCTGAACACGCACTAAAGTTCCACGCCACCCTGAGGACCCAAAACGAATTCCCATGTAGCCCAGGTAGAAAGAGTACAGGGAATAGAAAAGCGTGATCAGAAAAGCTGGAACGAGTGGAATCCAGTAGAATCTCGCGACCTTGTCAATTGACTTGCTCAGTGGCATACATTTTTCCTACCTGAAGTCAAGAAGGTGCGTGTCATGCGGTCGTGCCAGCACAGGCAGTCTTCATCCACCAGCGCCCAGGCGAAGCCCAGCCCCACGGAAACCAGCGAGAAGAGCATCGAGTAGACCCGCTGCTTACGCTGCTCCCAGCCGGGAACCCGTCCGTTGAAGCCGCGCAGCGAAATGCTCGCCAACTCCATTCCGGCCGTCTTGCCGCCATAGACCAGCAACAGGTAATGGTAGATTGTCCAGAAAAGAACAGGGATGGTGATCAGGACCGCAATAGCCGCTTTGCCGTGTGGCAGCTCCGGAAGCGTTTTCCAGACCGTCGCGCAAAATATTGCCGAGGCAGCCAGCACAATCAGTCCGTCGACCAGCGCGGCATAAACGCGTTGCGATAAAGGAGCGACTTGCAACGGCAAATCGATCGGCGATGGCGCGGGCGCTTCGACCGCCTCTGTCTGGGAGCTGTCGGCGTCCAGGCGAATCTCGGCGAATAGCGGTCCGCGGATGGTGGGAACGATTTCCTCTGGCACGTCCAGGATTCGGGGCAGGTACGAAACCGGCTCGGCGAGCTCCTCCCGCGGCCTCGGCTGCACGGTTGGCGGCTCGACCGGCAAGCGGATTGCGGTGGGAAAGTAGATCAGGTTGCCGGGCCGCCCAGCCGGTGGAGAGTTGTTGGCATCGCGTGAAGTCCCGGCGGAAAGATCGCGCGGCCGGTCAAAATCAAAGTCGGGGTCGTAATCGGGTGCGTAGTCGGGCGCGGCGCTCGCACTGGCCTCAGCCATGGGCGACGTTTCCGCAGGAGCCGCCTCCAGTGGGTAATCGTCAGGCGGCGCCGGGGCGCTCGCGGCCTCTTCAACCGGCAGAACGGTAGCCGAGGCAGTTTCGGCGTTCAGCCTACGGTAGTAGTTCGTGTCGCAAGTCAGATCGGATGACTGGAACCTTTCGGCAACAGCTTTGGCGGCGCGGCTCTGGGGAGCGGCGTTCTGTTCAGCTTGCTCGAAGTCGAAGCGCAGAGAGGTCTGGGGGGCAGCCTTCTTTTTTCGGCGCCCGCGATAGCGGTCCAAGCGCGAGGCCACCTCGCTGCGCCATTGCCCCTCAACCTGCTCACGTTCGATTTCAGTTAAAGACTCATCATCCGCCGAATGCATTGGCCCATCCCCGGGTTTCAACAAGTCATTACATGGCATGGCGGCACGCCGGGATGGTTTGCAACATACCCGGCGAGCCACGGCTGCTGTGAGGAAAGGAGGCAATAACCCAAGAAACGCCCGGTCGCCCGCAGTCGCTAGACAGGCAAGCAATCCCGAGCTGCCGGCGCACGTCCGCAACGCACGCGATGAAGAGGCCGAATTGGAGAATCCAGAGCGAGCGTGAAGCCTGAACGCCAACCCGGCCGCTACATCGACTGGCCTGAAACCCCGAAGGCATGCTACCTTGCGAATTCAGGATTCTTTGTTCAGCTTTCGAAACCCGGGTTACTGAACGAAACGGGCACTCAATGACTTCTCGCATCCGATTGATTATCACACTGGCGGTCGTAAGTCATCTGATTCTGCTCACTCCGCTAGTAACCAGCCAGTTGCCACCGGTTTCCGCCGGGGACGCCGACAAGCAGAAATCTCCATCCTTAAGCCGCATTACCACCTCCACCGCCATTCCGTCAGACGAGGTCGTCATACGGGCACGGGAGCAGGAGAAGGTAGGCGACGTCTATAAGCTCCGGGGGGACGTCGAGATCACCTACCGCCGCGACACGATGCGCGCCGAAAACGTCACTTACAACTCCGATACGGGCGATGCGGAAGCCGAAGGAGGAGTCACTTTTGATGGCGGGATGCGGGACGAGCATCTCACGGCCACCCACGGCCACTACAACTTCAAAAGCGAATCGGGAGTCTTTTACGACGTCATCGGCGTCATTGGCGCAGTTTATCGCGGCCGCAGCGCGGTGCTGACCACCACCAACCCGTTCATGCTCACCGGCCGAAGGGTCGATAAAATCGGCGAACGTTACATTGTGTACCACGGGACCATTACCTCCTGTGCTCTACCCCATCCCAAATGGACTTTCGATGCCCGCAAAATCGATGTGGTCGCCGGAGCCGAAGCGAAGATGTACCACAGCGACTTCCGACTGTTTGGGCTTCCCATTTTCTTCTTTCCGTTCGTGACTCATTCGGTTGAAAATCTCGGGCGGCAAAGCGGCTTTCTGCTGCCGTTGTTTGGCGAGTCAAACACCAAGGGCTTCGTCCTGGGCGACTCCTTTTACTGGGCTATCAATCGCAGTACCGACCTCACCGTCGGCGCGGAGTATTATTCCAAACGCGGCTGGGAACAGACGAGCGAGCTTCGCACCCGACCCTCGGAGAACAGTTCGCTGGACCTGCACTACTTCGGCGTGCTCGATCGTGGCGCCCCTATCACCGGCCAGGACCAAAGTGGAGAAGACGTAAGGCTCAACGGAGAGTGGCTGCATGGCGGCTGGCGGGGCGTGACCAGCCTCGACTATCTCAGCTCGTTTCTCTTCCGGCTGTCGTGGTCGCCCACGTTTACCCAGGCCATCGACTCCGAGGTACACTCCAACGCCTTTCTCTCCAACAACTTCAATGGCTATTCGTTTGGCGTGCTTGCCGCGCGCTACCAGAATTTCCAGAGCGTTAACAGTGGGGATGAAATCAAGATTCTGCACACGCCTTCATTCGGATTTTCCACGGTCGACCGTGCTGTGCCATCGACCCCTTTAACGTGGGGATTCGATTCCAGCGCGGAAGGCGTTTCCCGGACGGAGCCCGGTTTTGAAACCGACACCATGGTCGGCCGCTTTGACGTGCGTCCCAGGGCCACGCTTCCTCTTCACTTTGCCGGCTGGGGATTTCTGCCTGAGATTGCGGTTCGCGATACGTTCTACACCCAGCAGATGGAGCCCACATCAATCGGCGGACTCGGAAGTCCTGTTGATCGAACTTTGAACCGGCGCGACTTCGAAATCTCGCTTGATCTCCGCCCGCCCGCGCTGTCGCGCGTGTTCGACCAAAAAGTGCTGGGACGCCAGATCAAGCATGTCATCGAACCGCATCTCACTTACAACCGGGTGGCCGGCATGGATAACTTCCAGAATGTCATCCGATTCGATTATCGCGACATTCTCAGCGACACCAACGAGCTTGAGTTCGGCGTGATCAATCGCATTTACGGCAAGCGAACTCTGCCCAAAGGGGAGGCAGGCTGTCAGCCGCAGCGACCGGTCTTCAAACCTGGGGTGTTGAGGGGGACCCCTGTGGAACCGCTGCCCGGCACAGCCATCGTAGTGCCCAAGTGCGAGGATCAGGGATCGGTAACTCGCGAACTGCTCACCTGGGAGATCAAGCAGCAGTACTTCTTCGACCCCACCTTCGGAAACGCGATCATCGCCGGACAACGCAACGTGGTGACCAGCAGCGCCGAATTTACCGGCTTCGCGTTCCTTACCGGACCCAGAAACTGGTCTCCAATCGTCTCCAAGCTCCGCTTGCAACCGACGGCCAACACTGATGTTCAATGGGAGATCGATTACGACAACCGATTGGGAGAGATCAATGCCAGCACCGCATTCATCGATTACCGGATCGGAGACATCTTCGTCGGCGGAAGCCACGTGTTCTTCCGCGAGACGGGCATTCTTACACCTGATTCTTCCGGGGTCATCCCACCGCCGGATTTCAATCAGTACCGCATCCTTGTCGGCTATGGCCATCCCAACAAGCAGGGGCCAAGCGCCGGCGCCAGCATCGGATACGACCAACACTTCAACTACTTGCAGTTTGCAGCCGCGCAGACCAGCTACAACTGGGACTGCTGTGGTTTAAGCTTCGAATACCGCCGCTTCCAGCTTGGCTCAACTACCATCGGATCGATCCGCAACGAGAACGAGTTCCGCTTCGCCCTAACCCTGGCCAACATAGGAACGTTCGGCAATATGCGCCGGCAGGAGCGGCTGTTCTAACAGGCTGGGGAAAAACAGGACTGATGCAGGATGAACGACAGCTAGCCCTCGACTAAAGTCACGTCCTTCAATTAAGAAGACAGGGTACTCTTGCGCACCCGTTCTTTTTGTGACATGCTGCCCGCACTCGGAGAGAACATGGCGTCTGTTTGCCCGTATTGCGGATGTGGCCAGGTAAGAAGGTCCAGACGTGCATTCCATGAGAAAGTGCTAACGTTCATCACGCTCATGCGACCGTATCGTTGTCATGCGTGCGAGAGTCGATTCTTCCGGCCGCTCTGGTTTCACAAAAGCCACCCGAGCGGTGCCCGGCATTAGACCGGACTCCTGCGACCGGTTGACGACAATAAAAGCCAGCCATAATAGGTTTTCGAGGTCGAATATTGCGCGCAGTTCCGTGGGACGGAACTGTCCACGTCCGGGAGAAAGAGCCCCCAGGGACACAGCTAGATCGACAATTACGCCTTTGTGACCTTGCCCGAGCGCAGGCAGCTGGTGCAGACGCGCATTTTCTTGCTGTTGCCGCCCAGTACCTTGGCCTTCACCGGATGTAGATTCACATTCCAGCGGCGCTTGGTGATGTTGTGCGCGTGCGAGACGTTGTTGCCAAATTGCGGGCCTTTGCCGCAGACTTCACAAACCCGTGACATTGATCGCTCCAGAACTTTGATGGAATAATGCGTCCTGACCGTAGCCAGTCTCGCCGAAGTCCCCGCGCCAAAAAGGCCGCTGGGATGGACAAACAGCCGTATCTTCTCGCCATACTCGTAGCGGAGGGCAAAACGGCTGGCAGCCAAAGAATCATTGTAGCGGAAGCGGGACGCGGAGGGCAAACGGAACGGGTGTGCGACCGGCAGATGAAGGTGAGTTCAGAGCGAGCCCGCTGGTTCACTATGCGATACTAAGGTCATGTCTCTCGCAGATGATCCAAAATCCGTAAAGGTGAACAAGACTGCCGGTACAGGCATGGAAATCGAGTGGAAGGATGGCCATCGCAGCTCCTACCCGTTCACTTACCTGCGCGATGCCTGCCCCTGTGCGCTGTGCAACGAAGAGCGCACCAAGGACGGCCGCTACCCGGGTGATCCGCTAAAGCCCGTCGCCGGACAGTTGCCGATGTTCAAGGCCCTGGCGCGTCCGACCGACGTGACTCCGATTGGCAGATATGCGATGCGATTCGTATGGAACGACGGTCACGAGCATGGCATTTATACCTGGACTTATCTGCGCCAGATTTGCCCGTGTCCGGAATGCAAAATGAAGCGCGAATCGACCGGCGGGCTGGCCGATGATATGGCCGAGCACGACAGCCGCAAACCGAACTGATGCGGTGTACCCCATTCTGAGCAGCCATCCGGTTCGCAATGACGCTGGCGACTACCGCCTCTACCTTGTAATCTAAAAACGGAACAGAATTCACGGCGATCCCATTTGCAGCATCTTCTCGACAAACTGAATCCAGAGCAGCGCCAGGCGGTTGAGACGGTTGAAGGCCCAGTGTTGATTCTGGCCGGAGCCGGCAGCGGCAAGACGCGCGTCATCACCTACCGCATCGCGCACCTCATTGAGAGCGTCGGCATCGCGCCGGATTCGATTCTTGCCGTTACCTTCACCAACAAGGCGGCCAGCGAGATGGCCGAGCGGGTCGAGCAATTGGTTGGACACTCGACGTTCGCCAAGCCTCTGATCTCGACCTTTCATTCGCTTTGCGTGCGCATCCTGCGGCGTGATATCGAAGCCCTGCTGACCACCCCAACAGGAGCAGCTTCGGTGCCCGGCGGGGAACCTGGCACCGGACAGGGCGTGCATAAGGATTTCGTTATCTACGACGAAAAAGACCAGGAAATGCTCGTCAAGGCGGCGGTTCGACGTCTCGGGCTGGACGACAAAAAGCTGACCCCGCGCACAATTCTTTCGCACATCTCGTGGGCCAAGAACCACATGCTTGACCCGCAGGATTATTACCTGAGCTCGGCCGATCCCAAGACCGAAAAGGTTGCGCAGGTTTATAAGATTTATCGTCAGGAGCTGCTCAAGGCGAACGCGCTCGATTTCGACGATCTGCTGCTGGAGGCGCAGCGTCTGCTAAAGGGCGTGGGTGACGTGCGCGCCAAATATCAGCGCCGCTGGCATTTCCTGTTGGTGGACGAGTACCAGGACACGAATCGTCCGCAATACGAGATCATGCGCCTGCTGGCCGGCGAACGTCACAATGTTTGCGCTGTGGGCGACGAGGACCAGTCGATCTACTCATGGCGTGGCGCCGACATCCGCAACATTCTCGAGTTCGAGCAGGACTTCCCGGAAGCGAAGATCATCCGCCTGGAGCAGAACTACCGCTCCACGGAAAACATTTTGCAGGCAGCCTCGGCGGTGGTGGCCAACAACATTAAGCGCAAGGGCAAGCGGCTATGGACCTCGCGGCAGGGCGGCGCCCGGATCGGTTATTACGAGGCCCCTGACGGCGAAAACGAAGCGCTGTTCGCCGCCGACTTCATCTCCAAGTACATGCAGAAACGCGTCGCGGAGGGCGCGAGCGGGCGGGCGGCCGTGCTCTACCGGACCAACTCGCAGTCGCGCCTGTTTGAAGAAGCACTACGCCGCTACGGACTCAGCTACCACGTGGTGGGCGGCTTCTCGTTTTACGACCGGGCGGAGATCAAGGACATGATCTCCTACCTGAAACTCATCCTCAACCCGGCAGATTCGGTGGCGCTGATGCGCGTGATCAACACTCCGACGCGCGGCATCGGCAAGACCACCATGGAAACCGTGGAGCGCATTGCGCTGGAGACCGGCATCTCGCTGTGGGACGCCGTCGCGGAGGCGATCAGACGCAAGCTGCTGCCACAGCGTGCCACGGCCGCTCTGAAGAACTTCCGAGACATCATCGAAGACGCCCGGGCCATGATGAGCGGGACCTATGTCGAGCGGCTTGCCGAAAGCGCGCGCGGCGACGCGGAAGTGAATGCCGCGCCTGTTCCGGCGGCGATTCGAGTCCCCGAACCGGAGCCCGAGCCCGGCGACCAGCACGGGCTGGAGTTCGGCTCCGACATTACATTTGCCCCCGAGATGTTTGAGGAAGCCGTGGCAGACACGGCAGCGGATTCGCCGGGCGACGCCGAACAACAGCAAGGCGAAGAAGACACCAGCCTCGCGCCTTCGCAATCTGACTCGCAGGCGAGCACTGCCGAACTCCTCAAGTTTCTTCTCGACCGCACCGGATACATGCGTTTTCTCGAGCAGGAGGACACGCCGGATGCCGAGCAGCGCATGGAAAACCTGCGCGAACTGATCAATGCCGCCCTCGATTCGCGCGACCGAGGCGAGAGTGTGGGCGATTTTCTCGACCACGCGGCACTGGTGAGTGATGCCGACCAGTTCGATGCCGCGCAGCAGATCACGCTTATGACTCTGCACGCTGCCAAGGGTTTGGAGTTTCCGATGGTGTTTCTCGTCGGAATGGAAGAGGGATTGTTCCCGCACTCGCGCACGCTGCTGGCCCCAGATGACATCGAGGAGGAGCGCCGCCTTTGCTACGTGGGCATGACGCGCGCCATGGATACCTTGGTGCTTTCGCGGGCGCGCTTCCGCCGACGCTACGCAACCGAGTCGGCCGAGCCGACGACGCCTTCGCGGTTCCTGGAGGAGATTCCGGCGGAGCTGCTGGAGGATCTGGGTTCGCCCGGGCAAAGACAAAAGACAAAGTTTAGCGGTTCTTATTCGGACGATTCCGCCGGGCCGCACTATGATTACGAGAATGAGGATCAATCCGCCGTTTGGGACAAAGGCTCGCGCGGTGGTCAGGGCGGCGGAAAGACTGCCTACCAGGGACAAACTTATAACTCAATCGAGAACATTGCCGAGTTTTTCGCCTCGCGCGGCAAGCGGTTCTCCTTGCCGAAGATCGCCGCGACAGAGCCCACAGGCAAGCGCGGCTTCCGCAAGGGCGACCGCGTCAGACACCCGAAATATGGCGAAGGAATCGTCTATCTTCGCGAAGGAGAAGGTGAAGAGGCGAAGATTACTGTACAATTTTCTCGTTTCGGTTTGAAAAAGCTGGTTGAAAAATACGCCCAACTGCAAAAGGCGTAGCTTTCCCCACGGGGGACCGGCGTAACCGACAGGATTTCAATTTCAGTCAGGATGAGGAATGCCAAATACAAAAGCAGTTACCGATAAGATTGAACGCAAAAAGATAAAGCGCGTTATGCGCAAGAAGGCCGAAGTGGCCAAACCGAAACCCAAACGCACCCATGCCCGCGGCGAGGCCAAACGCAAAGTGAAGAAGATGGTTCGCGGCCAGTCGAAGCGCTAAAGCGGATTCGCGACGGGTATATCCCCACCCTGGCGGCGGCAAAATCCGTCGTCGGGACCGGCCTCATCGAGCCCGGTTCCGGGATATGCCCGTTTGAAACCGC
>JBEKQP010000187.1:0-15957 GCA_049519595.1 Candidatus Korobacteraceae bacterium | reverse complement strand
GCCTGGATAGTGCCTATCCACGCGTCTATCCGTATCCGTACCCATACGCGTACCCGTACCCATATCCTTACCCGCCGGGTGTGATCGTATTTGGAAGACGTGGACCGTGGTACTAGGTCACTGATAGGAACGATGGGGCCGCAAGACTGTGCTCGTTGAGCTATTTGTCTCCCCGGCCCCGGCGGCTTTCCAAGTTGTGAACGTGGACATGCTGGCCCGGTGCGATCCCACACGTGGCAACGCCGATCACCTCGCCGTACTTGATGATTGGATCGCCCTGCTGAATGGGACGGAGGGCGAACTTGTGCCCGAACGGAATTTTTTCGCTGACCGTAATGTTGTTCTCTGCTCCGTTGTCTTGAACGGCAATCACGCTTCCCGGTTCGATATTCTCGACAACCGTACCGACGTTGTCGGATGATTTCATGACGATTACCCTGATCTTGCTCATGAGTCCCTCCATTCCGGCTACATGGTCGGTCCGATACGCTTAATGGCGAAATCGTTGAATCCCAGTGCTTCCGCTTTGGTCAACTTGCCGGAAGCCACCTCCAGCATTTCCTGAAAAATGCGTACCCCGACCTGATCGACGGTCTCGTCGCCGTTGATAATAGTGCCGGCATCGAGATCCATGTTGTCATTCATCTTCTCGAACATCGCGGTATTGGTGGCTACCTTAATCGTTGGAGCAATCGGTGAGCCGCACGGAGTGCCACGGCCGGTGGTAAAGACAACCAGTTGACAGCCCCCGGCCACCATACCCGTGATCTGCTCGATGTCCTGACCTGGGGTATCCATCCATACCAGTCCCTTCTTCGTGACCGGCGCAGCGTATTCGATCACATCTTGCAATGGCTTGGTGCCCGCCTTGTAGATGCAGCCGAGTGATTTCTCCTCGATGGACGAGAGGCCGCCTTCGATGTTGCCGGGCGTCGGCTGGCTGCCGCGCATGTCTACCCCCATTGCGTTGGCGCCGGCTTCACAACGTTCAATGACTTCATAGCAAAGCCGGGCTACATTTTTATTGACCGCACGTGCGGCAACCAGGTGCTCGGCTCCGATAAGTTCAGTCGTTTCCGCCAGAATAACGCTGCCACCCGCATCAATCAGCATGTCGCTGGCCGCACCCAGAGCCGGGTTGGCCGAAATGCCGGAACAGGAATCAGATCCGCCGCACTCGGTGCCAAGAATGAGTTCAGAAGCGTCCACGAACTCGCGCTCCTGGCAGGAAGCTTCCGTCACCATCTGTTGCGCCGCCCTGACCCCGGAGGCGGTGGCCTTTACGGAGCCACCTTCGTCCTGAATGATGACGAGATTTACGAGTTTGTACGGGCACTTCGCTTTGATCGCCGCGGCGATATCCTGCGCGCGGATGGTCTCGCACCCCAGGCCAACTACCACCGCGCCAAACACGTTCGGATGAGCGCCGTGCGCGATGAGCACCTGTGCGGTCAGGTCGGCATCGGCTCCCAACTGCGTGCAGCCATGCTGATGCTCGATCCAGGTAGCGCCGGAAACCTGTTGCGCAATTCCGCGAGCTACCCGGTTTGCGCACACGACAGAAGGAATAGTAAGCACGTGATTGCGAATGCCGGCGGTTCCATCGGGACGGCGATAGCCTTTGAACCTGATCATTGTTCACCTTAGCAAGAATTTCTGTGTTCTGGGCTCGTGGTCCGTGGCCAATGGCTGCCCACGAACGATCGTCGACAGACGAGCACTCGTCCACCGCCGCGCAAGAACCGGAACGTCGATTGAAAGCGCTGCGGATTATGCAGCAAATCTGCTGAGCAGTCAATGGCAAGCACGGCGGCTCCGCGAATGTGGCCGCCATCGGCGTCACTCTGCCGCTATCTCCGCGTAGAGGCAGACATCACGCCTTCTCGTCTGTAAGTACCGCGTCCAGATTCGCCCAAGTCACTGCATCGCTCGCAAAAAGCGCCGACAAATAGAGCTGCACATCCTCTGCAGGGAATGTCGTACGGATGCGGTCGACGGCTGCGCGGAGCGCATCGGCGCTCGGAACAGTTGTGATGTCGTCGGCAATCACGCCATTCTGGTGCGGTATCTGGAGTTCGTCCAGAAACATGACCAGCATCGGCTGTTGGTTGGCGAAGAGATAAGTGCGGACGAGCAAGGCAGCAAGCGACTCATCAATGGATTCAATCGCCGAGAGGTACGCTGCTGACTTGTCGGCGGGAAGTTTCGCGGCTTTCTGCGGCCGCAGGTTCAATTTCATCGCGATCAAACCCGCAACTCTCCGCTGCTCGCCTGCGGTTTCGGTGCTGGAAAAAAATGCTGCGGTTACTTGCCGCCGCCGCTCGCGGTCCATCCGCTTCCAAATTTGCTGGAATGACTTCTGGTTCGACATGGTTAAGGCTCTCTGACCTGCTGCAAATGCCGTGTAGTGTCTCTCACAAATCTCTTAATAGCTGTGTAATCACTGTGCAGGCACAAGCGGCTGCGTGACACCCTCGATGCCTGCCAAACTAAGAATCGTGAGAAAGAGTTTTTGTGGGCCCAGATAAGCATCCTTGGGGTCATACCACTCCCCGGGAGCATGAATGAAACCTTCTTTGCCGCCACTGCCGAGAGTGACCGCAGGCACGCCAATGCTGATGGGCAGATTGGCGTTTGTGCTGCTGGCTGCGGTCAGCCTGGGTTCCTGGCCGATGATTCGGGTAGCCATCCATGAGGCTTGCACGATCATGCTATCCGGAAGTTGACTGCCTGCGGGGCGGTCGCCGACTAATTTTGGTTCGACCGTGATTTTCTTGTCGCTGTTCCAGCGAGCGTTTTCTTCGTCGACAGCCTGCTGCAAGAGCGGCAGGATCTTGCTCTCCGTCCGCAGAAGCTCTTCCTGGCTGTTGGAGCGAATATCGAGAAGCATCGAGGCATCGGAGGCGATGGCGTTAACGGAGGTCCCGCCACTCACAATACCCACGGTGAAGGTCGTCTTAGGCTCAGTCGGAGTATGCACCTCGGCGATCTTGGCTATCGCGCGCCCCATGGCATGAATGGCGCTGGGAGTCCCAAAAGCTCCGAAACTATGCCCACCAGGTCCCGAGAAGTGTATTTCATAACGGTGGCTGCCGGTTGCCAGATAAGTGATGCGTTTCACGCTGGTGCCGTCGATGTCGACTGAGGCAGCGATATCCTTGTGGTCGCGGAAAAAGGCTTTCATGCCGCGCAGGTTTCCGAGCCCTTCCTCGCCCACCGTACCGCAGAAAACAATATCGCGGACCGTGCTGATGCCAGTGGCGTCGAATGCCCTCAGGATGGACAACAGCGCAGCCAGGCCACGGGTGTCGTCGGCGATTCCGGGCGCAAATATCTTCCCGTCCCTTTCCACGGGCTGGGTGTTCGTGCCTTCAGGGAAAACTGTATCGAGATGTGCCTCGACAAAAATCTTGGGGCCCTTGCCGGTTCCCGGACGCAGCCCGAACACATTTCCTTCGCTATCTAGCTGCACATCTTTCAATCCGAGAGCCTGCAGGCGCTTCATGTAATACTCGGCGCGAACTCTCTCCTTATAGGGCGGAGCAGGAATGGCGACGATCGTCTTTTGGTCAGCCAGAGTATTTGCGTCGTCATTCCTGATAAACTCCAGGCCTTGTTTCACCTTGGCATTTCTCTGGAGCTTGGAGAAGGTGTCCTCGGCTTGCGAAGATATCTTGGGAGTGGGTGGTGCGGCCAGAGCCAAGGAAGTCCATAAAATGACGATCGCGGGAAACGCACCGCATGCTTTCACGAGAGACGCTTTCCTGCTCATCTTTATGTTTGCCTCAGTGCAGATTTGCCATTCATGCCTTGTCTCAGCAGTCTACCAGCCATTCTCACCTGGTTTGCGCCTTCGCCGAATGGTCTACCCCGGCAAAGGCAAAAGCGGCCGTCGCCGGGGACCTCAACTTCAGGCAATTCCCAAGAAGCGAACGAGGCACGTAACGTTCTCAAGAGACTCTAGGCCTAGTATCTTATCCTGAATTGCTCCACCTCGAACCAAGGTAACACGCGCCCGGCAAGGTTCTGGAACTTCGCGACGACATCCTCGCCGGTAGCGAAATTGCTCTCGCTGCCACGTGGCGCCTGAACCGTTTCTTCGAGCATTCGGCCTTGAGTTCTACGTGCACACGAGTGACCGGTGGATCAGACGATCTGGACACAAAGTGAAGTAATGGACGCTGATAGTTGGCGAGCAAGCCCACATCTGCTAACCGCGGCAGATGTGGGGCGCCGTCCAGACTTGATGGGGGAACACTGTCCAGACATGAAGGAATATCTGGGCCGCGAGCCTGTGAACTCACACTGCCACGAATAACCTATGAGCAACTAGTGATACTATGGTAAACACTGTCGCTCGTCCACCGACCACAACCTAGTTCATCCTGCTTACCCCAGCGAACAGATATTTCACGCAGGGAGAAATCGCCAGCATCAGGCTGGTGCTTGAGACCGCAAGTGAAAATCCTTCTTTACAACCCCGACAATGGCATCACGCAGAACTTCATGCCTCACCTTTGGATGTTTCTGCTGCAGGCGCTTACGCCCCCCGGCCACGAAGTTTTTTTGATCGATGGCAACGCACGACCGATGAGCGACGCCGAAGTAGTCAAGTTCGCTGTTGACCATGAGGTCGGACTGGTCGGAATCGGAGCCATGACTCGCATGATCGCCAAAGCATACCGCGTGGCGGATGCGGTCCGGGCTGCCGGTATTCCCGTCGTCATGGGCGGACCGCACGTAACTGAAATCCCCGGGGAAGCACTCGGACACAATGGCGAAGCGCGTCACGCCGACGCTCTGGCCTTGGGTGAAGCCGATGAAACATGGCCGCTGGTGGTGCAAGATGCGGCTCGCGGCCAACTCAAGGAGATCTACACGCCGACCGACGCATCCGGGAAAGAGCACAAGCCGACGTTGCGGGATTACCCGGCGATTCCTTGGGAGTCTCTCGACCTGCAGCAGTTCAATCGAATTCCCAGCTTTGCGCGTCGCATCATGCGGCGACTCGGACCTTGGGAGACATTTCACATTATTCCTATTGAATCCGGACGCGGCTGTCCTTATGGGTGCGAGTTCTGCACAGTCACCGGGTTCTTCGGCGACTCGATCCGCTTCCGATCAAACCAGAACGTCGTCGAAGAGATGCTCAGGCTTAAGCAGCGTGCCCGCAATACCAACGGCCAAGTCGCCGTATTCTTCGTGGATGACAATTTTGCGATCAACGTGAAGCGCACCAAGTCGCTTCTGCGCGACATCATTGCCGCGGGAGCCGAACTTTCCTGGGTGGCGCAGATCAGCGCCAACCTGTTGCGCGACGAGGAACTGCTGGATTTGATCGCGGCTTCAGGCGGGAAATGGATCTTTATCGGCATGGAGTCGCTCGATCCAGTCAATCTGGCCAGCGTCAAAAAGGGCTTCAATAAGCCGGCGGAATACGCGGGCGTACTCCAGGCGCTGGCACGGCGCAACGTCTACGCGATAACTTCTTTCATCTTCGGACTGGATCACGATACCCCCGGCGTGGCCGAACGCACGCTGGCCCAGATTCGCGAATGGCCGCCGGTTCTGCCGGTTTTCGGGCAGCTCACTCCCTTCCCCTCAACCCCGTTGTACTCCCGGCTGGAGAAAGACGGCCGGCTGACACGGGCGAAACACTGGCTCGAGTTTGCTCCGTTCCAGATGGCGCACACACCGCTGAACATCACCATCCCGGAGGTGGAGGATGAGGTGCGATACGCATGGACGAACTCATACTGTCCATCGGCAACCGAAAGAGCGCTGGATTCGATCGCCAACGAACCGGCGCCCTACAAAATCAGTCACATGGTCTCGCGGCTCTTCTTCCGCGGAATCTATTTACCGCAAAAGGGCGCTTGGCAGTGGCTAAAGCTGATCGCTCAAAACCGAAGTTCGATGTGGCGCATCGTTCGAGACTCGTTTACTCAATGGCACGGGACGCACGATCACGATGTGTCGAAAGAAGCCTTGCGCCGTTCGGACGACGCCGCTTAGGTCGAACGTCCATTGCGGCTAACCTCTATGTCCGCCGTGCCCCTGGTGACCGCCACTATGTCCGTTGCGAGCGCTCTGATGTCCACCACTCGAGTGCTCGCTACGACCACCGCCGCTCGGGTGGCCACCACCAAACTTAGCGCCTGATCCACGACTCATCGATGCCCGCGGGAAGCTTGCTTCCGGACCGCCGCTGAACCGGCCATAGTTTCCAGCGGGCCGGCTAGCCATCGCTGATGAACGATTGATTGCTCCACTTGGCCGTCCGTAGTTAGTAGTGGGCCTGTTCGCGCCAGAAGCACCACGGTAGCTGTAGCCCGGACGGTTGAATCCTCCAGCGGGTCGGCTGGCCGAAGAACGGTTGATGGTTCCACCTGGACGTCCATAGTTACCGCCGGGCCTGTTTGTTCCAAAAGCACCACGGTATCCCGGACGATTGAATCCTGCGGCGGACCGGTTGAATCCACCAGTTGACCGGGCGTAAGCTCCCCGCGCTGCAAAATTCCGAGGCGGGCCGCCCGGACGGTTGAATCCACGGTTGATCACTGTCGCGCTGCGAGTGAGGTACGCATTGTGGTTAAAGAAAACGGCATGGTTGCCCCACCCCATTCCCCAGTGGCCCCATCCCCAACCCCAATGCGCCAACATTGCAACCCCAACCCCGACTCCAAAGCCGACCGCCAATCCGCCCCAGAAAACCCCGGCAGGCGGAGAGTAGTAATAGCCCGGATATGTCGGGAGAGGCGATCCATAGACCGTCCAGGGGTTATACACCGGAACGTAGACCACCGACGGGTTGGCTGGCGCAATCGTAACCGCACCGTCATCATTGCTTACCGCCTGCTGTGGCGTGCTGCGCAACACTCCTGTGAGCTGTGCCTTCTGGCGCATTGCCTGCACTGAATCCATCACGTCTTGCGGTTGATTGTAGTAGGCATTGCCCAGATCGGTTGTCCACTGCAGGTTCCGGTCCATCTGTGCCAGTACCGTCGGAAACGCGGTAAGCGCCTTCACGCTTGCGTCCCAGTCCTGGTTTTCCGCACCAGCAGCAGTTTGATCGGCGGGGGTATTGCCCTGTGCCTGCAGCCAGCGATCTGCCTCCACCACTTGGGTTGGATACGTTGCGGCAGCAAGAATCTGCGCTAACAGCGGATCGGGATAGAGCGCAATTGGCGCTACCAGCTGGTCTAACTGCTCAGCAGACAAGGGCTGTTCCTGCGGCGCCTGCTGGGTGTCATTCGCATCGAGTGGATTGGACTCTGCGAATGCCTCACCCAGCCCCATCGGAATCAGGATCATCAATGCGCTGAGTACGACTGCCAGCCCCTGCCGGGTCAATTGTCCAATTCGCTGCCCAGAGGCGACGTCACGACCAGGTTGAAGTATGCCGTGCAGCATCTCTTTCAACCATCCGGTATTTCTCGTACCTATATCGAATTTCATAAGCCCACCCATCAAACGTCGGCCATTTCCTAACTCATTCATACAAACCCGGCTGAGACACGTAGTTTCGCGGAGGCGACAGAAACGCGGTACCCGGGTCGGCAGAAGAACCAAGGTTCAGGTGAAGGTTTAGGCTTTACGGCAGACGTTTTTAGACGGGTTTACCGAGGGCAATTGGCAGAAACTTGCAACAAGCAGCAGCAATCGCCCATGTTGCAGAACACGCTCGAAGCCTTTGATTGCTGCAATATAAGAAATAATCACAGTAATCCGAATCGTCCTGAGTGGTTGGAGCGGGCAGATTGCATTGTTGCGAGTGACTGGTGATGGCGGCGACTTTCATGTGGTGGTCCTATTGGCCAGTGAGGTATACAACGAATTGGGGCTGCGGAGGTTTTCTGAATACCACTCCTGATTGGGATGTCGCGGGTTTATCATTTGCTCAGCCGGCTCTGGATTTCAAACGGCCGCTTAGTTCACCTATTAGCAGAAGGAGGGCATATGAGGGATGTTCACGAGGCTTTCACAAAATTCAAAGCGGAGTTTCCTAAAGTGTACGCAGATTATGAGGCCCTGGGAAAGGAGATCCACGAAAGATCCGGGCCTCTACCCGAAAAGATCCGATGGCTGCTGAAAATTGCCATTTCCGGCGCTAGCGGGCATAAGAAAGCTCTCGAGACCCACATTTACAAAGGGAGAGAGTCCGGATTGACTGATGATGAAATCGGACACGCTCTGCTGCTATTGATACAGACCAAAGGGTTCCCGGCGTTCATGAGAGCCTACGAAGTTTTCAGCAATATGAAATAGAACAAAGAGACAGGGGCACACGATTGCCGTCACCGCGCGGTGCTCGGGATCCCGGCGGCGTTAAGGTCGTCGCGGGTGATCTTGCCGCCCTTCATGACAAACTTGATGCGCCCAAGTTCGGTAATGTATTTGAGCGGATCGCCGGAGACAGCGTCGAGATCGGCATACTTTTCTTTCTCGATTGAGCCAATCTGATCTGATGTAGTCATAGGTAGCATGAACTCCTCCACCCGAGAGCGACCATACAGCCACACCGGGTGAGAACCTAAATGGAAAGGTTCAGAATTCGGTTGAGACGCCGGACAAAGGTGGCAGGGTCCTGGAGCGGTACGCCTTCCATGAGAAGAGCCTGATCAAAAAGCAGCCATGCGGCGTCCTGAAGGATGGGATCATCGGAACGTGCGAGCAGTTTCTTGACGATCTCGTGATCGGGGTTAATCTCCAGCGTTGGTAAAAGCGCAGGAATATCTTTTTGGCCCATTGCGCGCAGCATCTGTTGCATTTTTAAGGATGGTTCCTCTTCGTCAGAGACGATGCAGGAGGGGCTGTCTGCAAGCCGCACGGAAGCACGTACATCCTTCACACGGTCGCCGAGGGCGGCCTTCAGCTTATCGAGCAGCGGCTTGAGTGTTTCGGCCGTGTCGGGCTCAGCCTCGTCTTTCAGGTCGTCACTGGTTGAAGCTTTGTTTACAGCCTTGAGGTCGATGTCGCCGTATTTATCGATGCCTGAGAAGACAATTTCGTCGATATCGTCATCGAGGATGAGAACTTCAATATCTCGCTTCTTGTAGATCTCTAGAAGCGGCGATGTGCGGAGCAGGGATTCGGCTCCGCCGGTGATGTAGTAGATGCTCTTCTGCCCTTCCTTCATGCGCGACTTCACATCGGCAAGGCCGGTGAGGCCTTCTATTTTTGTGGATTTGAAGCGGACGAGATCGAGCAGCGTTTCGCGATTAGCAAAGTCGCCGTACACGATGCTCTTCAGCTCGGAAAGAATCTTCTTGACGCTCGCGGTGCGGATACTGGTGAGTACGCGATTTTGCTGCAGGATTTCGCGGCTGATGTTGAGAGGGAGATCTTCGCTGTCGATGACGCCGCGAACGAAGCGCAGGTACTGTGGCAGAAGTTCTTTGGCGTCGTCCATGATAAAGACGCGTTTCACATAGAGCTTTACTCCGCCCTTGTATTCCGCCTGGTAGAGATCAAGTGGAGCTTTCGAGGGGACGTAGAATAGCGTGGTGTATTCGAGGCTTCCTTCGGCTTTTGTGTGGAACCAGAAGAGAGGGTCTGCCCAATCACCCGCGACGGATTTGTAAAACTCCTTATAGTCCTCTTCTTTGAGCTCACTTTTGGGACGACGCCAGAGAGCGCTGGCGGCATTGACCTGTTCGGTCGTACGGGTTTTCGCCGACTTCTTTTCGGTTTCGTTCCACTCGCTCTTGTCGTAGGTGAGAAAGATCGGGAAGGCAATATGGTTGGAGTATTTCTTCACGATCTCCCGCAATCGCCAACTATCGGCGTACTGCTTGCCTTCGTCGTTGAAATGAAGAAGTACAGTGGTGCCGGCGATCGAACGCTCTGCGGGTTCGATGTCAAAGCCAGTCTTGCCATCGCTGACCCAACGCCAGGCACGCTCTTCGCCAGCTTCACGGGTTACCACTTCTATACGGTCGGCGACCATGAAGGCACTGTAAAAGCCAACCCCAAACTGGCCGATGAGATTTGAGTCTTTCTTGGCGTCACCGGAAAGCTGCGAAAGGAATCTTTTGGTACCAGAGCGGGCGATGGTGCCAAGGTGCGAGATTAGATCCTCCTCATCCATGCCGATGCCAGTATCACTGATGGTGAGGGTCTTGTTCTCTTCATCCAGTTCCAGATCGATTCGAGGATTGAAAGGAACAGCACTGAAGGCATCATCGGTCAGCGTCACGTGGCGGAGCTTGTCAAGTGCGTCTGAGGAGTTGGAAATGAGCTCGCGCAGGAAGATTTCAGGATGCGAATAAAGGGAGTGGATGATCAGTTGCAAAAGCTGATTGACTTCGGTCTGAAATTCACGTTTCGACATGCCATTCATTATCAACAAAAACAGCAGCAAAAACGAGAGCCTCGACCCCCGAGAATAAGAGTCGGCGGCGAAACGTGATACGTACGATTGAATTCTTAATTGTCAGATTCCTCCTGACGGGCAACTCTGAGCTATCGGACTGCTTTCCACTCTTCGCTATCCGGTGTCTATCAATGCGCTGCATCATGCAGTGCCACAGGCGCTGAATGAAGAGAAGGATCACCGCGGTCTTAGTGTCTTACCGCAGCTTCGCATTGGCCTCTACAAAACGGGCGCGTAAATTCTCATGTGCTATCGAGACCGTCAGCTCTTCCAGTTCCGCTTCCGTGAAGTGCACCCGGAGCTCTCTAATGACCTGCGGATCGACATCAATTGGGGTGCGTGTCATGTCCGCCGCATACTGCAATAGCAGTGTCTCCGATTCGGAAAAGCATGCGCTCTTTGTGCCGAGCAGCGCCGCCCCTATCTGCTCGCTCGACCACCCTTGTTCGCGGCACGAATTGGCACGGAGCTTTGTCTGTGCAGCCGACGCGATCTGCGATGCAACTCGCAATTGCACCAAATCATGAATTCGTGACGATACCGAACGTCTGAATAGATGTTCGCTGAAGTCCTGCACCGGAACAGCACGGTGAGAGTCGACCACCGCCGATTGCGTGCTGCATGCCTGCTCGTAAAGCCGCCGCCCGAAACGGAGTACGCGCCATCGATGTCGAAGGGCGCATCCTACGTTCAGCAACATCTTAATGAATCGATTTTCTGAGGCAGTGCTGCAAAGTTGGTTCAGCGTAGCGTATCCCGACACGTTTCCTCCCTCACGACTCGGAGTGAACTGGCTCGTGCCTTAAGATGCAACTCTACTTCCGTTGTCCGGTGGCAATCTTGATTCCCCCGCTGCAAGTCAAAGATGGTCAAGTCAAAAAGACTTTTTCTTCCGATCAGCTGAGTAGCAGACCAGCGCTCATGGTTCCCGAACCTTGGTTAAATTTGCCGCTCATCCGACGTGGCTACGCAAAACTTACGCACTCCTGATGGACTGGTACGATTCAATCCACCCAGTCGAAGCTGCGGCTCACGGCCTTCTTCCACATCCGATACATCGACTCGCGCCGTTCCGGGTCCATATTTGGCGTCCAGGTCTTGTCGACCGACCAGCTGGCACAGAGCTCATCGGTATCCTTAAAGAAGCTGACCGCCAATCCCGCGGCATAAGCGGCTCCCAGGGCGGTGGTCTCTTTGATCACGGGTCGGACGACGGGCTTGTCCAGGATGTCCGCCTGGAACTGCATCAACAGCTCGTCTTCGATCATGCCGCCATCGGTGCGCAGCACGTCCAGCTTGATCCCGGAATCCCTCTCCATGGCCTCCAATATTTCGCGAGTCTGAAATGCTGTTGCCTCCAAGACCGCGCGTGCGAGGTGTCCTTTGGTGGCATAACGAGTGAGTCCGGCAATTACACCGCGCGCATTCGCCTTCCAGTAAGGGGCAAACAGGCCGGAAAAAGCAGGAACAAAGTACACGCCGCCGTTGTCTTCTACCGTCTTTGCCAACGACTCGATCTCGGAACTGGTACGGATCAGACCCAAGTTGTCTCGCAGCCACTGCACCAGGGCGCCGGTGATGGCAACGCTGCCCTCAAGCGCATAGTGCGTTGGCTGATCTCCCAGTTTGTAAGCCACGGTGGAGAGCAATCCATGGCTGGACTGCACGGGGTGCAGGCCAGTATTCAGCAGCAAAAAGCAACCGGTTCCGTAGGTATTCTTCGCCTGGCCGGGCTTGAAACAAGTTTGCCCGACAAGCGCCGCCTGCTGGTCGCCCAGGTCGCCGGCAATCGGAACGCCGCTTATCGCGCTGCCTTGAACGTGGCCATATATTTCACTACTCGAACAGATGCGAGGCAGCATCGCCCGGGGAATTCCAAAAGCGCTCAGAATTTCCTTGTCCCAATCGGATGTTGCCAGATTCATCAGTTGCGTCCGGCTGGCATTGGTAACGTCAGTAACATGAACACCGCCATTGGGACCGCCGGTAAGCCTCCAGATAAGGAACGTGTCGATGTTGCCAAACAGCGCGTCGCCGGCCTTGGCTAGTTCGCGGACACCGGACACATGCGCGAGAATCCAGCGAATCTTGAGACCGCTGAAATAAGTGGCGAGAGGCAGTCCGGTCTGGGCACGAAAGCGGTCTTGGCCGCCATCTTTCGAAAATTCGGAAACATAATCGGCGGTGCGCGTGTCCTGCCACACGATAGCGTTGTAAACCGGCTTGCCGGTCTTGCGATTCCAGACGACGGTGGTTTCGCGCTGATTGGTGATACCAATCGCGGCCAGATCACTTCCCGCGATCCCGCTTCTTTGCATGACTTCGCCGATCACTTCCAGAGTACGGGTATAGATCTCTTCCGGATTGTGTTCGACCCAACCCGGCCTCGGATATATCTGCTCGTGTTCTTTCTGGGCGGTTGCCACGACCCGTCCGGAACGGTCAAACAGAATGAAGCGAGTGCTCGTCGTGCCCTGATCGGTTGCTCCAACGTATTTCGTCATGGCCGCCTTTATCGCAAGATCGGATGCGTGTTAGCGGGAGATTCCATTTCCGGGTGGCGCAACGGCACCCTGACTTCATGATATTCTTTAGATGAAAACTGTGGCCCGCCTTCCGGTATGTCCCCAGCATTTTCCTAACGAACAATTATGATCTCTGTTTCTGCTGTTTCTATGCGCTACGGCGCCAAGGTACTGTTTGAAGATGTGTCCACGGCGTTCACGCCTGGTAAGCGCTACGGTCTCACGGGTCCGAATGGAGCAGGCAAGTCGACCTTTATGAGCCTGTTGACCGGCGAACTTGAACCTCAGAAAGGCTCTGTTGTTCGCCCTCGGAAGTTCGGCGTCCTGAGCCAGGACCAGTTCGCATTTGACATCTATCGCGTCATCGATACGGTGATCATGGGCAATAAGCGCCTCTGGGCTGCGATGGAAGAGCGCGAAGCGATCTTTGCCAAGCCAGAGATCACGGATTCCGAAGGCATGAGACTTGGAGAGTTGGAAGGCATCGTTGGCGACGAGGATGGGTACTCCGCCGATACCGATGCCGCACTCCTGCTTCAAGGACTGGACATCCCCGACGAACTACACCAGCGCACCATGGGTGAGCTACAAGGTGGGCAAAAGGTTCGCGTGTTACTGGCTCAGGCGTTGTTTGGACATCCACAGGCCCTGCTGCTCGACGAACCTACAAACCACCTCGATCTCGAGTCGATACACTGGCTTCAGGGATTTTTGAACAGCTATGACGGCGTCGTGATCGTGATTTCGCACGATCGCCATTTTCTGAACAGCGTCTGCACGCATATTGCCGATATCGATTATCAGACGATCATCACCTACACCGGGACGTACGACGAAATGGTTCTGGCGAAAACTCAGTTCCGCTCACAGATCGAAGCTCAGAATGCTCAGCGCGAGAAGAAGATCGATCAGCTCAATGACTTCATTGCGCGATTCTCTGCTGGCACTCGCTCAAGCCAGGTGCAATCCCGCCGCAAGGAAGTGGAGCGGCTGCAAGTGACAGAGCTTGCAAAGTCGAATATCCAGCGCCCTTTCCTAAAGTTCGAACAGAAGCGTCCATCCGGCAAGCATATCCTCGAACTGAAAGGGATTACCAAATCCTATGGTGACCTCGAAATCCTTCAAGGGTTCACGGCGAGCGTGACGCGCGGAGAAAAAATCGCGCTCATGGGGCGCAATGGCGCCGGAAAGACGACGCTAATCAACGCTATTCTTGCCAGCGCCCCGACAATTCCCGAGAGTGAACTTCGCAGGACAAGCGGCTACAATGGCGAGTTTCTGAGCGAGGGGAACGTGATCTGGGGACACGAAGCCGCAGTCGGGCACTTTGCCCAGGACCACAGGGCACTGATCGAACGAGGCATGACGATCTTAGATTGGCTGCACCAGTGGGATCCAGCGGCTTATCAAGAAGACATCCGTGGATTGCTCGGCCAAATGCTGTTTGCGCGCGACGACGCCAACAAGCGTACTGAAGTTCTCTCCGGCGGAGAAGCTGCGCGCCTTTTGTTCTGCAAGCTTATGGTGCAAAAGCCCAACGTGTTGGTGCTGGATGAGCCTACCAATCACCTCGACCTTGAGTCGATCAACGCTCTGAACATCGCTCTGCAACGATACCAGGGCACAGTGATCCTGGCCACGCATGACCACGATCTGCTCGACGAGGTTGCGACAAGAGTCTGGCATTTTGAAGCCGATCATCAGGTTACCGACTTCAAAGGCGCATATGAAGAGTACCAGTCGGTGCCGGCGTGACACTGCATCGGCGGGTGACTTGGCAGACGCTCCGTCAGGAACAGAGATATCCTATCCAGTGTTTGTGACACCGCAGTAATTCGCCCTTGCGAGGAGCCGCCCCGCCAACGCAGAAAGTTGGACACGGCACGCTACTGTATCCCCGCTTTGAACTCTGCATAGTATCGTGGGAATCCTTTGTCCGCGGCAATCTCCGCCAGCGCCGGCTGCTGGCGCAGCCACATAAAGACCAAGAAATCGTCCATTGCCAGATAACGTTGCACGACTGGAATGGCCTCCGGATAACGTTCACGGATGGTATTCGCAGCCGCTCCGCCAGAACCGGCGGAATAGCCATCTGCGATAATTTGAATAATTGCGTCCAGAAGCTGGGATTCCGTAAGTGGCTGCGGTTCCGGCGCCGGTTCTTTCATCACAGAGTCGGAAATGGCCGGTGATTGAGTCTCTGGCGGCGGTTTCACTGGAGCCGCTGTCGCGTCCAAAAAGGCCGCCATTCCGACGGCGAAAGCGCCGATCACCTCGGGGCTCCGTTCTATCGCGCCCAGCAGCAGATCGCCCACCTCCGAGACAATGGCGCGGGCCTTAGCGCCGTCATCCGCGAGCAACTTGTGCACTACTTCGGCCTGGGCGTGGGCCGCATACAACAGCAGGTCCAGAGCGGCTTTCTGCGATGCGCCGATCGTCTCCATGGCGGTTTTCAACGCCTCTTCCGCGGGAATCTTCTGCGACTGGACAGCGGTAATTGCCTGGGCAAGCACTTCCGCGACCGTGCGTTCATTGAAAGCACGATCGGAATAGCGATTGTTTTTGCTCACTCTCGGATTATAGTCGGACATCGACTCGCCGGCTCCCAGGATAAGCCAGGTCAGTCTTAATCAACCGAGGCAGCCCACCTCTGTGGGCTTTAGAAATTCCTGAGAATGAGCGGCAGCGGAACGTAGCCATCCGGTGGCCAAGCAGATTACTCAGCCCGAACTCTCCGCCCCGCGCCCCAGTTCGCCCTCGATTACCTGCTTGATGGTGTCCTCTGGATACAAGCCTTCGAGTCGCTGCCGTCCGATAATCATGGTGGGAACTGCGGTGACGCCGACCCGTTCGTATGCTGTTCGTAGCAGTTGCTGGACGCGGTCGCGGTAAGTTCCCTGTTCGAGCGCACCCCGAAACTGCTCCGGGTCCAGGCCGACTTCCTTCGCGATGTCAGCCAGCACGTCGATACGGCCGATGTCCCTGCTCTGCTGGAAGAAGGCGCGGAATACCGCGTTGTTGTACTCGTCGCCCTTGCCGTGCTCTTTCGCGAATTCC
>JBEKQP010000186.1:0-9315 GCA_049519595.1 Candidatus Korobacteraceae bacterium | reverse complement strand
GATCGACATCGCCGCCATCGAGGCAGCGCGGCGAGGCTGACTGCAACACGCCGACAGCTCGCCTCTTTGGACCTGCGCACGTTTGTTTTCAGTGATTTAGCTGGATCCAAAACACCGTTTTGAAGCTCTTTCGGCGCTCTCTGCAGTGAAGTTTGCGGTGAAGTTTTCACCCTCTAATCACCACCAACTTCCGGATCGCCGACGACTCGCTCAGAAACACGCCTCTGGTTTTCCAGAACGCGGTTTCGGGACCATTGGATCGTGCGAATCGGGTCCTTTAACGTTCGCACCGGTCGCCCCAATGCTCAACGCAGCTATCTCTTGTAACCGAACTTGCGCAAAAGGTCATGGCGTGCGGTGATATCCGCGGGACTCTCAACACCTTTCGGAGAATTGCCGTCGATCACACCCATGATGCCGCGGCCCTGTTCGCTGCGGGCAATCACTACCTCAACCGGATTGGCGGTAGCGCAGAAGACAGAGCAGACCTCCGGCACATTGCGGAGGGCGTTTAGCAGATTTATCGGGTAGGCATTACGGACAAGCAGAACAAATGCGTGTCCTGCGCCTAGTGCCTGGGCGTTGCGGATCGCTGCCGCACGGAGTTCATCGTCGTTCCCGTCGGCGCGCGTTAGGCAGGGTCCGGAGCTTTTGTTAAATGCCAACCCAAACTTCGCCTGGGGAACCGTGCCCACTGCGGCTTCATATAAGTCTTCGACGGTCTTGATGAAGTGCGACTGGCCGATGACGATGTTGGTGTCGGCGAGAAATTGCATCTGCACCGATTCGACTTCGAGCATGAAACTCCTCCTTACCTTAATGCAGTGGCTTCGTCTCGGCAGTCTGCCGCGACCATCGTGTAAGCAGCGCCGAAGAAAGTCCTCGATCCAGGAAAACCGGGGCAGCTTGCACAGCCGCCACCTTGAAGGGAGCGACAATCAGATTGGCGTTGTTTATCAGGTGGTCGAGGAAGCTGAGCAGCTTGCCGGTAAAAGCTTCGAAACACGGCTGCAAAATGCTGCACAACAAAGAGCGGGCCATATCGCCCGCTCTTCGTTTATGCCGTAGGTGCCTAACTGGCCTGCTTTTCTTGCGCCTGCGCCTTGGGCTTGATGTTCTGGTTCACGTGGAACAGATTGGTTGGGTCGTACTTCGCTTTGATCGCGGTAAGCCGTTCGTAGTTCCCGCGATAGGTCGCCTGCACGCGATCTTCACCCTCATCCATCATGAAGTTCACGTAAGCGCCCCCGGCCGAGTGCGGATGCAGTGCCTCCCAGTAGCTCTTGGCCCAACGAACGAGATCATCTTTCCTGGCCGGGTCCGGATCGACCCCCACGATGACCTTTGCCCAGGTGGCGTCGCGATAGCTCCATGGCGTTGCGTCGCTGCCGACACGTCGCGCCACGCCATTCACCGGGTAAAGGTGCATCGTTGAAAGTGGTGTCGGGAGTTCCGACCCGTATTTCATGTGTAGGCGGATCGCTTCGTCGCTGAGTTCGTTGACGAAATCCGCTTTCCAGTACCACTGCAGGCCGGGACGATAGAGTGGATCGAACATGCTCTGCAACGCCGGATGCGGGATCGGGCCAACGAGATCAAGAGCCGGTTTCAGCGAGCTGCGGATCGGCTCGAAGATTTTCTCTCCATCCTGCAGTGGGCCGGTATAGCACCACACGATTCCGCACATCTTTTTGTTGTGCAGATGCTCCGGAAACGGCGGCCCTGGCGGAACGGTTAGGAAGGCGAAGAATCCGTTGATATCGTCTGGTGCATCGACAATGAAGTCGCGATACCAGCGCATGATTTTGGGCGCCTGCTCCAGCTCCCACAGCATCGGTCCGGCATAATCGGTGTGCACGCGGTGAGCCTTGAACAGGAACGATGTGATTACCCCGAAGTTGCCGCCGCCGCCGCGAATCGCCCAGAAGAGATCTTCATTTCGCCACTGGTTCACCGTAACAAAGCTGCCATCGGCGAGAACAAGATCGGCTCCGAGCAGGTTGTCGATCGTCAGCCCGCACTTCCGCGTGAGATGTCCCAATCCACCGCCGAGCGTTAAACCGCCAACACCGGTCGTCGAGATGATTCCGGTCGGCACGGCCAAGCCGAAGGCGTGCGTCGCGTGGTCCACATCGCCCCAGGTGCAACCACCTCCGACCCTTACCGTTTCGGCTTCGGGGTCAACTTGCGTGTAGCGAATCGGCGCCAGATCAATCACCAGCGCATCGTCCCAGACGCCAAGTCCGCCGGCGTTATGCCCCCCGCCGCGGACCGCAATGGCTAAATCATTTTCGCGACCGAACCATCTTCGTGCTGCAAGTGGGTGTATCTAGATTGACGAGCCTTGATTAATGTGCGCGGGGCGCGTTCCAAGAACAATGATCGAACGCAATGCCGGATATCATGAATCTATCCTTGGGACCCAAGGGGTATTTTCAGCGATGTGGTGCCTCAGCAGGCTGCCGAAAAACGAGCAGATATGAAACCCAGTGTGGACGCACCCGAATACCCGTTTCAAACCTTGCCCGACTTGCTTGTGCCAGCACTGGACGTGGTATTTGTGGGCATCAATCCCAGCCTGTACTCGGTCGAGTACGGACACTACTTCGCGCGCGCTGCCAACCGCTTTTGGATGGCACTATCGTGTTCCAAGCTGAGCGAACGGGCGCGCCGCGCGCTCGCCGTCGATGTCCTGCGGCCCGAACACGATACTGAACTGCCGCACTTCGGGATCGGTTTTTCCGATGTGATCAAGCGGCCAACCGCGAATGTGTCCGAGCTTAATTCCGCCGAGTTTGAGGCCGCAGTGCCACAACTGCTCGCGAAATTACATCAATATGAACCGCGCGTGGCTTGCTTCCACGGTCTGACCGGCTACCGTCCATTCAAACGCGTTGTTATTGGCAGTGCGACACTTCCGGCGCTCGGCGTGCAGCCGGAATGCGTCGGCTCGACGCGACTCTATGTCGTCCCAAATCCGAGCGGCGCAAACGCCCACTTCACCCGAGCCGAACAGGCGATGTGGTATGACCGGCTGGCAGATTTCATCTCAGAGATTCAGAAATCTTGACCTCGGCTGTGATCCGCCAGGGACGAAACTTTCGATCCAAATGCGGTGAAATGCGGTGAAGTTTTGTTTTGGGAATCTGTAAGTTGTTGAAAGAATGGCTCCTCAGGTAGGACTCGAACCTACAACCCTCCGGTTAACAGCCGGATGCTCTGCCATTGAGCTACTGAGGAGTATGGGCAGCCGTCTTTGCAGACGGTGCATACGATCAAGGGTATTGTAAACAGGCGTTGAAGTATTCGTCAAAACTTAAATGCAGCGCCGAGGCCACGCCAGCGGCTAGGCTATTCAACATCTGTATTTTATCCCGATTGTGGAATAGTGGGAAAGTAGGCCACCACCCGCTGTACGCAAGCGATTCCGAGGTTGGTATACCCTCTAAGTATCACCGCCGGGCTTGGGTATCGTCCCGGCAAACGTCAAAGCCGGCGACCTCGCACGCCCGGGTTTCGTCCGCCCAGCGCGCGACCTACTGTGCGGTGCCGAGGACTTCGGTCCTTCGCGGGGTGCCTAGCGCGAATTCGGTCTAAAGGGGCTGCGCCATCAACATGAAATCTCCAAGCATCAGGTCACTGTTTCTGCCGGGCGCAGCCGGGAGGCTCGAAGCGTTGCTTAACGCTGGGACGGCGGATGCGGCTTATGCCGGCCTCATCGCCCACCCGCATCCTCTGTTTGGTGGGACGATGCACAACAAAGTCGTTTATCACGCCATGAAGGCGCTGAATAGCTTTGGCTTTCCCGTGTTGCGTTTCAATTTTCGCGGCGTTGGCGGCAGCCAAGGCGACCACGACAATGGCCGCGGCGAGGTCAATGACGTACAAGTTGCGCTGGAATGGTTAAGCAATGAATTCGGCAAGCCAATCATTTTTACCGGCTTTTCTTTCGGGGCAGCCGTCGGACTGCGTGCCGCCTGTCCCGATAGCAGGGTGGCGGGCTTGATCTCGCTGGGCACTCCCGTGGCTGCCGAAGGACGGGCGTACTCGTACGAGTTCCTCCGGGAGTGTTCGCAACCGAAGCTTTTTGTCAGCGGGGAAAACGATCAATTCGCCACCTTCCGGGCGCTGGAGGAGCTGGTCAGGACGCTGCCTGACGCACGTTTAGTATTGATTCCGCAGGCCGATCACTTCTTTACCGGGCATTTGGACGCGATGCGCGGCGTCCTTACGGCGTGGATAGAAGATATGCTTCGATCCGGCAGAGTTGCCGTATAATTTCCTTGATCATGCCAACCCAAAAAACTGCTGAATCGGAACCTGCGGGTAGCGCCCTGGTTACGGAGATGCGCGCCACCGCTCTCGAAATTTTCATGCACACGCTTGCTGAGTCGAGTATCGAGCGTATGTTCAACAAGAGTGTCAGCTACGAGAGTAACGTGCTGCGAGTGGGGGACGAGCTATACGACATCAATTCGTTCGCGCGAGTTTTCGTGGTGGCAATCGGCAAGGCTTCGCACACCATGGTCCAGGCGCTGAGTGAGCGCTTCGGCGCCGGAGTCGGAATCACAGGTCTCGCCTGCGGTCCGGTATTGCCGGATGCGCAGATATTTGGATTCCGATATTACAAGGGCGGGCACCCGCTACCCAACAAGGATTCGGTGAAAGCCGCCGAAGCTATGTTGCGCGCCGTCGAACCGCTCACGAGCAGAGACCTCGTCATTTTCATGATGAGCGGCGGCGGTTCGGCGCTGGTGGAAAAGCCGATCGACGACTCGATATCGCTGGAAGATCTGGTGGCCACCTATCGGGCGCTGGTGCATTCCGGCGCGCCGATTGCGCAAATTAATACGGTTCGCAAGCACTTGTCCGCCATCAAGGGAGGACGGCTGGCGTTGGCCGCATCTCCTGCCCACCAGCTTTCGATCATGGTCAGCGACGTTCCTGAGAATGCGCTGGATTCTTTGGCCAGCGGCCCGACCATGCCCGATAAAAGCACGGTTGAACAGTGCTATGCGCTGGTTGACAAGTACAAGCTGTTGCCGGAGTTCCCAGCGAGCGTGCGCCAACTGTTCGAAAGCCGCGCCATCCTGGAAACCCCCAAGCCGAACGACGCAGTGTTCTCGCGTTCGCGCTGGTGCACCCTTGCTTCCAACGCGGTGGTCGAAAAGGTCGCGGTGGAAAAGGCAGCGATGTCCGGGTTTGCGATCGAGGTAGACAACACCTGCGATGACTGGGACTATATTCCGGCAGCCGACTATCTGCTGAAGCGTTTGCGCGAGTTGCGAAAGGGCGTCTCGCGTGTCTGCCTCATTTCCGGCGGCGAGATCACGGTGAAAGTGGATCGCAAGGGAGGGGTAGGCGGCCGCAATCAGCATTTTGCACTTTATTGCGCACAAAAGATTGCCGGCGAAAACATCACGATCCTGAGCGCGGGAACCGACGGTATCGACGGAGACAGCGATGCTGCGGGCGCCGTTGTGGACGGCAGCACGATGGCTCGCGTCCAGCGGCAAGGTCTCAACGCGGAACAGGCGCTCCAGAGTTTCAACTCGACTCCGCTTTTTGAGTCGTTGGGCGACGTCATCAAGACAGGGCCAACCGGCAACAACCTGCGCGATTTGCGCGTCCTGCTCGCGTACTGAAAATCCGAGTCGCAGGGAACTCAGCTGCCAGCCAGTTGAGACTAGACCGGGGAGCGGCGGGTCCGCCGTTCAATGGGGCAAGAGATGATTGCACGCCACTGGCGCGGATGGACGAAGCTGAGCGATGCCGACAGCTACGAGCGTCTGCTGAAAGAGACAGTACTGCCGCAGTTGAAGCAGATTTCCGGGTATCGAGGCGGTTACGTGTTGCGCCACGATGGCGGCGTAGAAGCAGAGTTTGTTGTCATCAATCTCTTTGATTCGCTCGCTGCGGTGCGGGCGTTCGCCGGCGAGAATTACACGGTTGCTGTTTTTGAGCCGGAGGCTAAGCGATTGCTGTCGCGGATTGAAACAAGCGCAACGCACTATGATGTCCGCGCCGACACGACTTAGCAGGTGCGTCAACAGCGGGCCGTTATTTGAAAGGCGGCTTCTTACCCTCTTTTGGATATCATCCTGAGCGCAGCGAAGGTTTTATGCATTTTTACTGCGCCGAAATACATAGATTCTTTACTCGCCGCCTGAATAGCTTCTTGCTTGTCGGGCGCAACGTCGGGTGCGCAGCCTGGCTGCTCCGGCCGCAGGCGCTCGGCACTCGCTCAGAATGGCACTTCAAAGGGTGATTGCGCGAAGTTCCGGGACATGACTTAGAGCCGGGCCAGATCATCCTGAAAGCTGGTTGTTTATAATTGCCGATGACCATTCCCGCTATTGTCGCGCAAGCCTCGCAACATACGTGGTTCCAGGTTCTGAATAACTGGAGCGACGATACCTTTGAGTTCGTGCGGCACGACGTCCCAAAGATAGTCGGCGTTCTGATCGTAGCTTTCATCCTCTCTCATTTTCTGAAGGTCCTCAAGAAGCGTCTGATCGAATTGAGCAAGCGAGACGCGGTTCAGAACTCGCTTCGCGCCACGCAGTTGAGGACTCTGGCAAGCGTGTTTCACAGCATCGGGCTTGTCGTCATCTTTTTCGTGGCGGGTATGCAGATTCTACCCGTGCTGGGCATCAATATCGGGCCGCTGTTGGCAAGCGCCGGCATAGCTGGACTGGCCATTGGCTTCGGCGCGCAGACGCTGGTTCGGGATTTCATCAATGGTTTCTTTATTCTCATTGAGAACCAGTTCGACATCGGCGACGTGATCAAACTCGGCGCCGTACAGGGGACGGTCGAGAAGTTGACGCTGCGGCGCACCGTGCTGCGCGATGCGGATGGGACCTTGCATACGGTTCCGAACGGCCAGATCACGATTGTGTCGAATCTGACGCGTGACTGGACACAACTGGCGTTGCACATTTCCGTGGGTTATAAGGAAAACAGCGACCGGGTGGTGGAACTGCTGAAAGAAGTCGCAGGCGAATTGCGGCAGGATCCGGCATTTACCGACTCGATCGTCGCCGAGCCCATCGTTCCTGGCATCGAGAAGGTTTCGGCGGAAGAAGTCGACTACCTTATGTTGGTGAAAACCAAGCCCGGCGAGCAATACGCGGTTAGCCGTGAGCTGCGGCGCAAAATTAAGGAGTGTTTCGACAAAAATGGTGTGCAGCCAGGCGGCCAGCACCGTTTCTATGTACTCGGAGATTCCCCAACGCCGAAGGCGTAACCCCTTGCGAGCCACCGTCCGGCGGTGGATATATCCAGCTACACGCGCCTGAGTAGCGCGATTTTTTTTGGGTGACATCTCAGCTCCGAGGGTTTTGCATCTAGAATCTTGGGATGTGGTGGCGACTCCTTGGCGTGGACATCGCGGTGGGCGCTGTGCTGGTCGCAGCGTGGTACTGGATCTCTCTGCGTCTGAACCGCAGGCGGGGGCGGCGAATCCTGCAATGGATCGAGCAAGCGCTTGAAGGGAAAGGCATTATCGCCGCGGTGAAATGGCTGTCAGCCTCTCGCATGCGGGTGAAACTTGAGCTTTTTGACGCTGGCTTCCGCGGGCCGTCGATGCTGGTCCAGCTTTTGCCGCGTGAAACCCCACTACAATGGATCGTAAGCCGGCTGAGGCGACGTCGCGAAACACTCACCTTCGAATCCGACCTGCCTTGCGCTCCAAACTTCAATCTGGAAGTTCAGAACCATCGTTGGTGCGGCAAAACCAGCCGCAAACTCGTGCCCGACAAGAACTGGACTCTTTCCCGGATAGGCCCATTCGTCATTACCAGCCGTCCCGACTGGCAGCGCGACATCAAGAATATGGTGGAGTCGACCGTAGCCTCCCGTGATTGCAATTTCATCGAGGTGAAGTTCGGGCGCAGTACGCCACATTTTTCAGCAACCATTCCGCTGACCACCCTGCAACCTGATTCCAATGTCGAAACCGGCGTCTTTGACGCACTCAAAGACCTCGCCGCCGGTGCTTCCGCTTCGCGCTTCTAAACGAAGAAGTCGACCTCTCGTTTCCAGTTTCTGCCGTTCCTGAGAAGCTAGTTATCTGCTGATAACTTGCGACTTGCCGACAATCCAACCAGGGCCTCGTCTCCAGCCTTCCGACCGGCCCACTGGCTGTATCCACAATTTCGGATTTTTACCCAACTGGAAGGGTGCTCCGGCACCGGGGAAACCCAAACCTGCTGCTTTGCTTCAAACCCGGAGTCTCTCTAGTTCTTGGAGAAGCCCATGGCTACCCAACCCCGTGTCGAAAGACGGCAACACGACCCCACGCTGACAGAACGCCACGAAGCAGGTCACCCCAAGCCCGTGGCCTACGGGACGTTTCGCTCGCTTGGCCTCGGATTGATAACGGGGGCGTCCGACGACGACCCTTCGGCTATAGGCACTTACGCCGCCGCGGGAGCTTCGCTTGGCCCCGCTTTCCTGTGGACTGCGCCGGTAACATTCCCAATGATGTATGCGGTCGTCTACCTGTGTTCGAAACTTGGGCAGGTAGCGGGCAAGGGACTATTTGCTGTCATTCGTGAAAACTACCCGAAGTGGCTGCTGTACTTTTTCTTGCTAACAGCGGTCGTCGGAAACGTAATTGAAGCCGGAGCCGATCTCGGAGGAATGGCGGCGGCCCTCAACGTAATTATCCCGGTTCCCATCGGCGGCATGGTTGTCGTGCTTGGGGTCTCCGTGCTTTCGTTGCAGCTATGGCGATACACGCTCCTCCGAAATATCTTCCGTTGGCTGGCAATGGCACTGTTAGCCTACATTGGTTCGGCCATCCTCGCCAAACCCGAACTCCTGCCCGTATTGAAGGGAACGTTTGTCCCTACGATTCACTTCAATAAAGAATTCTTCGCTATGCTCGTGGCGGTCATCGGGACCAGTCTTTCCGCTTACCTGTATTCATGGCAGTCAAATCAGGAAGTGGAAGAAGACATCTCCATGGGACGCCGACGATTGACCGACCGACTGGGCACTACAGAAACGGAATTGCGGCACTCCAGACGAGATGTCGGTCTTGGCATGTTGTTTGCCAGTCTGATCATGTATTTCATCATTCTCTCGACCGCCGTCACTCTGTTCAGAGTCGGCAAGACCGACATCAACACAGCGGCAGAGGCAGCCGAAGCTCTGAGGCCAATCGCAGGGAATGCCGCAGGACTATTGTTTGCAGCCGGGGTTGTGGGTGTCGGTTTTCTTGCCGTGCCGGTGATGACCATCGGAGCTGCATTCGACGTTTGCCAGTCGTTCGGCTGGAAACATGGGTTGCATGCGAAACCGGATGAA
>JBEKQP010000185.1:0-9339 GCA_049519595.1 Candidatus Korobacteraceae bacterium | reverse complement strand
GCATATCACTCCATCGGGAGTAGACTAAACTCAAATGCTTTCGGCGGTTCGGCTGCAAAGTAATGGGAGAAATACATGAGACAGATCATGGTTGACACAAATCTTTGCAAGAGAGACGGCGAATGTGTGGCAGTTTGTCCGTCCAGAGTCCTCAGTCTCAATGAGGAGAGACTTCCCGAAGCGGTTCCAGGTGGCAATTGCATTCTCTGTGGCCACTGTGTTGCCGTGTGTGACTGCAATGCTCTATCTCATAGCGGTCTGCCGCAAGAAGCTTTTTTGCCCACATCCAATGACCTGCCAACTCCGGCGGTCATCGACGGTTTCCTGATGAGTCGGCGATCGGTGCGGGAGTTCAAAGACCGGCCTGTCACCAAGGAGACATTGGAGGCGCTGCTGGACGTAGCCCGGCGAGCTCCGACAGCTTCAAACTCACAAAAGCTGCATTGGATTGTCGTGAACGATGGGCTAAAGGTTCACGCATTGTCTGTGGAGGCGATGACCTGGCTGCGCACGTCGGACATTGGTTCTGCCAGGTTGGAGCAATGGGAAAGCGGATATGACTTTATTTTGCGTGGCGCCCCCGCAGTGATAGTGGCCTGCACACCAGCGGATTATCAATGGGGAAAGCAGGATTGCGCCATTGCCCTGACCTTTCTGGAGTTGGCGGCAGAGGCCCGAGGGTTGGGTGTGTGCTGGACCGGTTACCTGATCCGCGTAGCTGGCGTTCATGCTCCGCTCCGACAGGCGTTATCGGTCCCTGAAGGCTATGTCATACACGGCGGGCTCATGCTCGGAGAGCGCAAATACTCGTATCGGCTTATACCTCCCAGAAGACCGCTCAGTGTGCAATGGATTTAATAGTGGTATCTGATCCATTTCCTGGTGCAGTTCACCCGGTACAACAATGAAGATAAAGCGATGGTCTCCTGCAAATCGCTCTATAAACCTGATCGCACGCTGCAACCTTCCTCGGGTTTAACTCACCTGTTGCGACCCAGCTTTTGGGCTGGGTCCTGTCGTTCATAGGTGATTTGGCACGTTCCAGCAGCCCCCAAATCCGTCAACATTTTCATAAATGCGCTCTCATGGCTGGGAAACGGTCGGCAGGCCACCAGATGGTAGTCCGGGTGAGATATCGGGCAGACCTGCGGGCACATGTCCGGGCAGGCTGAACGATGCCTCTTTACTGCCAAGGAAACCCGCACAGAATGCTATTGCAGCCTCTCCCATTATCGTGAGATTGTTATTTTTCAAGGAAGAATCAGTCCCAAGGAGGACGTGTTAATGGCAACAATGACAAAAACGCAGTTAGTTAAATTGATGGCCGGGAAGATTGAAGTAACGAACAAACAGGCCGCAACCTTTCTGGAGACGCTGGCTGACGTGGCAGTGAAAGAAGCCAAAAAGAACGGGGTGTTTGTAGTCCCCGGTCTGGGTCGCCTGAAGAAAGTGCAGCGCAAGGCTCGCATGGGTCGTAACCCACAGACTGGCGAAGCAATCCAGATTAAAGCTAAGACCGTGGCGAAGTTTTACGTGGCGAAGGCGGTCAAAGACGCTATCGCCCCGCCGAAGAAGTAGTCGTTTGTTTTTGTCTTCCAAAAGAGGCTGGCGGCACACGCTGGCCTTTTCCCGTTTGACCGCCGCCAGAGTTGAAAGTTACCTTCGTAATTTCTCGCCGACGAAACTCCTTGCTAGGCTCGCAACTGTCGAAGTGTTGCTGTGTTTACGATCAGCGAAGGCAGGGAGAGGGGAAATGAATTTCAAGCGTTTGCTTCTCGTACTATCGCTCGGCGGCTTGCTGATAGGCTCCGCCATGGCGCAGAATCCTAATACTTCAGGTGCAGGCCCAGGGAAATACGACCCTGCCCATCCGAGAGTCAACCAAGTCAACCGGCGTGAGCAGAATCAGCAGAACCGCATCGCCAACGGGGTTAAGAGCGGCCAGCTTACACCACGTGAAACTGGAAGGCTGGAGAGCCGGGAGAATCGACTGGTACAGAACCAGAAACGTGACATGGCTAACGATAACGGTCACCTAACCAGGGCGAACCAAGCCCAGTTGAATCGTGAAGCCAACCGGGTCAGCAATGGCATTCACAGGGATAAGCACAACAGCGCTGTTCGGTAGCTGGCAGCATGAAGGATAATCGGGGCCGCGGCTTAAAGCGGCTCCCAACTCCACCACTTGAACTCCCGACTTCCGGCCCCAGGGAGACAAACTATGTCGTACGCTTCGAATCCACCGACCAGCGGGCCATGGCCAGTACAGCGGCGTTCGGTACGAGTTCCGGTCAATGTGCGGGTACGGCTGCGGTATGAGCGAGAGCGCATGCAGCAGCAATGCCATTGCCGCAGCTATGACATCTCCGAAACAGGCATGGGCCTGATGTCGCCTTACGAACTCGAACTCGGTCAAATGGTTGAACTCGAATTCGCACTCCCGGAATCGCTGGAACCCCTCAAATTACGAGCGGTGATTTGCAGCAAGGTCGGCTTTCGCTTGGGTTGCGAATTTATTTCACCAACTGACCGCCAGAAAATAGAAATTGCCCGCTATGGGAATGCGCAGCGCACTAAGTCTGAGTAGACGGCGATTCAGCGCACCATCTGCGAACCGCATTTGCCAAATATTGTGGCGCTCCTTTGCACCCAACCAATGCTGGAAATTCGAGCTTATTGGTGTCGGAGACATGTCCGGAGGTTGCCAGCGGTCACATAATCCCAAGCGCATTTGGATCCAGCAGTTTTCCCTTGCCCACCTGCTCCCTGGCGGTACAATTCACGCAGTGGGCGGTCGCAATTTCGCTATATATTTCGGCGAGAGCCAGGGCTCCTACACAAACGGTCTCATATGCTTCCAGCGTTAGTCTTTATCGTCTCCGCCATCGCTGCCTTCTTGAGTTCCATGTCAGGCGGAGGCTCCTCCGTGATTGCCCTGCCCATCTTCTTATCCCTTGGAATCTCGTTTCCACTGGCAACCGTGATAACCAAGGTGGCGGGCATATTCTGGTTGCTGCCTTCCTCGTACAACTACCTCAAGGGCCGGAAGATCGACTGGCGCTTCTTGCTTTCTTTTGCGCTGGCCGGACTCGTCGGCGTATATCTGGGCGTGCTGATTGTGTTGCACCTCAATCAACGGCTTCTCAAGACCGGAGTCGGTATCTTTATTGTTGTTCTGGTGATTTATATCGCATGCAAGAAAGACGCCGGGATCAAGACCGTTGCCGTATGCTCCCGGCAGCGGGAGCCTCTGGCCTATGGCATTGCTCTTCCCATGGGAGTCTATGAGGGATTGCTGGGCTCGGGGAATGGCATTGCTTTTAGCGCCATCTCGTTTTACGCCAAAGGTTTTGATTTCATGTCGGCGCTTGGCTATTACTTCAGCATTTCGTTCATCTGGTCGGTTTTTGGCTCCCTCATCTTGATATCCAAGGGATACTTCAGTCTGGCGCTCGTTGTTCCTGCCATTTTGGGCTCTGTCCCCGGAGCGTACATCGGGTCGAAATATGCACGGTACAAGGGAAATGGCTTTATCAAGATTGTCTTCGTCGTGATCGGCGGGATTCTGGGTATAAAGCTGACTCTGGGACTTTGAAGTTCAAAAATCCGTGACGCCGGGGCAGCATCTGCTGCTTTCGACTGTCTTTGTTGCTCACATGGGAGAGAGGACGGAGTGCGAAGGCAATAATTTCTCTTCCGGGTTGCAACTGCGCGGCACCAAACCAAAACGGGTCAGCAACTGCAATGACCTGGCTACGTCCGACCGCAACACCGACTCGTACTGCTTGCCATCAGCCTCCCGGCAATCGGGGTACACAATCTCGAACCCGCCGGCCGTCCGCTTGAACTTTGCGCCCATCTCAAACAGTTCGCAAATGCATTTGTAAAAAGAATCACGATCACCATCCGTGACCCCCCTCGGAACTTTCTGCATCGTTCTCTTTACCGGAACAATCATGGCTGTCTTCCGTGAGTCTTGCGCTTCATCCAAAGAGTCTTCTTCTCCCGTGGAAAAAGCAATCACATTATTCAGAACGGCGACTGCGATCCGGTACGATGTCGCTTCCTCTGCTCCTATGCGCGAACAAATCTAGGGGATAATGGTCTCGTGGCTCACTTTCGAGTAGAACCGTTCGTGGACGAAAACCCTGGCGAGGTGCCGGTGCGAGGATATCTACATCATGCCGTGACCCCATCCAGTGATGCATTGGTGCTCACCCATGGAGCCAGCGGGAATTGCAATGCCGTGTTGCTGATTGCCCTCGCGGAAGAATTTTCCGCTTCCGGCCTCAATGTACTCTGCTGTGACCTCCCGTTCCGGCAATTGCGTGCCCACGGGCCCCCATCTCCCGCCGGTGCCAAACGCGACCAAGCCGGAATTCGGAAAGCGATCATGCTGATGCGCCAGCAATTCTCCGGCCGGGTCTACGTGGGCGGTCAGTCCTACGGTGGGCGTCAGGCCAGCATCTTGGTGGCCTCAGAGCCGCAAATGGTCGAGGGCTTGCTCCTGCTCTCGTATCCGCTTCATCCGCCCGGGCGGCCAACCCAACTCAGGACGACACATTTCGCGAACTTGAACACCCCGGCGCTGTTCATCAGCGGCACCAAAGACACCTTTGGTTCGGTCGAGGAACTGCAATCCGCGATCAAGCTGATTTCCGCGCCAACCCGACTAGTTCAGGTTGGCGGTGCGGGTCACAGTTTGCTGACGAAGACGAATCGTGAGGAATTACCGAAAATGATTATTGAAGCATTCGACGGTATGTTCCGACCAAACGGACCAGAAGAACAGTGAAGCGGTAAACCGCATGTCGATCGGCAGTGCTCGTTTGATTCTGGCACGGGCGGATTCTTTGTTATTCTATCCGCCACCCCGAAGGTTTTGATCAGGTGGAGGTGATGGCGTGGACTTTCCTGAACGTCGCAAAGCGCAACAATTTTCGGCCCGGCTGCCCGTGACCGTGAAATACACGCAGGCCGGACACTACGAGTTTACTGGGGTCAGCAGGGACGTGAGTGCCTCCGGCATTTTCCTCCATACGGATTCGAAGATCGAGGAGGGTGCACAGGTCGAGGTCATGCTGACGCTGCCCGCAAAGAAATCGGAACAGAATACGGTCCAGGTTCGAGGAACGGTAGTGCGAGTCGAAAGAAGTTCCCCACCGGGCATCGCAATTAAGTTCGAGAAACTCGTGATCCTGCCCGAATATCTACAAGGGTAGCTGACTTCTTGGGGTACTTCGTGGTGTGGTAATCGGTATCAATGTCTAAACGCAAAATCTCTGCAAAAAAAGACCAGGGATGAATTCCTCCCTGGTCTCGAAGTTCTACGAAATCGCGTTGGATTAGTACCCTGGCCCCATTGTGGGATAATCATCAGATTGCCCGCCCCTCCGGAGTCTCGCAGGGGAGCTGGGGCATCCAATCTAGTGTGACTATGGATCAAGACAAGCGGTTTTTCTTCCACAAATACGGCCTCAACGCCCCCGATGTGCAGCGCTATCTTGCGGCAGCGCTATCGGCTGGCGGCGACTACGCCGATCTCTACTTCGAATACATGACGGCGACCTCGCTCGGCCTTGACGAATCGATGGTCAAATCGGCTTCGCAGGGAATTTCCGCCGGCTGTGGAGTTCGCGTCATTGCCGGCGAGCGCACCGGCTACGCCTACACCGATGATCTTGCGCCGGAGAGAATTCTGCATGCGGCGCGCACCGCTGCCTTAATCGCGCAAGGCCCCTCCAAGGTTCCGGTGGTCGATCTCAAGCAGCATGCGGCTCACAACCTTTATCCGGCGGCGCCCGTCGATTCCGCAGTCGGAGATAAAGTTGAGCTGATCCTGCGCGCCGACCGTGCGGCCCGCGCCTACGATCCGCGGATCACGGAAGTGCGCGCCAGCTACGCCGAGGAGCTGCGCCGTATTCTCATCATCGGCTCCGATGGCACATTCGCAGAAGACGTGCAGCCGATGTCCCGGATGAACGTCTTTGTCATCGCCCGCTCGGGCGAAACCTCCGCCCGCGGCACCGCCGGAGGCGGCGGACGCCACGGCATGGAAGCCTTTCTGACCGAAAAAACTCCCGAGCACTTCGCTCAGGAGGCGGCTCGCCAGGCCATCATTCAACTCGATGCGCGCGAGTGCCCGGCCGGCGAAATGGAAGTGGTGTTGGGCCCGGGCTGGCCCGGCATTCTGCTGCACGAAGCCATCGGCCACGGACTTGAGGCCGACTTCAATCGCAAGCAGACCTCGGCTTTTTCCGGCCTGCTCGGCCGCCGCGTAGCCAGCGACAAGTGTACGGTCGTCGATAACGGCACCCTGCCCAGCCGCCGCGGCTCGCTCAATGTCGACGACGAAGGCAACGCCACCAGCAACACGGTTCTGATCGAGAAGGGAATTCTCAAGGGTTATCTCAGTGACCGGCTCTCGGCCAAACTCATGGGGTTGCCGAACACCGGCAACGGACGCCGCGAGAGTTACGAGCACATCCCCATGCCCCGCATGACCAACACCTACATGCTGGCTGGCGAGGATTCTCCCGAAGACATCATCCGTTCGGTCAAGCACGGCGTCTATGCCGTGAACTTCGGCGGCGGCCAGGTGGATATTACCAATGGCAAGTTCGTCTTTTCCGCCTCTGAGGCTTACCTGATTGAAGACGGCAAAGTCACTGCGCCGCTGAAGAACGCTACCCTCATCGGCAACGGCCCCGACGTTCTTACCCGCGTCAGCATGGTCGGCAACGATCTCAAACTCGATGAGGGAGTCGGCACCTGCGGCAAGGATGGCCAGTCGGTACCGGTTGGCGTTGGCATTCCAACTCTAAAGATTGACCGCCTCACCGTCGGCGGCACGGGGAGCGCGCAATGAACACCGAGACCGAGACAACAACCGCTGCCACCGCGCAACTTGAATTGAAAGAGATCGCCTCCGGCGTGGTCAGCCGCGCCATGCAGTGCGGTGCTACCGCCGCCGAATGCGTCATTCGAGACGGCACCGAATTCTCCACCGTGGTCCGCCTGGGCGAGGTCGAAACCCTCAAGGAATCCGGCAGCAAAGCCCTCGGCATCCGGGTCTTCGTCGGTCAGCGGGCGGCCAGCACCTGGACCAGCGATCTTTCGCCGCAGGGCGTGCAACAGATGATCGACTCCGCCCTGGAATTGGCCAAGGTCACCACCGAGGACCCGTTTGCCAGCATCCCCGAGGCTTCGCAACTCGGCTCCATCGACGGCGATCTCGACCTCTATTACGACGACGTGAATTCGCTTTCCGCCGCCGATCGTATCGACTACGCCCGCCGCGCCGAACGCGCCGCGCTCGATTTCGACCCGCGAATCTCGAACTCCGAAGGCGGCTCCTTCGATGTCGCCACCGGACGCAAAGTGCTGGCCAACTCGCATGGATTCCTGGGCGAATTCCAAAGCTCCTACTGCTCAGTTTCCGCCGTCCCCATCGCGCGCGACGAACAGGGCAACATGCAGAGGGATTACTGGTACTCGGTTTCGCGAACCATGAGCAAGCTGGAATCCGCCGAATCCGTTGGCCAGACGGCTGCCAAACGCACGCTGCGGCGCATCGGCGCGCGCAAAGTCAAGACCGCCCGCGTTCCCATTATTTTCGATCCCCAGGTCGCGCGCTCCCTGCTCGGCCACATCTTCGAGGCGGCCAACGGCGACAGCATTTATCGCAACGCCTCCTTCCTCGTCGGCAAGCTCGGCGAGCAGATTGCCGGTGAAAACGTTACCGTGATCGACGACGGCACCATCCGCGGCGGCTTCGGCAGCAGCCCCTTCGACAGCGAGGGTGTGCCGACGCGGCGGACAGTCGTGGTCGAAAATGGTGTACTCAAGTCGTATCTGCTCAACACCTACGCCGCCAAGAAACTTGGCCTCGTCACCACCGGCAACGCCTCGCGCGGGCTGGCCGGTACCCCCGGCATCGGCTCCGGCAACTTCTTTCTGCAGCCTGGCGCAAAGACTCCGCAACAGATCATCGCCGACGTCAAGGATGGTCTTTACGTCACCGAGTTTCTCGGCTTCGGAGTCAACCTGGTTACGGGCGATTTCTCGCGCGGCGCTGGCGGACTCTGGATCGTCAACGGCGAGCTAACCTACCCCGTCGAGGAGATCACTGTCGCCGGCAACCTGAAAGACATGCTGCGAAATATCTCTGAAATCGGCAGCGATCTCGAGTTTCGCGGCTCGGTCGCCTGTCCCACCCTCCGCATCGACGGCATGACCGTCGCCGGAGAATAGGGTTACTTTATTTCAGATTGTTGATTGTTGATTTCAGATTTTCGATGGTGACCCACCTTCCTCTGGTGGCCCACATTTGCGGAGCCGCAGGCGCAGCTAATGTGGGGTCGGAAGCCGGGTACTCCACGTCCCGCCCCGTCGTTGGGTTGACGTGGGCCATTCCGAGAGGTGCGCAATAGCTTTGAAGTGTCATTCTGAGTGAGCGCAGCGAGCGAAGTCGAGCCACCTTTTGTTCCTGTACTGCAAACAAAGGGCAGCTCCACTGCGCGCCCGAGTAGCCGGGTGCCTCGTCCTTGAAGGGGCGCGGCTTCAGCCGCGCCGAATAGATGCTGCATACGCGCGGCCTTTAGGCCCTGAGGGATCGGCCCTCCGGACGATTATTACAAGCGAAATTCTTCAACTCTGACATGATCCGCTCTCGCTCTTGCCGGCCCGTGTTGCCTGAGATCAAAAAGGGTACGGTCTTGCGCGGGCAACCGGAGTAGAATGTGCCCCGGAGACCCTGAAGGGCTTGACCCGCTCCCCGGGACGCGCCAAGATCCCGGAGTTGTGGTTCGGGCCACATGGGGTGACATATGCCAGACCCGCTTCCAGAGTCGTTTACGCCCTTCCAAACCCGCCAGGAGCGAAATTGGACTCCGATTCTAATCGGGATTGGAATTGTGATTGTCGTGCTTGCTGCGATCGTAATCTTCAGTCGCCAGGGAAGGAAATCGCCGTCTGCTCCCGATCCCTATGCGCAGAAGCTGCAGATTTCTGGAATGCAGATCAGCCGGGCCAACAACTTTGTCGGTGCCACCGTTACCTATCTTGATTGCCGCGTGGCAAACACCGGCGATAAGACCGTCACTGGGGCGCGGGCCGAGTTGACCTTCCGCAACACCCTCAACGAAGTCGTGCAAAAGGAAGTTGTCCCCATACGCGTGCTCCACACCAACAAGCTGGGCGGATACGAAGACGCCGTCGACCTCAGCCTGGCGCCTCTTTCCCCGGGACAAACGCAGGCCATACGACTTGTGCTGGAGCACGTCTCCAATGACTGGAACAGGAGCTTTCCCGATCTGCGTTTCGTAAATCTCAGCTATC
>JBEKQP010000184.1:0-9349 GCA_049519595.1 Candidatus Korobacteraceae bacterium | reverse complement strand
ATTCTGAGAGCTGATGTGAAACGACAGCTCGGGTGGTTGGCGTAGACTCAGATTTTCCGCCAATTCATGACGGATGAAGCTGGTGGCCGAGAGCAGACCTTGCATAGTTTGTTGGACTTCTTCTTCCGACCCCGCGACGGCAACATAGACGCGGAGCGCTTTGCCACCCTCGTTCATGACGACCTCGTTGACAGTGAGCAAACCTATTCGAGGATCGCCAAGTTCTCCGCCGAGAATCGTGATCAGTTCTTCCTTGAAGGCCTCGATGCGACGCTGCTTATGATGCTTTTGCCCGCGACTTTCCACCTCAACTCCATTCCAGCGGCATAGATTATGGCCGGAAAACTACTTAATTTAACATGTTTTTCGAGCGATCGGAGCGGCTCCGCCAACGGCATGCCCGATCGGTCGCAGACAAAGGCGAATTGCTCGAATCTGCTCGGAGAATAGTTTTTCACCAGCCTGCTAGCAAACGAAATCGACAAAGGAGTCGACGACTTCGGCCCCGCAGTTGTTGGCAATGCGGGTCGCGGCCGATTCGACGTGTTTCATCAGACCTTCCAGGTAGTCGCGTGACTCCGACACGCTAACAATTGCAATCGTGGCCCGCTGCCACAGATCCGTTACTTCGACTTCGGCCACGGCGATGTTGAAGCTCGCGCGCAAACGGTCTTTCAAGCTGCGCGTGACCTGGCGCTTGTCTTTCAGCGAGTGAGCAGCTTCCATGCGAAGCTCAAGCGTGAGATGGGCAATATGCATAGGCCGAGGAACGCGCCCGTGTGGAAAGGGCCCCGCTTTCGCGGAGCCCGGCTTTCATTTTCAACCATCGGCAACGGCTAGACTGGCTCTACGCCATCATCTCCGCCGCAATGCGCTCGGTGAGGTAGGCCTCGATAACGTCGCCGATCTTGACGTCATTGTAATTGGCGATCGAGATACCGCACTCCAATCCATTGCGCACCTCGGAGACATCTTCCTTGACGCGGCGCAGCGAAGCGATCTTTCCCTTGAAGACCACAACGTTGTCGCGAAGCAAACGTATTTCGGAATCGCGCTTGATGGTGCCGTCGGCAATGAAACAGCCGGCGACGGTACCGACCTTCGGAATGCGGAAGGTATCGCGAACCTCCGCGCGTCCCAAATAGGTTTCCTTGATTGTCGGCTCGAGCAGGCCGACCATGGCTTTCTTCATCTCGTCCTGCAATTCGTAGATGATCGAATGCAGGCGAATGTCGACCTTCTCCTGGGCTGCCATCTCCTGTGCTTTGCGCTCGGGCCGCACGTTAAAGCCGATGATGATGGCATTCGAGGCGGAGGCCAGCAGCACGTCGGTTTCAGTAATGGCACCGACGGAGGCGTGCAGCACCCTAATCTTGACCTGATCGTTCGAGAGTTTGGCGAGCAAGTCGGAGAGAACTTCCACCGAACCTTGCACGTCGCCCTTGAGAATGATGGGGAGTTCTTTGACTCCGGCGGTCTTGATCTGTTCGGCCAGTCCTTCGAGAGAGACTCGCGTGCTCTTGGCCAGGGAGGCTTCGCGGGCTTTCTGCTCGCGGTACTCGGCGATTTCACGGGCCTTTTCACGATCGGCCACGACCACGAACTGGTCGCCAGCCTGGGGCAAACCTTCCAGCCCAAGAATCTCCACCGGGGTCGCCGGTGGCGCGGTTTCGAGGGTGCGTCCACGATCGTCGAGCATGGCGCGCACTTTACCGAATACATTACCGACTACGAAGTGATCGCCGGCATGCAGCGTACCGTTCTGAACCAGCACGGTGGCAACCGGGCCGCGCCCGCGATCGAGTTTCGCCTCAAGCACGCTGCCGGTAGCGGAACGCTCGGGAACAGCTTTGAGGTCCTGCATATCCGCGACCAGGCAAACCATCTCCATCAGCAGGTTGAGGTTAGTCTTCTGCTTGGCCGAGACGTCGACGAAAACGGTCGAGCCGCCCCAGTCTTCAGGCAATAGCCCACGGTCCGCCAACTGCTTCTTCACCCGGTCGGGCAGTGCGCCAGGCTTATCGATCTTGTTTACGGCCACGATAATCGGAACTTTCGCGGCGTTTGCGTGATCGATAGCTTCCAGTGTCTGTGGCATCACGCCATCGTCGGCGGCAACCACCAGAACGACAATGTCGGTAACTTTCGATCCACGGGCACGCATGCGGGTAAATGCTTCGTGACCTGGCGTATCGAGAAAAACGATCTCCCGGCCATAAGCAGGTGAGTTCGTGTCCGTGATCTGCACCTTATAAGCGCCAATGTGCTGCGTAATTCCGCCAGCCTCGCCCTCGGCCACGTTGGTCGAGCGAATGGCGTCGAGAAGGCTGGTCTTGCCGTGATCGACATGGCCCATGATGGTCACCACCGGTGGACGCGTGACCTGGGCGAAGACCGACTCATCGTTGGCGGCAAGGGCTTGATTTTCCATGTCCTGCTGCACCTGCGCCTCGAAGCTGATGAGGTTGGTGCTGGCGCCGAATTGACGCGCCATTTCGTTGGCCAGTTCCGCATCGAGCGTCTGGTTAATGGTGGCAAACACGCCACGCGCGAGCAGACGGGCAATCATGTCCTTGGCGCGAATGCCAAGCCTCTCGGCGAGGTCCTTGACGCTGATGCCTTCGGTGATGGTAATTTCGCGGGTAATCGGCAGAGGCTCGGTGGAAAGAGAGAGCCGCGGCGGCGGCACAAACCCCTTCATCGGACCTTCCTGCTTGCCGCGCGGAACGTAGCGCTGTCCCGGACGGCGGGACGGAGAGCCGGGACGTCCGGGGGGACGCCCTGTGGGCGGCGGGGCACCGGTAGCGGCACCCATCGGGCGGGCACCCATTGGACGCCCAGCCTGACCAGGCGTGGTACGGGTCGGATGCATGGGGCGGCGCTCACCTGGACGCGGGGCCGGACGTGTGCCTGGCGGTGCTCCCGCTGCCGGTACTGCTCCTCCCGGCTGTGGGCGGGGGCGCTGGAACAGCGGCTGTCCGCGAACAGGCAGGCCCGTGGGGCGGGCTGCCGGCGGAGTAGCCGGACGCAAAGGCTGCGCGGGGGCGTGATAAACCGGACGCGGACCGGTCTGGGGCACGATCATGCGGCGTCCCACCACACCCTGCTGACCAAGCTGTCCCGATCGGGCGGCATGGACTCCGCCAGCGGCGGGCGCATGCGGTGACGCAGGTCCGGCTGCATGGCGAGTTTGAGCTCTGTCGGCCGCTGCCGGACGGCTCGTCTGCGGTGAACGAGCTGAACCAGCCTGCTTTGTCGACGTAGCCGCGTGCGCCGGGGAAGCTGGTTGAGCGTTATCCGCCGGTTGTTCCACCAGGGTCGCGGCCTCGATAGGCTCTGTCGGTACCGGCTCCTCGGCCGATACCCCCTCAGGCTCAGCTTCAAAAGGCGGGGCAGTAAGCGGCACGGATGCCACGGACGGCGGCGCCGGCGGTGCTTCGAGTTCAACAACGGCAGTATCGATTTTTTCCTCCCTGGGTTGTTCAGGGGCACTGATTGGAGGGGTCGGAGCTTTCGGCGGCTCGACTTTGGATGGTGGCGGAGCAAAAACCGGGCGCGCAGCTGTCGATGGTGTAATGAAACGCGGTTTGGGCGTCGTCGGTTCAACTGCTGGTGGAGCAGGCCGGGCCGACTCGACTGCGGGCGGTTCAACGGGGCGCGGAGCTGCCTTGGTAACGACTGCTCGCGGTGGAATTGCCGGGGGTTTTCCCAATTCCGGCGGACGCATGGGAGAAGCTGGGGAACGTAAGGCAGCGTGCGGATGCTCTTTTTGCTCGATGATCGCTTTCAGCGCATCACCAGGCTTGGAGATTTTTGACAGGTCGATCTTGGGACGGAGTTCATCCGGACTGGCACGGTGACGCACCTCACGGCCTGAGCCCTGCTGCTCCAAAACATACCTGCGTACGCGCGCAGCTTCGTCTTCCTCGATAGAGCTGGAGTGAGTTTTCTTTTCGGTCACTCCTACTTTCAGCAAGACTTCGAGGATCTCCCTGCTCTTGACTTCCAGCTCCCGAGCCAAATCGTTGATTCGAATCTTCATCCGCCTGTGTATTACCTCCGTAGAACCCGCTGTTAAGCCTTCATCGCTACCTCACGGTTCCGATTTCGTAACGTCCAGAAGCCAAAGTCGCAGCCATTGCAAGGAACGCCATCCGCACCGCACATCCACCGTGTGTTCACTACTTCTCGGGCGCCGTATGATCTTCGCCCGGATGCGTTTCGTCGGTGTTAACTTCCGCCTCGCCTGTCAGGGGAGCGTTTTCCCCACCACTGATGATACTCGCTTCCAGATTCTGCTTGCTCTCGACCGTCTCATCGCTACTGCCGGGAACCTGATCCGAGACGCCTTCCGATGCCTCTGAAGGACCGGGATCGACGCCTTGATCCGGTGAAACTGGCTCCGTCTGGTCCTCGCTCACACCGGCTTCGGAATCAAGCGAAGCGGTTTCCACATCCGCAGGTTCGATAGCCTGGGCACCTTCAAGACCGGAAAAGTAATTATTGATTGTATAGAAGATTTTTTCCATGGTCTTGGGGCCGATGCCGGGAATTGCTTCCAACTGCTCAGGATGCATATCCGCCAACTCTTCGATGGTATTCACGCCTGCACTTTGCAGCTTCTCCAGCAACCCCGCCCCAAGTTCTTCCGCCAAGCTGTCCAGCGGAGTGCTTGGAGTGCCTACCAGCGCGCTCATTTGCTGCTCTACTTCCTGACGCTTCTCTTCTTCGCTCTTGATATCGATCTTCCATCCGAGCAACTTCGCGGCCAGACGGACATTCTGCCCCTTCTTGCCGATGGCCAGCGAAAGCTGGCTGTCGTCGACGATGACCTCGAGGTGTTTGCTCTGGCTGTCGACTACGCTCACCCGGCTTACTTTGGCGGGCTGCAAAGCCTTTTCTGCGAACGTCACCGGATCTTCGTGGTACTCGATGATATCGATCTTTTCTCCGCGCAGTTCGCGGATGATCGACTGTACGCGCATTCCCTTCATGCCGACACAAGCACCGACGGCATCGACGTCCTTGTCCTTGGACATCACCGCGATCTTGGTGCGCTCGCCGGCCTCACGCGCAATTGCCCGGATCACGACGGTCCCGTCGTAAATCTCGGGAACCTCGGTTTGAAACAGATGACTGACGAGTTCGGGAGCGGCACGCGAAACCACGACCTGCGGCCCCTTGGAAGCCTTCTCAACCCGCACGATGACAACCCGCACCCGTTCGCCCGGCGCAAACGACTCCAGCCGTGATTGCTCTTTCTTGGACATGCGCGCTTCGGCTTTGCCGACATCGAAAATCAAATCCTGCCCTTCGATCCGCTTGACGGTGGCATTAACGATTTCGGCGACGCGGCCGATGTACTCGTTGTAAACCGTGTCGCGCTCGGCCTCGCGCACTTTCTGGAAGATTACCTGCTTCGCCAATTGCGCGGCGATGCGTCCGAGCACGTCCGTCGGTTTCTCGATCAGCAACTCGCCACCGGCTTCAGCTTCAGCATTGAACTTGCGTGCGTCGTCGAGAGCGATTTGGCCATTCGGATCGAGAACTTCATCGGGAGTGCCGACAACCTGCTTCACCGCATAGGCGCGTATATGGCCGCTTTCACGGTCCAACACGGCTCTCAGGTTCTCCTGAGTCTTGTAATACTTGCGGGTGGCGACAACGATGGCGTCCTCCACGGCCGAGACGACGATCTGCGGGTCGATCCCCTTCTCCCGACTTAAGGCGTCGATGACGTTATACAGTTCACTAGGCATAGGAATCACCTTCCACAAACAACGAAATCGTCACGGAACAGCTCCGCCGTCGGTGGTCTAGAACTCAGGAACCAGTTGCGCCTTTTCGACGTTGGAATAGGCAACCTTAAGGATGCCTGAACCTTGCTGCTGCACCTTCTTCTTGCTGGTTACCGCACCCAGATCCACCGTTAACTGGCCGCCGTCAAACTGAACCAGCCGCCCTTGAAAGTGGCGGTTCCCATCGATCGGTTCGTGCGTGCTGAATTTCACGAGACTTCCCTGGAAACGCTCAAAGTCCGCGGGTTTCAGCAGCTTCCGGTCAAGACCCGGAGAAGAAACCTCAAGCACGTAAGATCCGCCAGGTACGGCATCCTCGACATCGAGAATCGTCCCGATTTCGCGGCTGTAATGGGCACAATCTTCGTGTGTAACACCCTGCGGTTTGTCAATGAAAACACGCAAATGACGCGTTTTGCCGCTGCCCCGCAGTTCCAGTTCTACCAGTTCCAGGCCGCTCGAGGAGGCGACGCGTTCCGCGATTTCCTTGACGCGATCAAGTGTGAAAGCCATCGTTCCAACCGACTCGTACCGGGTATAAGCCCGGCTGACAAGCAAGCCGGCGGCCAGTCCGCCAGCCAGCCGAGGAGTTGTTCCGGTACGTCTTCCTCCAGCCAGCTAGGTGCGTTTTCCCATACTCAAGCGAACGTTCCCTGACAGGCTGAATCTTTACCTGCGTTCGACAATCTCCATGTAGGGGAGACAAACAAAAGGTGGGCTTTCGCCCACCGCACGAATCACCAGCCTAAGCTGGCGCAGCTCAATGGCTAGTATACGCCGCCAATATGGCAAAAACAACCGAACTGCTGATCCTAAGCGATCACTTACAATTAGATGCAGCGAGAAAGCTCAGGTTTCCGGCAGCTCGCTATTACGATGCTCGCCTCTCCTCGCGGATGCGTCTCATGGCTGATGGACCGCAATCGCGATCTGCTTCGAATAGCCTTGGCAGCCGTTTTGGCCTGCGGAAGCAGCTTTGCGCAGCAAACGCAGCCGACACCCGTACCTGAGATCCAGAGCTCCCAGACGGGCAAGCCAGAGCGGAAACCATCGCAGCCGCAGCAGGAAAAATCGGGAGGACGGGAAGATCAGACCGAGCCGCGTTTTTTCAAAATGATCCCCCTGGCAAACGTCGCCACACCAGAGGAGAAGCCCCTCAGCCCAAAAGAAAAATTCGGCCTATTCTTTCGCGATGCTCGCACGCCCTTCATGCTGGGTTCACCGTTGCTGGCCACAGGCTTCTCGGAAGCCCTGCTTGACAACTCTGGATTCGGATGGGGACCGGTGGGATTTGGCAAACACTTTGGCGCGGCTACCGCCAACGAAGTTAGCAACCATCTGCTTGGGACATGGGCCTTCCCGAGCCTGTTGCACCAGGATCCCCGCTACTATCCCAAGACTTCGGGTGGCATAGGCGGTCGGATAGCGTATTCAGTGTCGCGCGTCGCCATTACCCGGGCTGACAATGGCGACCGGCAAATCAATTACTCACGGTTGGCGGCGGCCCTGACGTCGTCGGCGATATCCAACAGCTACTATCCAGAGGGGCACAGAGGAATCAGCCACACCGCCACCACCGCGCTGACCAGCCTTGGAATAACGGCGGGCTTCAACGTGATGCGAGAGTTTCTTCCCGATATCAGGCGTCTGACGACAACCCGGCATGGAAAAGCGGCTACCGGCGGGCCTTTGGGAAGCGAACGGCAACGATAAAGTTTGCCTCGGAATAATCAAGATGGTGAGACGGAATTATTGGAAGGTATATGCTAAAAAGAGTCGGGTGAACAGCCCGTCGGCTATATTGATATTCAGGGCATACCGACTCCGAAATTGCTCTGCATGATGGAGCGAGCCGCGAACCGGTCATTGAAACCTGGAAAACTTTAGTAGGCAAGGAACACTCGTGATCGTGCGCCATACTGTTTTGTTCAAGTTAGCACCAACCGCGATGGTTGCGTTGTGTATCGTTACGGGCGCGTGGGCACAAACCGCGACGCCTCCCGAAGCAACTCCACCCTCTGCTTCCTCTGCCCAAAGCGGCGAAAACAAGCCAAAGCAACTCTCGGACCGGGAAAGAGCAGCGGAAGAATTGAAGCAACAGGAGAAGCAACGAATTCTGGGAGTGATACCGAATTTCAATACCACCAATGTTCAGAACGCAGCGCCGCTCAGTCCCGGTCAGAAGTTCCAATTGATGTTCAAGAGCGCTGCCGATCCGTTCCAGTTCGTTGCTTCCGGGCTGTCTGCCGGCTTGAATCAGGCCGAAGATAATTTTGCGGGCTACGGTCAGGGTGCGCAGGGATACGCCAAGCGGTTTGGCGCGGCCTACGCCGATCAGTTCGACGGGTTGCTGTGGGGAAATGCGATTCTGCCCATTTTGTTGCATGAGGATCCGAGGTATTTCCGCAAGGGTAGCGGCAGTTTTAAGAAACGTTTCTTTTATGCCATTTCCACCACGGTGATCACCAAGAACGACAACGGTACGCGGGGGCCAAACTATGCCAATGTGCTCGGGAACTTCGTCTCCGGAGGGATTTCCAACGCTTATTACCCCGCGAGTGATCGCGGCCTTGGATTGACGGTTCAGAATGCCCTTACAGTTACCGCTGAAGGCGCGATTGGCGCCATTTTCGTTGAGTTCTGGCCTGACATCAGCCGCCATCTGTTTCACCGGCACCAGGCGCAAACCGGCGTTACGGAGCCTGCTTCAGAATAGAGACTCAGACGTTTGCCTAGTAGTAGCTTCCGAACCTACAATCAATGTTTAACGCTCCATCCCAATCAGGAATACCGCAATGATACAGTTCCCTGTCCCTGAGGCGCTGACCTTCGACGATGTGTTGCTGCTGCCGGCCAAGTCTGATGTGGTGCCGGCAACAGTGGACACGCGAACCCACCTAACCCAGAAGATTGCGCTGAATATTCCCGTCATCAGCGCGGCGATGGATACCGTGACCGAGTCGCGCATGGCAATCGCCCTGGCGCAGCAGGGAGGTCTTGGCATTATTCACCGCAACCTCACCATCGAGCAGCAGGCGGGCGAAGTCGACAAGGTAAAGCGCTCCGAGAGCGGCATGATCGTGGACCCGATCACGATGTCGCCCGACGAAAAAATTTCCGATGCGCTGGAAGTGATGCGCCGCTACCGGATTTCCGGCGTGCCGATTACCAAGGACCGCAAACTGGTTGGAATTCTCACCAATCGTGACCTGCGCTTTGAAAGCCGCACCGAAATTCCCATCAGCGAGGTGATGACCAAGGACCACCTCATCACGGTTCCCATCGGCACGACGTTGCTGGAGGCCGAAAGGATCCTGCATCAGCATCGGGTCGAGAAGCTGCTGGTGGTGGACGACAAGTACGAACTCAAGGGCCTGATCACGGTTAAGGATATTCAAAAGAAATTGAAGTATCCGGGCGCAGCCAAGGACGCGCAAGGACGATTGCGGGTTGGCGCCGCGATCGGGGCCTCCGGAGATTTTCTGGAGCGTGCGCAGGAGTTGATTCGCAACAAAGTTGACCTGATTGCTATTGACAGTGCTCATGGCCAT
>JBEKQP010000183.1:0-9402 GCA_049519595.1 Candidatus Korobacteraceae bacterium | reverse complement strand
CGAAGTAGTGCTTCACCATCAGGATGTCGATGTTGCTGATAATGACTTGCCCCACAAAAAAGATGATCGCCTGTACGCCCTCGCTGAAGGAAGCTACCTGCCCTGGCCCGGTTTCACCGCGCAAAGCGGCATCTCCGGCGGGCAGCAGATAGGCGGCGAACACCGACAGAGAAATGCTCCCCACGGCGCCCATTACGCCGGCTCCCATCAGCACAAAGGCAACCGCCGCGATCAACTTCACCAGGGCCTCGGCGATCAGATTGACGCTCAGGCGGACGAATTGGCAGGTACCCTGCATTCCTCCACGCCGCACACCCAAGGGGATGTAGAACAACATGCCAAGCGCAAGCACTTCGATCAGCCGCTTGGACGGCAGGCGCAGGTAGTGAGAGATTGGCTCGCTCAACAGCAACAGCGTGACACAGAGGCCCAGGCCCACGCTCCAGGCCTGGCGCATCAGCGTCCGGTAGACAGCGGCGCGCCCGCCTGCTTGCTGGTTACGCGCGATGAATTTGGCCGCGACCAACTGAAACGCCAGGTTGATGCAGGAGGCGAGCATGAGCAGCGTGACCGCCGCCGCCGCATGACTGAAGTCGCCGGGACCCAACAGATGAGCGACACTGATGTTGTAGCCGAAATTAGCCAGGCTCACGAAGCCCGAACCGACCAGCATGATCACGCTGCCGGACAATACCAGGCCACGCGATTGCCGGGAGTCCAGCAACCGGTCCGCAAAGCCCGCCTTGCGCTCCGCCCACTCGAATACGGCGTGTTGCTTGGAACTCATGCCGCGTTTTCGTTGTTTCCGCCCGGCTGAACGTGACTCGCCGTCACTTTCGAACCAGCGCTTGGAAGTGGAATGGGTCGGGTTTCCGGCGCGGAGAACTGCCGCATGACGTTGGGCAGGAAGCTGCTGAAGCTTCGCGCGGCATCCGTCGCCGAATCGTAAATCTCGAACAGCCGGCCGGTGCGGGTCAACTCGAGGATCACCATGGCTTCCGCCGAAGGCGCGGCCAGCTTTACGTCCCCGTCGCGCTTCATCGCTTCGCTCATGCAGTGCAGCAGCATGTCGACGCCCGCTGAATCCAGTTGCCGCACGTTGGAAAGATCCAAAACCACCTGCGGCCGGTCAGACTGCAATATCGGTTCGACCGCGCGCATGAACTTGCGGGCTTCTTTCAGGTTGACCCGCTCGGGAACTCGCTTTACAACCACCGGTCTACTCGTTTCCATATCTCCTCGCTGCCATCAACTCGGGTGCAAAATGACGATCGGCGCGATCTTGATGCTCGACCGTCGCGGTCGACAGAGAAGGCGGTATCGCCTGGACTGCTTCCGGCAGGGTGGCCGGGCTTTCCCTTCTCTTTTCGCGCAGGTTCGAAAGCAAAGCTTTCGGCATATAAAGAGCCAGGCTAACCATGTCGCTCAGCGCCCTGACCGCGGCGCTGGTGGATGCCATGTCGACCAGTTTTTCATCGGCGATCTCGACATTCACTTGGCGTTGCAGATGAAAAACGTGCCGGAACCCGACTACGGAAAAACTGACGTCGAGTCCAGCGCCGATTTGGCTGAATGGCAGGACGGTGGAGTTCTCGACCACCGTGCCGCAGTCGATCAGCGAGTTGCGTTCTATGACACTGCCGCGGGTGACGACCGCCAATGCGCGAACGCGCGCGTAAGCGCCGATATAGGCGGGTGCCACGATCCGTGCTTCACGGTGAATCCGCGCGCCTGGAGCGACCCACACACCGGGCTTGATCTGCTCGCCTTGTGGCTCGATGCCGGTTTTGCCGGCGAACGACTCCAATGCGAGGCGGCGAAAATCCGCGATGGTTTGCAAGCGGTTCTGGCGCTCATCCAAGGGGAACACATCGGGCGGTACCCGGAAGCGTTCCAGCATGTTGCGGAAGATGAACGCGGCGTCGTTACGCCGAGAGGCGCTGATCACAAACACATCCAGCGCTTCGCCTTGTTGATCGCAGGCTTGCGTCAGCCGGCTGTGATGGTCAAGGTGAAACTGCACCAGCTTTTCGTAGTCGACAGTCACGTAGGGACCGAGGCGCAAAACCACGATCAGTTCGGCCCCGTTCTGGGCGAAATCGTTGAAGACCGCTTCGGCAAATCGCCAGAACTGGCCGTTCGCCGCTTTGAACCAACGAAGATCATGGCTGAGATTGCGATCCGGAAACTGGTCATATTCAGAGACGACTGCAATCGAGCTGATGCCCTGCTGATGCATGCGATGCGTAACGCGGTTCAGCAGACTGGCCCCGAGCAGATCCAGCATCGCCAGCGGCACGCCGGTGAAATGCTCACTGGAGGCTTCCGGCTTGCCCCCGATCAAAAGAATCGCCCTTACATCCATGGTGTCCACCTGGGAGTTGCAGCACGGAAGATCGCCGAGCGCGACGGCACCCATCCTGGGAGACGACGAAAGCGCGAAAGCGGTTCCAGTGCGCGCTGATGCTTATGCAAGTCAAAGGAGCGCAGGTATTGACGCATGATCTGCGGCATCGTCATGCGTAACGCCGCTGAAAAATTCTGCTCCGCCATCTCTTGCATTAGCGGAACGTCAGTGATTACTTTGCAAACGCAATTAGCCAGGTCATCAGGATCGCCAGTCTTGTAGAACTGGATTGCCAGCCGTTCGTCGTCCCCCATCTCCCGAAAGTCGGGGATGTCGGCACAGATGATCGGAACGCCGTATTGACAGGCAATGTGCGCCACTCCACTGGAACCGGTTGCGGAGGAATACGGCATGACCATGACCGAGGCGGTGCGGAACAGATCAGGGATCTGCTCTTCCGCCACGTAGCCCGTGAAGTTGATGTAAGGGTTATCGCGGAAGCGCTCCGCGACCGATTCGACGTAGCCGGGCGCCTTGGGGTGATTCGAACCGGCGATTACGAGCCGCGCCTCCGGCATGCGCTCATGCACTTTGGCAAATGACTCGATCAGCAATTCAAGGCGCTTATAGGTGCCCCACTTGCCAAATGCCAGAATACGGTGGTGGGGATTGCCGCGCTGAGCAAAATCAGGCGTCTCGGGCCTGGCCGAAAGAATACCGTGCGCGCGAAAGTGAACATTTTCGCCGCCGTATCTCTCCATCAAAGTGCGGCGGTAGGCAGGCAAAAGCACCGAGACGGAGTTGGCCATCAGAAGCACATGGGTGGCAAAACGTCCCGCAGCGCGGTAGACGCCGGGAAAACGCACACCTGCGTGCCCTAAGTCAATATTATCCATCAGGTGGTGCAGTGTAACGTGGGTGTAGAAACCCGATAGCCGCATCAGAGCCGGAATCGAGAGACCGGCAAAGGCAGCGACGGGTTGGTTTCCGAACGTCGAGAACAGCAAGTTAAACCAAACAACATCCGGCTTAACATCACGAATAGCTTTGAGCAGGCGAAGCGGATTCGACAGCTTGTCAAAGGACCAGCAACGGAGAACGTCGAACCCCTCAACCTCGGGTTGCGACGATTCAAGCTCGTCCGCCAACACCGTAAGACTGAGCAGGGGATCCCGCTGCAACTCTTTGGCGATGTGATACCCGTATTCGTTCAAGCCCCGCCGACTCGGCGGGAACGCAGTAACCAGACAGATTTTCATCGGGCCCCCTGGCCTAAAACACCGTCAAACGCACCATTGGATAAATGATGGTCTGGCCGTGGCCAGTAAAATTGAAATAGTCCGCAGTTTCAATTCCGAAAGAGAATCGAAGTGGATACTCGACCGGAACGGAGCCGCCCACATCTTCCATTGAGCGGCGAATTGGTTTTGTATAAGAGATGAAAAAACTGTTCTGCACGTTGTCATAGGAATGAAATCCTTGACCACGCGAGAACGAAAAGTTGGCATCCGCGCTCCACCGGTTGTCAAATTTGTAGTGCGCTTCGCCAGCCGGCCTGAGCGCCTGTGCAAACCAGGAACTCTGGCCTTGCACGCGCCAGGAGCGGATGTAGTCGGCCAGGACTGCCACCTTTAGGTTCTTTCCGAACTGGTGCTGCAGACCCCCCGAAGTAACCGTCGAGTAGAACTCGGTGGGCATAGGATTGAACGTCAGGTCACGGACCGAATATGCCGTGATCAACTGCGTGCGTCCCCAGGGCCGCCCGACCGTGAATTGGATGCGAGCGCCGACTTCGCTGGAGCTGAGATTCTGCTCCAAAAATGGTCCGGACTCGTGGAAAGCGCTGCCCTGCACCGCAAGCCAGTTTCCGAACGAGTTGGAGGAGACGTAGGCAAACTGCCGGAACAGGTTCTGGTTCATCTGCACCGGTGACTCCGTGTCGCGGCGCACCGTGAACTGCATTCCAGTGTTGAAGGCAAGCGTGTTTCGTCCAATGTGCAGAACTGGATTCAGCGCGCCATTGAAGTTGTAATCAAAGGTGTCGCGGTTGAAAACCAACCCCTCATTGGGAAAGGCAAATTGGCCGCGCGCATTCCGCAACTGGAAAAAGCCGCTGATCAAGGGCATGCCTTCCTGGTGCATGCGAAACCCATTTGTCCAGACAGTCTCCAACGAGTTGAAGGGGCTGGGCAGATTGCTCGGGCCGGCCCCGTTGGCAAGCGCGCTCAGTTGGTAAACCGTCGCGTCATCCATAAGGCCATGCAGGTCGAAGTCGGTATCGACACTGATCTTCTTGGTTACCGGCAGGCCCTCTTGCCCTGATGCCTCCTGCATGGAGCGCTCCGCAATTTCATCGCCGCCACCCAGTTCGTTGGCATGAGCAAAAGCAAGCATGGCGTGGCTGTTGTCGTGCCGCTGGCGGTAGATGTTGCCCATTGTCAATGCATAGTCGTAGTTGTCCTTGAAAGTATCGGAGTTCCCGATGGCGGCCAATGCGTTCTGTGCCTGCTGCGTCTCGCCCTGAGCGAGCAGGGTGTTGGCCATGCCGAGAGCGACCACCTCGTCGGCTGCGCCGGCCGCCTTGGCACGCTGGAAATACTTGGTCGCAAGATCGAAATCGTTCATCGCGAGCAGCAGATTGCCGGCTTCGATCAGGTTGTCGGCCGACACCGGCTCGGCTTCTCCGATGCGTGCTTCCGCCAGGGACAATGCGATCTGTTGGCGTGCATCATTGTTTTTTCCTTCGCGCTCGAACAGCCGCGCGATCGCCAGGCGAGCTTCCACCCGGTTGCCGTCAGGTGCTTGCAGAGCGCGGGAGAACCGCTCCATGGCGGCCTGGCGATCTCCCAGCGTGAGTAGCGCGTCGCCCGTGTTCAGCAGAATCGCCGACTGATCAGGGCTTAGCTTTTCCGCTGCGGCAACATACCGCAGTGTCTGCTCGCGGTCGTGCAGCTCGGCATGGGCATGCGCCAGCGAAGCATAGATCAGCGGATCATCGGGCGAGAGACGCAGGGCATCGTTGAGGGTGTGAATCGCGTCCTGATAGCGGCGCTCGCGGTCTTGCGTATCGGCAAGAGCCAGCTGCAACTTCAGGTCGTCGGGAGCGAATTTGATGGCGGCAAGATATTCGCGTTCGGCCGGGCGCAACAGTCGTTGCTGGCGGAATGCCGTTGCCCGCGCCAAGTGCGTAGCGCCAGATTCACCCAATTGCTTCTCGGCGAGTTCCACCTGCTCGAGCGCAATGCGGCCATGGTGCAGCTCCAGTTGCGAGAATGACATGCCTAGGTGCGCCACACCACTATTGGGCGAGAGCCGCAGCGCCGCTTCGAAGTCCTGGATCGCACCCTCGGCGTTCTGCATGTCATTGCGCACGTATCCGCGGTTGACGTAAGCGTCGACCATGTTCGGATCGCGCTCGATCGCGCGCGAATAATCGTCGACTGCTTCACCCAATAACTGATTCTGCTTGTGCACGTGTCCGGCAAGCAGGGGGAAATTGGCTTCCTTCGGCAAAATAGCTTCGTATTGCTCAGCAAGGCCGAGTACGTCGTCGAAGCGTCCGAGGTTGTATAAGTCGTAGCCAAGATAGACCGAGGCGTTGCGATCCTTGGGAAGCTGCTGGATCACCTTATAGCCAACTTGTGCCGACTCGAGGTATTTGCCGCTGTGGAACAGGTAGCGCTCGGTCTCCCGCATGACACGGGGATCATCCAGCATCTTTCCTTTGGCTCGCGCAATCCACTCGCCGGCCAGAGACACTTGTCGCGCTTCGATCGCGGCGTTTGCCCCGTTTGCGACCACGACGGCATTGGTCGGCGCTAGTTTGTATGCCTTCAGGTAATTCAGCTCTGCCTTGGCGAACTCATGCGTTGCGGTGTACAGATCGCCAAGCGCGAGAAACGGCACGTAGTCGTCCGGATATTCGCGAGCATACAGATCGAAGAACTTCTCGGCGGTCTTGGCATCACCTTCATCGCGCGCCAGGTAGCCGAGGCCTTCCATCGCCAATCGGTTTCGCGGGTCCTTCTGCAACACGGTTGAATACGTCGCCCGCGACTCCTGCTTGCGGTCCATCTTCCAGAGCAGCGCGGCGTATTGCAGCGTGATGTTCAGGTTCTCCGGATCGAGCTTTGCCGCCTGCTTCAAGTCGGCCTCGGCACCGCTGTAATCCTGGCCGGCAGTTCTTATGGCCGCCCGGACGCGCAGGAATTCGGCTCTCGCGGTACCCTCGATGTGCAGCTGATCCATCATTTGCTCGGCAGCCGTAATCTGCCGGCGCGCGTTCATATCGTCGCCCGCGTCGCGGTAAAGCTCCGACAGGTTGAGCCGCAGCTGAATCGGGTAGAGCTGCCCTTCCGGGGGGGTACCCTCGGGCAGATTCGCAATCGCCGTGTTGTACTCGCGGACGGCTTCCTGGGCGCGGTCCTCCATCTTGGCGAGCTGTGCCCGCAAGGCGTGCAGCCGGTAATGATTAGCGTCAAGAATTGACGCACGGCCAAGATATTCGCGCGTCTTGTCCAGCAGCCCAATGCGCATGAATGCGGCCGCCGCGCTAAGCTGCAGCCCGATCTGGTTCGGAGCCAACTTGGCAGCCTTGGCGTAGGAGTCGGCGGCTTCCTGCTTATCGCCGTTTAGTTCGTAGCTGTATCCGAGGTCAGCCAGCACGTCGCTGTTGAACACCGGAGAATTTTTCAAGGTCGAAATCGCGGCCTTGTAATCGTGCTCCTCGCGGTAATAGTTGGCGACAGCACGAAAGACCATGGGATTATGCGGGTCGCGCATTCTGGCCTGATCCAGCAACTGCCGCGCGCGGTCTGGCTGCTTCAGCTTGATGTAGGCGACCGCCATCATCAGCTCCGCATGCGATGTCGGATGAATGGCTTCAGCACGCGACAGCAGCCTGAGTCCTTCCTGCAGGTCGTTCGATTGAATAAACAGCTCGCCAGCCATCAGCAGATCATTCTCGCGGCGCGGGCTGGCGTTGATCACTTGCAGAAGCACCTTCTTTGCGTCGTCTATGCGGCCCATGCGAGCGTAGGTCTGCGCCTTCCCTGACAGTCCATCCAAGTCTGAGGGATGCAACCGCAGACCTTCGTCATAGGCTTGCAGCGACTGTGCGAAACGTCCGGCCAAACGCGAGGTGTACCCCAGCAGAAACCAAAGCTTTGCATCCTGCGGGGCGGCCTTGACGGCGCGCGCCGCAAAGTCGGCGGCAGCCGAGGGATTCCCGTGCCGTAGCGCATCTTCGGCAGCCCTGGCGTTGCGGCCGACCTCGATGCTGCTACCCCATCCCAACTGGCTGCCCGAGCTTTGTGGGGGGGGTGCGTTCTTCTGGCCAGAATTCACGTTTGTCCTGGTGCTCTCGTTGGACGGCGTATTCGCGTGCTGCTGCTGTTCGCCTCCAATATCAAATGTCTGCGCCGAAACCAAGGCGGCAGAACAAACTGCAAGCAGGGAACAGATCAAAACCCTCGAGCTTCTTTTCACGTGGGACACTCGGTTGCGCGTTCGCGGGGGGACTGCCCGCAAAGTAGCTGACTATTGTTCCGATGCAATTCAGCAGCGAACGGCTGTTTCCGGAGCTCAGGTTCTAGAGACAAAATTCCTATCAGGGACACCGGCATGCTTCAACTGGGACTCCAGATTCCGACTGAGGGACGGAAATAACGTCCAAAATCGGCAAAAAAAGGAATTCATGTTCTCACAAGCAAACTTTCCAGCTATTCAGGGAATCAAACCACCTGAAGAAAGCGCGGAGGATGTTCCCTTGCCACAGAAGTCGATAGACGATTCCCGCCGCCCGATCCCTCCAATGGCAATTGTGCTGTTGGCATTAGCGGTGCACGGCCCGTTGCTGTTGTTGCAACTGCCGGCCAACTCCTATGACGCCAGTACCCACATCTTTTTTGCGGCACATTACGCAAAGAGTTGGTTTAACCCCTGGAACCAGAACTGGTTTGCGGGTTTTTCACAGACCTCGTATCCGCCTTTGACACACCAGTGGATAGCTCTTTTTTCCCATTTGATGGGGCTGACAATGGCGTACATGGTGGTGCAGTTGATCGTCGTGCTGCTGCTGGTCGCGGGTGTCTACCGTTACTCGCGGCTCTGGGTAAGCGAGCGGTCGGCAAGTTATGCCGCAATCGCTTCGATCTTCCTCGGGTCGCTGGCGATGCTGGTGTACCAGTCAGGGCAGTTACCAACGACAACGGCAGCGGCGTTAACGCTCCTTGCGCTTCCTTACTTCTACAATTGGAATCGGTTGGGTCGTTTTTCGGACTTCGCAAAAGGTTTGGTTCTCAGCCTCACGGCCGCTGCGGCACACCACGTTACATTTCTTTTTGGCGGTGTCTTGTTCGCAGCGCCAGTGATTTGGCTGTCGTTCATCGATCGCCATGATGAGGGCGCCAACGCATCGACTCAAGGCATTGCTTTGCGGACGTTGTTCTTTGCCGCCTGCAACGCGGTTGGCTCGCTCATTATTTTGCTCCCATATTTCATAGGGTTGCTTCACAACCCGATCACCCAGATGCCGATACCCCATCCCAGCCGCGATAATTACCTGCTGGTTGGGCATAGTGGAGCGAATTTCTGGCTGATCCCCATGGGGGCCCTGATCCTGGCAATCCCCTATATCCTGGTGAAGGGTGCGTCCGACCGCCGCTTGCGGCCGCTGTTGTTTGGCTGGTACATCACCACTCTGCTGGGACTGGGAGGCACCACACCTCTTGGCAAATGGCTTCTTGGCCGCGCCTTCTATATCTTGACCTTCGAGCGCTTCACCTTTTGGGCGACTCTGATGGCCATTCCGTTTATCGGCCTGCTGGCGGATTCGCTCATCCACCGCTATTCCCGGAAAGCCGTTGTTGCCCTCTGGGTTGCTGCCGTGGCTACCTGTGGCATAGCGGTTGGCTGGATCAATTTCAGCCCGATTAACGAGGGGAATTTCGATGTTCAGCCGATGGTGAACTTCCTGAATCGCGATGACCATTCCAAGTTCCGCTACATCACGCTGGGCTTTGGTAACAAGTTCGCGATGCTTTCCGCCCGTGTCA
>JBEKQP010000182.1:0-18127 GCA_049519595.1 Candidatus Korobacteraceae bacterium | reverse complement strand
GATGAACGACTCGGAGCCGGTCACGCGATGGCACTCCAGCGCTTCCGGGCATAACCGCACCATCTCGGCGAAGCTCTGCAGCTTACCTCCGGAAACCTTGACGCGGATGAAAGCCATCACGCCGAACCCGAGTTTCGCGGGATCGATTTCTGCATGGAAGCCGCGAATAATCCCGGCATCTTCCATCTGCCGAACGCGCTCAACCACCGCCGGCGTCGACAAACCTACGCGCCGGCCAAGCTCGGAAAATGGAATGCGGGCGTTCTCCTGCAGCTCGCTGATGATGTTCCAGCCAATGTCGTCAAGCAGATGTGTATGTGACCGCGCCCTCATCTACGCCCATGGTACCTCGAATTTGGCCACTCGCGAAAGGAGTATCCAGTGAAGCTCAGCTCCGAGGCACATCTATTCTGCGATCAGGGGTCGGTGAAGATTGATCCGGGCTGCGAAAATCAGCCGGCCCGATATCATCGCAACAGTGATCTCGCGTTCGCGTCGGAGAAGCTGAATGGCAATCAATGTGGGTTTGGAAAAATGAGGTCATCAACGTAAGCCCCTTTATTTGCCTTGTTTTTCCACTCTGAGGGTGCCACCAAAACAGTCATTCTATGAGTGTGTGACGAATTTAGGATGCGAGAGCTAAAATTAGTGGCAGTCCACAAACCGCGACGGCGGAACAGTCACAGGTGTAATTGCTTCCCCGAAGCGGTGTAATCGGTATGGAAACGCTCGGGCCAGCGTTCAGGAGGAGCCATGAAACTCGGAGCAGATCCAGACGTGATTGTCTATTTTGACAATCAGTTTGTGCCTTTGCGCGACGCTCGCGTAAACATTCTCACTCACGCTCTGCATTATGGCACGGGAGTATTCGAGGGCATCCGAGCTTACTGGGACGACGGAGAGCAGGAACTTTTTCTATTGCGTCCGCTGGAACACTATCAGCGCTGGAAGAAAAACTGCGGGATCCTCCGCATTGAAGTTCCGCCCGCTGCGGAAGCGCTATGCGATATCACCGTGGAACTTATCCAGCGGAACAAGTTTCGCTCGGACCTCTATATTCGGCCGCTGGCCTACAAGTCCGCGGAGCGCATTGGGCTCGTGCCGGACGAACAAAGCGCTTTGGCGATCATCGCGATTCCGATGGGCGAGTATCTGCCCAGCGAGCAGGGATTGCATGTCGGGGTGAGTTCCTGGTGCCGGATCGAGGACAATGCTATCCCCGCGCGTGGCAAGATTTGCGGCGCCTATGTAAACAGTGTGCTCGCCGCCGAAGATGCCCGGCTCAATGGCTTCGATGAAGCAATTTTTCTCAACTCCGGCGGTCAAGTCGCCGAAGGTGTCACTCACAACCTCTTTATGGTTCGGAACGGCAGATTGATCACGCCTTCCCCAACCGATGACATCCTGGAGGGCATCACCCGCGATAGCATTATGGAGTTGGCGCGACGCGAATTGAATCTCGAGGTCGTAGAGCGGTCTATCGGCAGAAGCGAACTTTACATTTGCGACGAGCTGTTCTTTACCGGCACGGCAGTCGGAATCGCGCCCGTCGTCCGCGTGGATCATCGTCCGGTGGGTACAGCCTCGGTCGGGCAGATTACCAGCGAACTGCGCCGCCTCTACGGCGAAGCTTCACGCGGCCATCTTGCCGCATATCGCAAGTGGCTGTTGCCGGTCTATCAGGCCGCCTGTACAACGGCCTAACCTCACGCGCTTTTGCCGGCGGCTTTTTTCAGGCGGCCAACAGGTTGCTGAAAACACGCTGCAACGGGAGCAGACCAGTGGCACAGAACTTGTCGCCCGGTCCATCAACGCAGGAAGAGATTCTCGCAAAGCTGGAGCGGCGCCTCGGACGAGTACACGCGCGGCAACGCCTCGGAATCGAGAAGGACCACGAGAACATATTCGGCCAAGGTATCAACTTCTTTCACCCGGAGAATTGGTATTCGATCCATTCGCTGGTCCGAATTACGCTCAAACTGGCAGGCTTGTATTGGCGGGGGCGTAAGAACACGGAATGCATACAGGTGCGACACAACGATATTGTGCTGCCGGGCCTGCCTTCACTCTTTGATGGATTCACCATACTGCACATCAGCGACATGCACGCGGACATGAACCCTAGTCCTATGCAGCGCTTGATAGAGTGTCTCAACGAGGTGAATTACGACATTTGCGTACTGACCGGGGATTTCCGGGGAGAAACATTCGGTCCATTTGACGAAGCTCTTGAAAGTCTGGCGCGGGTGCGCTCATGTCTCGGGGAGTCGGTTTATGGTGTATTGGGCAACCACGATTCGATTTGCATGGTCCCTGGAATGGAGGCGATGGCAATACGGATATTGCTCAATGAATCCGAGTCGATCGTGCGCGGTGATCAGTGCATCCATCTAGCTGGCATTGACGATGCCCACTACTACCGCGCCGACAATATTGAAAAGGCGGCATCTCAAATTCCGCATGATGAATGTTCCATCTTGCTTTCCCACACGCCGGAGATTTACCGTCAAGCAGCTCATGCCGGCTTCAAGCTGCTGCTAAGCGGGCATACGCATGGGGGCCAGATATGCCTGCCCCGTTCCATTCCGATCACACTGGATTCCTCTCTGCCCAGGCGCATGGGATCTGGCGCATGGAAGTACCACACGATGGTTGGCTACACTTCGGTTGGCGTCGGATCGAGTATTGTTGCCGTGCGCTTTAATTGTCCTCCGGAAATTACCTTGCACCACTTGCGGCGCGCGGTTGTATCGCACTAGCAGCCTGCTAGAGCCGCTCCAAGATTGACGTACCTGCTTAGTACCACCGCCGGGCTTGAAAGTCCGGCGCCTTCGCGGGCATACCTTCCGCGATGCTGGCTCAGTATGGACGGTCGCGAAGGCGGAGCTTATAGAGCAGAGCGGAAAAAAGAATAGAGCAGAGTAGAAAGACCGCAACGCCTACGGCGATATCCACAGCAGTAAGTGACAGCGAGCCACGGCAGGCGAGAAGAGGGAACAGAGACTCAGGAACCTGATCAAGGCCAGTAGCCATGCCTTCCGCAGGCAGATTGATGCGCCGCTTCAGAAAGCTGGAGAGAAGGTCGCCCGCCATTGCCGCGCTTCCCACCACCGCCCCTTGTTCCCATGCCAGGCCGAAAACTGGCGCACACGCTGTCGTCACCAGGATTGAGAGAACAATTCCGCGTATCGTCTTCGACGAACCAAACAGCGGCTTTCCATCGACAAACTTGATGCCACCATCAATGGGCTGCGAAAAGCGGTTGCGGAAAACATTCTTCGCAATCAGTGGTGTGCCATTCGCCACCGCCAGCAGGGTTAGGAGCTTCAGGATCAGCAAAGTCCGCATACGCGCTCCATCCACACCCATTGTGCGCCATTGTTACCAATACGAGGAGTGACGCACGAGGCCGCTCACGATTTGTTCGCTATCATGGTCAGTCCTGTCTCAGCCGTTCACTGCGGGGAATACAACACTTGATATTGCTTCCTCTTCTGTTCGAACACACCAAGCCATACGCGGAGTATTGTGAGCAACGCCGTAGCGGCCGAGCCGGTCAAGCATGATGATGCCACCATTTCCCCCGAGACGATCTTGCAGGTGGCGAATGGCTTCGGCGGCGGCCTGCTCAGGCGAGTGCTCTTCGTGCACGCGGTCGGTTGCCCATTTCGCCAGCACCAACTTCATGATCGGTTCTCCCCAGCCGGTGGCCGAGGCAGCTGCGGTCTCGTTGTCCGCGTAGCATCCGCAGCCAATTAGAGAGGAATCACCTACGCGTCCCGGAGCTTTATTCAATGTGCCGCCGGTCGATGTTGCCGCCGCGAGGTTTCCACGAACATCCAGCGCCAACGCGCCGACCGTATCGTGGGATTGCTTCGCTCCCCCGAATTCGCCGGGCATATCCAGGTACTGCGGGTCGGCTGCGGTGCGCCGGCGTTCAACTTCGCGCGGGACGACCAGATCCTGATTGTCGCAAAGCTCTATCCCGTGCTCCTGAGCGAAACGCTCCGCGCCTTCGCTCACGAAATACACGTGGGGACTCTCCTCTAGAATTTTTCGGGCGGCACGCACCGCGTTGCGTATGCGCTCAACACAGCCTACGCCGCCGGCGCGCAAAGTGGCCCCGTCCATGATCAGCGCGTCGAGTTGGACCCGTCCATCGCGATTGAGAAACGAGCCGCGCCCGGCATCAAAGGTCGGATCGTCTTCCATGAACGCGACGGCTTCTTCGACAGCATCCAGGGCCGAACGACCCTGTTGCAGCACGGCCCAGCCTGCTGCCATAGCGCCGCTCAGGCCGGACAGATGCTGCTGCACCATATCGTCTGGGATCGCCCACGCTCCGCCATGGAGCACAAGGACCGGATTCACAGCCATGCCGCCGTCTCCTGATCGTGGCGTTGAAGAGTTGGCATAGTTTAGCACCCGCACATCGTTCTACTACACTCGCAGCTACTTGGCCGGCGACGATCGTGAAGCAGTTAGTCGTTCCGCCTCGAGCCTTTTGCCGCCACCCTTTTGGGGAGATAGGCCAGATCATGGCTAGCGGAAATCCCGCTCTGCTCGTAAATGGAAACAAGCCTGTCCTGCATCGCTCGCGTCATCCCATCGACAAGACTATTGCCTTTGCTATCGATGCCGACAATCAACGGGCCAAGATTATTGAGTCGTACCACCCAGACCGCTTCCGGCATGCCCAAATCCGTCCAATAGACGTTCACTACTTCTTCGACCTGACCCGCGTAGAGCGCGCCGCAGCCTCCAGTGGCGTTTAGAAAAAAGCCTCCCACATCCCGGATCGCTTCGCAGGCTTTTGTACTCATCGTCCCCTTGCCAATTGTGCAGCGCACCCGGAAAGCTTTCATCAGTTCAGGGCCGAGTTCATTGAAGCGTGAACTTGTAGTGGGGCCGGCGGAAAGCACTTGCCATTTGCTCTCGGCGTTTTTGCGGGTAATTGGTCCGCAATGCCAGATGGCTCCGTTGTTCAGGTCGAAAGGCAGTTGTTCACCGCGGCGTAGCATTTCGACCGCTCGCCGATGCCCCATGTCTCGCATCGTGTGAACTAGGCCAGAGAGATAAACGATATCGCCCAATTTGAGCTGGCTTATTTGTTCTTCGCTGACGGGGAGTTGCAAGCGATGTTCATTCGTCATTGCACACTGTCCTCTTCCGGATGGGTTATATACTCAACGCGCCCGTCGCTGTGAATGCGAGCCTTGGAGTAGCGGCAAGCCCAGCACTGGAATACCACTGAGACCGGCACAATCGCGGTGTGGGAGCCGCTCATTTCAGCATGCACGCCCAGCGCATAAGTCTTGCCTCCAACACCCATCGGGCCCAGTCCCATCGCATTCACCGCTTCGTAAATCTCGGTCTCCAGGGCCGCGACCGTGGGATCGGGATTGGCCGTGCGGATAGGACTGCGGAACAACGCCTTCTTGGCCATAATCATGGAGGAGTCGGCGAATCCGCCGATACCGATCCCGATAATCACAGGCGGGCAGGGCTCGCCCATCGAATCTTCCACGACGTCCAGCACGGCTTTAACCACGGCGCGGCCAACGTCTTCGCTGGTCACAACCCAACATTGAGAAGCCCGAGATTCCGATCCAAACCCTTTTGGAACCGCCGTGATATCCAGATAATCCGACCCGCTGATCACTTCCCAGTGAATATATGGAATGCCCCAGCCCGTGTTCGTGCCTGAGTTCTGCCTCGTCAGAGGATTGATCACATTCGGCCGGAGTGGAACTTCTTCGGTGGCTCTGATCAGGGCCTTTTGGGCCGCCTCCATCAGGTTTCCTTCAAGCCGGCAGTTCAGGCCAAGATCGGCATAGAACATCGGCACGCCGGTGTCCTGGCACAATCCGACTTGTTTCTCGAAGGCAATGCGGCAGTTGTTGAGAATCGCGCCGAGTTGCCCCTTCGCGGCAAGGCTCTCCTCGCAAGCATATCCAGACTTGAGAGCATTCTGTACGTCAATCGGAAGCTCGATCGACGCTTTTTTCATGAGATTGAAGATTATGTCTTCCAACAACTGCTCACTAATCGCCAACTTAGTCCTCCTGGGCTGACCATTTTCGCTGAAACGCCGCGAAGCGCTCGCTCCAGTGCCGGACCGCTCAGCTTGCACATCAGCGAAATGATTTTCGCCAGCATGCCCAATAGACGTTTGCAGGTCTCTTGACTCTGCCCTTCGGATGCCTATCGCATAAACCGGAGGAGAATCGGGAACCCGATCAACAGAAGTACCAGTAAATACACCGCCCCCGTGATTGCGCCCAATCGCCAGAAGTCCTTCGTGCTGATGTAGCCAGCGCTGTACCAGATCGGTGCCGCACCATGAGCATAGGGGCTAATCACACCCTGTATTCCAAGTGAATACACCAACACAAGGGCTACCGGTTTCAGCGGAATCCCGCTGACAGTGACGATCATGGCGAGGAACACTGGCAGGACCGCCGTGGCGTGAGCGGTCGCGCTTGCAAAGCCGTAGTGAATGACCCAGAACAACACGACCAGCGCAATGATCATCGGCATCATGGGAAACCCGGCGATCATTGCTGCACTGCGATTAGCAAACCACGAAAGGAATCCAACCCGGTTTAGGCCATCGGCCATGTTGACCAAGGTGGCGAACCATACCCACACGCCCCACGCTTGCTTATTCGCTATGATGTCGCTCCAATCCACCACCTTGGTGAGCACCATCAGTGAAATCACAACCGCGGCGACCGTAGTAGCGGTCATCCATCGAGTTCCCAGAATCCATGCCAGCAGTGCGAAGACGGCCAGCACAGCCATAGTCACTTCCCGCCGCGAAATGCGCCCCATTTCGCCGAGTTCGCTCGCTGCCCACTTGGCGACCTCGTCCCCTTTTTTAATCTCGGGGGGATAGATGAAGTAGGTCAATAGCGGAGTCAGGAGAAAGACAATCATGCCCGTCGGGAGAAAGCCCATCATCCAGCCAGTCCAGGTGATGTCTACGTGGGCGATTTTCTTCATCAGTTCGACCGCCAGCAGATTAGGGGCGAGGGAGGTTACAAACATGGAACTCGTAACACACGCCGTCGCGAACGCAGTCCAACATAGATATGCACCGATCTTGCGCGGATTTTCCGTTGGAGACGAACCATAGAGCGGCGGGATATTCTTGACCACCGGGTATATCGTGCCGCCGCTGCGCGCAGTGGCCGAAGGCATGAAAGGCGCTAACACAAGGTCGGAAAGCGCAATGGCGTAGCCCAACCCGAGCGTCTTTTTCCCCAGCGTCCGCACTAGCAAAAGCGCGATCCTTCGTCCTAGTCCGGTCTTTTCATAACCGAGCGCAAACATTGCGGCGGCCATGATGAGCCATACCGTGTCGTTTGAAAACCCACCAAGCGCCCATCGCATCGCCTCAGCCGGCGTTTTGCCTACCAGGATGAAAGAGGCGCCTGCGCTCACGCCAATGAAGCCCACCGCAGGACTTGGAACCGGTTCGGTCATCAGTGCAGCGACAGTGGCTGCAAACAACGCAAAGAAGTGCCAAGCCGAAGTAGGCAGACCAGCCGGAGTTGGAATTAAGTAAAGCACGAAACCGATTCCAACCGGGATTAGCCATTTCAGCAGCAAATTACGAGTCGAAGTCGCGGCGGGAACTTTGATCGGTTGGACAGCCGCTTTTGATGATGGCATATGCCTCCGAGCGCACTCCTCAGCAGATTCTGATCTTCTAAGTCCTACCAGCGAGACAGGCTTGGACGCTAGCCTCGGCTCTTCGCCGGGGCGTTTTTACAGTTCGGCTGCGACCGCAGCCGCTTCGCACACATCCGCCAAGATGTCCCGCGGCCTCTCGCAGTCTCCCACTCTCTTCCAAACGATGCCTGTACGCTCCTGAAATTTGAGATGATTAGAGCGGGCACCCACAGCAATTACAACATTTTCAATATCTGAAAAAAGGAGAACCGCCCCGTCCCTCTTCCGAAGCAAGACTCCATTGTGACCCCAGTGCTCGAGAAGCACCCCAGTTACGATCTGGACTTGCTGGCTTGCCAGACGTGATAAGAGGGTGGCTCTGGCGGTCGGTGTGATCGTGTGTCCCAACTGGTCGAGGAGTTCGATCAGAATAACCTGTTTGCCTTGTGCCGCCAGGAAATCGGCTGTCTCTAAGCCGACCATACCTCCTCCGGCGACCAAAACTTTCTGCCCCGGAACCTGCTGCCCGGCCAAAACCGACCAAGCGGACAAGACCTTTTCAGGAAAGTCAGTGGGGATGTCCAGAACCGCCGGCTGCGCGCCAATAGCCTCAATCACTACATCGGCCTTGGCCGCTTCAATGTCGCCCAATGTAATTTCCACTCCGCATCTCACTTCAACGCCGAGTTTTTCCAAGTCACGCACGCGAGTTCGAATCACTTCTTGCAGTTCAGCTTTTCCCGGTGGAACACAGGCGAGTTGTATCTGGCCACCCAGCTGAGCGTGCTTCTCCAGCAGCGTAACTTGATGTCCGCGCATCGCTGCGACGCGAGCCGCTTCGAGTCCGGCTGGCCCGCCGCCCAACACCAGCACGTGTTTCTTCAGCGGTGCGGGTGGTAAACCCGCTTCGAATTCGGTTCCGACCCAGGGATTCTGGGTGCACTTGACATCGTTCTGCTGCATAAGTCGGCCGATACAGCTATTGATACGCCCAACGGCGATGACCGGAATACTCACGTTCGCTTTGATCGCGCAGGCATACTTTGCCAAATTGCCGGGCTCATAGTAAATCGGTTGAATTACCTGTCCTATTGTGAAGTCAGTCTCGTTAACGCCAACACTTACGTGCAGTGCGTCGATGCTCTCTGCCTGAAGCATGCGACCAAAGTCGCTCATTTCCTCGGTTGTGAGTCCGCCCCGCATGAACTCGGTGGCGCTCAATCGATAGATGACTTGAGCGCTGCCATTCAACCGTTTACGCACTGCCTGAACCACTTCCAACGGGAATCTCGCCCGGTTTTCGAACGATCCTCCGTACTCATCCCGCCGGCGGTTTGAGTACGGAGAGAGAAACTGCTGCAGCAGGTACCCGTGCGCGCCGTGGATTTCCACCATCTCGAAACCAGCTTCGACAACCCTTGCCGCCGCGGCGGCAAAGCACTCAACCATGAGATGGATATCGTCGACGTTCATTTCCCGCGGAACCTCGCCGGTCATGCGATGGGGAATCGCTGAAGGAGCAAGCACCGGAAGTCCGCTGGATTTCGATGACATCAACCTCCCGGTGTGAATCAGTTGAATGGCGGGTACCGCTCCTTCATTCCGGATGACTTTGGCAAGCCTTTGCAGACCGGGAATAAAGCGGTCCTCGGTAGCTCCGATGCCATTGGCGCGGTGTTTCCCGCTCTGGTGGATGTAAACAGCTTCTACAATGATCAGTCCAACCCCGCCAGATGCCCGCTCCCGGTAATAACGGATGTTGCGGTCGCACACCATACCGTCAGTGCCCGTAAAATTCGTGCCCATCGCCGGCATCACGATCCGGTTCCTAATTCGTGCCGAGCCTATTCTGCCTTCCTGGAACAGATGGGGATATTGCATGCGTTACCTCCGGGCCTGATGGGCTAAGCCTCTCTTAACAGCGTTCGTAGCGCCGCCACAAATATGAAAAAGTCGAATCTCAGAAGATCAGAAAGCTCTCACCTTGATGATTGGTTTCAGCTTCCGTCCTAACACGACCCGGCGGGTGAGCTTCAACTTTTTTAGAGTTTGAAACTCACCACCGTGATCGGCCGGTAATGTTTGCGGACTCAGCGGACCGTCGCGGATTTCGCCAGCGCTGGCCACTCAACCAACTTTATGCCAAACTCCTCTTCGATACGGATGAGCGCATTCAGTTTCGCCAGCCGCTCGCCGCCTTTGACGCCAGTCTTGATCATCAAAGCATTCCATGACACAGCAAGATGCGCGATTGAGTCGTCGACCGTTTCTCCCGAACGATGCGACAACACTATCGAGACTCCATGATTCTGTGCCAGTCGCGAAGTGGTTTCGGCGCCTGTGATCGTACCAACCTGGTTTGTCTTGACGATCATCGCTCCAGCTGACTTTGTTTTGATCCCCGCTTCGGTGCGCTGCGGGTTGGTAGCGTAGATATCGTCAGCACAGACGAGGCACCTGGTTCCAACCCGCGCATTTAGCGCGGCAAAACCTTCGTAATCGTTGCTGTGGAATCCGTCTTCGACCCAGATCATCTGGAATCTATCGACTAACCCCGTGAGGTAGTCCAGTTGCTGTTGAGAGGTTCGCGTGGTGCCCTCACGCGCGTAGCGGTAGACCTTCTGCTTTGGATCCCACAGGCGATCCGCTGCAAGGTCCAGTCCTATTCTTAACTCCACTCCCTGTTCGCCGGAGATCTTCTTGCAGGCTTTTTCAAGAATTTCAAATGCCTCGAAGTCGTTTAGATTCGCCGTCCACGCGTTTTCGTCGTCGGTGCCGCCCGCGAAGGACGGATCTTTTTTCTCCAGTAACCTGCCGACCTCCTCATGCACCAACAGATTGATCCGGATTCCTTCCTTTACGCTCTTAATACCCAATGGAACGACGAGGTGTTCTTGCATATCAGGGGCCGGCCCGAGGCTATGAGCCCCGCCTCCGATGACATTACCCAGCGGGTACGGAAGACTATAGTTCGCCTTATCATTGATAAACTTGAACAACGGAATCCGCAGCGATTCAGCCGCGGCTTTCGCACAGGCTACGGAGACCACTGTTGACGTATTACCGCCCATACGCTCGAAATTCGGCGTGCCGTCAACCTCATGCAAAAACTGGTCGATTCGCCGCCGCTCGGCAGCATCCGTGCCGACGAGCGCGGGAAAGACGATCTTATTCAGAATCGAAATCGATCCCTGAATTCCCTCCGGCGAGTAGGCCGGCGCCTCGAACTCGCCTCTGCTTCCAGGCGCGCCAAAAGGCGCAGCGGCCCTGCCGAATCCATGCTGGGTTTCGACATCTACTTCCAATGTCTCCACACCCCGGCTGTCAAAAATCGTTCTGCAAACTGCTTTCTTAATAATTGTCTCTTTCAACTTGATGCTCCTCTTCATTGCGTCGCCGTCAAACAAAACCGGCGCGGTTAAGTAGTGCGGTCGTGCAAGTCCCAGCCATATTCCGCGATATGAACGCATCGCCTCGGCGAGAACACGTCCTTAGCACCGATTAGCGTTTCGTCTTGGAAGGCCAAACCCTTTTGTGCGGTTTACCTATGCTGCGCCAACGTCCTCCAAAGACCGGCCCTTGGTTTCAATTCCCAGCCAGTAAACCAATCCGCAAGCGATCCAGAAGAACAGAGCCATCGTGATATAGACACCGTAGTACATCTTATTGGCCACGAAGTAACCGAACACGATCGGACTCAGCGCAGAACTGACGCGACCGGCGCCGGTTGACCAACAAGTCGCGGTCGCACGCACCTTCGACGGATACAACTCGGCTGTCCACACCACGGTACCGGCAACGCCCTGTTCATAGAAGAACGCCAGAACACACGCTCCCCAAACCAGGTATGCGGGATTTTGTATCAGTCCAAATACAAGTGCAGCCACGCCGCCAAGACCGAATCCAACATAGAATAGTTGTTTCCTGCCAAACTTCTCTATGGTGTAGAAAGCGGTCATCCGTCCTGCAATGGCGGAAAACGCTGCGTACAATGTATAGGTAAATGTCTTCAACAGCGTCAGCTTGAATACCACCACGAGAATTGACGGAAGCCAGAGTACAAAACCGTAGTATCCAAAATACGCAAAGAAGTAGTACCCGGCGGTAAGAACAAACCGCCTAAGATAAGGCTTCTTTAACAAAACATTGATGGGCACCTTTTCGGCCAGTTGCTCGTCGCCTAGATTGCGGACGTCTGCATCGGTGGCGCCTAGCTTTTTCAGAACCGTTGCCGCTTCTTCTTTCCTTCCCTTGATGGCCAGCCACCGCGGAGACTCAGGCACTTTCCACCTGACGACAAACGACAACGCCGCGGGTAGTACGCCAAGGATGAATAGGATTCGCCATCCGTGTGTCGGAACCAGCATGAGCGACGATATGGCCGCCGCCAACAACCCGAAAGGCCAGAGAACAGTAAGCACAGCCACGAACCGCCCGCGGTGTTTGGCTGAGATGTACTCCGAAACCAAAGCGGTATCGACCGGGATCATCCCTCCGAGACACATCCCGGTGATGAACCGATAGATCAGGAACTGTCCAACGCCGGTGGCAAAGATTGTCAGGCCGCTGAACAAACTGAAGCCCAGGATCGTGCCGATAAAACCAACTTTGCGACCCCACTTATCGGTGACTGGCCCCCATACGATCGCGCCGAGAAACATCCCCCAAATGCCGGCCGATGTCAGCATGCCCACCATGATGGCGTCCAGTTTCCACTCTTTGATAATCGACGGCATCGCATAGGAGGCGATGTAGGTATCAAAAGAGTCGAACATGAAACCCAAAGCGGCGGCGGCTATGATGAAATAATGGACAGACTTTAGCGGTAGCTTCTCCACAATTCTGTCGACGGTAGTGGTCGCGGTTCTTGCCTCAGTAATCGAATTCACAACAACCCTCCAATAGGCTTTCCTCGATGACCTTTCGATGTTCCTGTCTCACAATAACCTCTATTACTTCACAGCCGAGTTATTTTGCTATACCCTTTACCACAAACCCAGCAGCTTCCAGTAGCCTAACCCAAGCGTCATGTAGATCACTCCGCAGATGAAGGCGACAATGTGTCCGACCTTCCACCAAGTGCCCTGATCCACGTATCCCGGACTGAACAATACCGGCGCCACCGCGTTGCTGTAGTGAGTGAGCAAGCATCCAAATTCTGAAGCGGCACCCATCAAGAAAATAAGTGGCCATTTGGGGACATTCGCAACCAGTCCGATCGTGAACAAGACGGGAATAAAGGTCGTGCAGAATGGCGCGAGAGAGGCGAAGAAGTAGCGGACGCCGCAACTCAGCAGCAGCAGAATCAACAGCATGGTGAAAGTGCTATAGCCTGCAAAACTGAAATTCCTGGATATTACCTTGCTCAGCCAGGTGAAGAACCCGGCCTTCGCCAAGCCGTCAGCCAGACTGATGATGCCGCCGTACCACATCAGAATGCTCCAGGCCCCTTTGGCGCTTGCCAAGCTATTCCAGCTCACGACTCCAGTGACAAGACAGGCGGCGACGAAACCGATCGCCACTGCCGTAGCGTCAATTCTCGTAAGGTTTCCCGTAGCCCACCCGATGATTGCCAACACGAACAAGCAGGCCAGAGTCTTTTCGCGTCGAGTCGCTGGTCCCATTTCCGCCAAGCCACTCTCGGAGATTGTGCGGTTATCGATTTGTTTTATCTCCGGCGGATACAGCTTGTACACGATCCAGGGCAGTAGCATCAGGATGAGCAGTGCTGGCGGAGTAATCGCCTGCGACCACTGCATCCACGAAACGTCCACCTTCAGGATGCTCTTTGCAAAGGTAGTGACGAGCAGGTTGGTGGCGGAAGCCGTAAGGAAAACGTGAGCCGTGGTGATGCTTATTTGGTAGAGAAGCAGGCTCAGGTATCCGCCGATCCGTCTCGAGGTCGGCCCGGGCTCGGACCCGAGCGTTACGGCCAAGCTGCGGAAGATCGGGTACACCAAGCCGCCGGTACGGGCAGTGTTCGAAGGAGTTGCCGGGCTGATGATCAAGTCCGTGAACGCTGCGACATAGCCGAGTCCGAGTGTTGTTCGGCCCAATCTGGTACCGATCAGCAGAAACGCTATTCTTTTCCCCAAACCTGTTTCGATAAATGCCTGGCCGAGCATGAAGGCCGAGAAGACCAGCCACGCGGTCGGTGATGCGAACCCGGCCAGAACAACGGTCGTGTTCTTGAGGAAAATACCCGAAACGGCGATCGCCACCAGCAGAACGACGGCTTCCGGCGCCGGGCGCAACATCATGCCCAAAATAGCGCCTATATAGATAGCGAATAGCCTCCAGGCGACGACTGGAAGATCCGCGGGAACAGGGGCCAGAAGAATCAGGACAGGTACGAGAATCGTGATCGCTGCCCTGATAAGTTTCTTCTTCATCTCCTCGCTACTGACAGAGGTGGGTGGAAGAACAGATTGAATCGCTTTTACGCCGGGGCCGGAACTCATGGAGTCCTCCGTTCGCACTTGCGTTCGCTAACTCGAACTATTACTTCCAGAAACCCGTCACAGCCGCATCAACGCAGCGTTTCGCGTCTCCGAACCACACGCCAAACCCGTTGGATCCGGGAGCATAGAAGGCCATCTTGCCTGAGTTTGTCGCCAGAGTCTTGAACCCGAGTGCCTCCGGATTTCCCAGGATGGTGCACAAATCTTGGGTGACGATTGCCCCTGACTCTTCAATCGCCCGCACGTAGCCGAGCTGTCTGGCCATACCCTTGATGGCAACATTGGTATGTACCCACATGGTGACGTCTTTGGATATCTTCTTGCCCTGTAAAAGTCTCGCAAGCTCTTCCAGTTGTGGCAGCGAGTAATGCGGACAGCCAAGCGCCACGTAGTCAACCTTGTTGTCGCGCGCAGAGGTGAGCTGCTGTTTACCTTCTTCGATCTCGCGGTTGGTGATTACAATGGTGTCATACTTCTTGCCGCCGAAGGCCGCTTCGATCGTCGGCGCTTCCGGAGTGACGCCAACGACGTGGAACATGGCGACGCCGCCCGACGATGCCAACGCAGCGCCCAGGTAGACCAAGGTCTCCGTCGAAGGATAAGAGATGCCACTGAATACCGGGATCTTCGTCCCGACCCTCTTCCCAACGTAGGCACCTAGCCCGCCGTAGTCTGCGATATCGCGCAAATCGGCCGTTATCTTGTAGTGCACATCGCCCTTGCGATTTTCGTCGAGGTGCAATCCGTACAGTGGAGTACGACCGGTAAGCCCCGAAGCCATGGCAGTCGGGCCACCTTCACGGTTATCCCGCGCGCCTAGCACGGAGTTAGTAAACACAACCGCTGAAGATTCCGCCCACGCAATTGATTCTCCGAACTTAGGTATAAACCCCATGTAGTAAGGAACGCACGTTGAGGAACCAAAACAACCCATGCACTCGTAGGCCTGCTCGATTCGCAATTGGTTCGCCGACCAGTCCGGAGGCATTTTCAAGTCCCTGCTCCGATCGACTCCAATCACATTCAACGTTGTTGGCACGCGCACCTTCGCGCCGCTCTTGGCAATGTCCTCTACCCACTCCATGCCGGCAATGCCGTGGCTCTTCAGCGAAAGCCCCGCGATATGCGCGGTCTTGATGGGGATCAGTTTTTCAGCCCCGTAGATCTCACCAATGGCCACCACGATGTCCATTGCCATTTTCACCGGTTGGCCAGACTCACCGCCGAGCATGCGTTTCTCTTCATCTGTCAGCTTCATTTGCTCTCCACCTCTACTGTTCCGTTAACGGCGTCCACCTTCACATAGTCACCGGTCTTGATCGTCTCCAGCGGGTTCTGTTCCAAGCTATCAACCACTGGAATGCCGCCCATGATTGCGCCAACGGCAATGATAGTCTCTGTAGTGAGGTTGATCATCGCCTTGGGACCGCACTTGCACTTTGCGAGTTGATATACGACGTAGGAACCACCTGTGCTGCCTTTTCCGTGGGGGAAAATTAGAATCTTGTCCTTAATGGACTTGTTAAGTAGCTCATGGCCATGTTCGAGAATTCTGCCGTCGGTCAAGTCGACCCCGAAGTTGAATCCTATCGGTTGATGGCAGACTAACGCCTCTCCCTCTGCATACCCCTTGCTGATCGACCTTCCCTTGATAACAATCGACATGTTTTTCACCGCCTTAGTTTACGGACATGAAATGTGGTAATGCTTTTAGCCGTCTGCTTTCAAAGCTGTTTGCTCTCTTGCAAATCCGCGATACTGCCTCTACCTGCTACCTGGAATTAGTCTTCGCCGCTTCGGACAAATGCTTCTTCAGGTAAGCAACCAGACCACCTTCCTGAACCAACTCAAGTATGTGGGACGGTATTGCGCTGCAATCGTAGACTTCGCCCTTCGTTGTGTTGGTGATGCTGCCTTGCTCGAAGTTAATCTCAATAATGTCGTTTGCGCTGATCCGGTCCGCTTCGCCACACTCAACCACGGGCAGACCGATATTAATTGCATTGCGATAGAATATGCGGGCAAAAAATTTGGCGACGATGGCTCCAACGCCCAAGTAATGTAAGGTTAACGGCGAGGTTTCACGACTGGAACCCGAGCCGAAGTTGACACCGGCAACTAGAATGTCGCCTTTGCACACCTTGCTGGCAAATTCCGGGTCTAGTGCACTGAGCGTATACTTCGCCGCCTCGGCGACGCTAAGCTCCATGTACTGAGGCGGCGAAATGATGTCAGTGTTGATGTTGTCGCCGTACTTCCACACCTTGCCGCGAACCACAATGCTATTCACCGTTACCTCCCTGCAAGAAGGCTCTTGGATCTCTGATCCGACCAGCGATGGCACTCGCCGCGACCGTCATGGGCGATCCCAGGTAGATATCGGCCTTGGGGCTGCCCATCCTGCCGACGAAGTTGCGATTAGTCGAAGAAATGCAGGTTTCACCTTCCGCCAGCAGACCTGAGTGCACCCCGACGCAGACGCCGCAAGTTGGCGGCAGAATCACCGCGCCGGCATCGAATAGAATCCCAAGGGTTCCGTCTGCGTTGGCCTGTTTCCAAATGGAACGAGAGCTCGGTGACACCAGTAGCCTGACGTTCTTGGCCACTTTGCGGCCCTTCAGCAGGCGCGCCGCCGCCAGAAGGTCCTCGTATCGTCCTCCCGTGCACGAGCCGAGATACGCTTGGTCAATGTCAACTCCTTGCAGGTCGGCAACCGCGCTAACCTTATCGACTTCGTGGGGACAAGAGACAACCGGCGCGAGTTCATCTGCGCGGAACTCATAATGTGCACAGTAGGTGGCGTCCAAATCGCTGAAGACCAGTGAGTACCCCGAGTTGATGTTCTGGCTTTCCAGGTACTCGACAACCTTTGTGTCCGGCGACATGAGGCCGACCTTCGCGCCCATCTCAACCGCCATGTTCGTGATGGCCAATCTCTGATCGAGGCTTAGCGCCTCGATCGCGCATCCGCTAAACTCGACCGCTTTGTAGGTAGCGCCGGCGTGACCAATCGCGCCAATCGTCTTGAGCGCGATGTCCTTCGCCATGACGCCGTCGGACAATTGGCCGCTCCATTTCACTTGGATGGTCTCCGGGACCCTGAGCCAGGTTTTACCCGTAAGCAATACGCCAAGCATTTCGGTGGACCCGACTCCGGTGGCGAAAGCGCCCAGTGCTCCTCCCATGCAGGTATGCGAGTCGGTACCGAGCACCACGTGGCCGGGGAGAACGTGGCCGTGCTCGACCATGACCTGATGGCACGGACCTTCCGATTCAAAGTAATTGTTAACCCCATGGTCCCTGGCCCATTCTCGCGTGAACTTCACAATCGCCGCTTGCTTCACGCTTGCCGGTGGAGTGTAGTGGTCAGAAATGACGACAACCTTACTCGAATCCCACACCTCGTCTCGTATGGATTTCATCTGGTCTGCAATTTCCACCCGTGGACCGAGGATGTCATCCATCATCGCCTTGGCAACATGGACCCAAAGAATCTCGCCCGCGTTTGTTTCCGCAACACCGGCCGCACTCGCCAGTATCTTCTCCGACATCGTCTTACCCATTCGAACACCTCGCTCACGGCCATGCTTGGGCAGCACAACCAACAAGCCCCTAAACCTACTTCAATACTGATTTCCTTACGTATACGTAACCATCCATGATTCGACGAGCGGTGCGATACACTCCGATTCGGGTCAACTTGACCTGATCATTTTTGTAAGTGGCTTCCGCTTCGACCGGAATGATACCCCCAGGATGCCCTATCTGAACCGTCATTCTGGACTTAGCTTCCTCACGTAAGACTTCGTAAGCGATAGTTCCCGGTACCCTCACGGCCGCTCCGGTACATACGGTTCCGGTCACGGGATAGGTCTTGTGCATTCTCAGCATGAAAAGCAACCGGGAAACAAGATCGACGTCAGCGGCCTTTACCTTCGATCCGCCTATGGTCTGATAGTCGGCAGGTTCACTGACAATGGCGAAGAACG
>JBEKQP010000181.1:0-9527 GCA_049519595.1 Candidatus Korobacteraceae bacterium | reverse complement strand
GCCATCTTTTGTTTCTTCTGCCGAAGCAACAAAGGATGGCTCCGCTCCGGTCGCCATGGCATTATCCACCTTATGTACTTGGTGGAATCGGCAGAAACTGTCGTCCCCAATCTTCGGCCAAGTCCCTCCAGGTTGAGTTCATCTGCTGAATCAGCCACTCTTTCTTGCTGCGACGCCAGTGCTTGAGCTGTGTTTCTCGTTCGATGGCCGAGCGAATATCGCTGATTCGCTCGAAGTAGACGAGCCGAGTCGTATCGTAGGTTGCGGAGAAACCTTGGAACAGGTGCTGCTTGTGCTCGCTGACACGCTTCGCGAGGTTGCCGGTAACCCCGATGTATAGCGCGCGTCGGGAGGGGCTTTGCATCATGTACACGTAGCAGCCACGACCCAAGTTCATTGTCTCGCTCGCCGGAGCTAAGCGAGAACAAAAGATGGCTCGACTCCGCTCGCCATGACAATCAAGGGCGAAATGCCCTCATCTACTATTTCTTTCCATTTCCGGCGGCAAACAACTTTGCCAGCTCGATGATCGAGCGCACGGCGATGCCGCTGGGTCCTTTGGCAATCCACGATTTGCTGTCCTCAATCCAGGCGGTACCGGCGATGTCGAGGTGAATCCATGGAGTGTCTTCCACGAACTCCTTGAGGAACATGGCGGCCGAAACCGCCCCGCCCCAGCGTCCGCCGGTGTTCTTGATGTCGGCGATGTCGGACTTGATCAGCTCCTGGTACTCGGTATCGACCGGCAAGCGCCACATCTTCTCGCCGGACAGTTTGATCGCCTGGCTGAACTGCTCGAAGAATTTTTCATCATTGCAAAAGATGCCGGCGTTAACGTAGCCCAAGGCGACGACGCAAGCGCCGGTGAGCGTGGCCGCGTCGATCAGGTGAGTAGCGCCCAACTGGCGCGCGTAGTGCAGCCCGTCGGCGAGCACAAGGCGCCCTTCGGCATCGGTGTTGATGATCTCGATCGACTTGCCGCTCATGGCGATCTGCACGTCGCCCGGCTTCTGCGCCTTACCGCTGGGCATGTTCTCGGAAGCGCAGACGATGCCAATGACGCGCACGTTCGGCTTAAGCAGGGCGATGGCGCGCATGGCACCGATCATGGCGGCGCCGCCGGCCATGTCGTACTTCATTTTTTCCATGCCATCGGCCGGCTTGATGCTGATGCCGCCGGTATCGAAGGTAATGCCCTTGCCCACGAGGCCGAGCACGGGGGACGGCGGTGCGTTCTTCGGTTCATAACGCATGACGATGAGCCGTGGCTCCTCGTCGGAACCCTGGGCCACGCTCCAGAACGCACCCATTTTCAGCTCTTTGATCTTGTCGGGGCCGAAGGTTTCGCAGGGCAGTCCGACTTCTGCACACATCTTTTTGGCACGATCGGCGAGGATGGTGGGCGTCATGCGGTTGCCCGGCTCGTTCACCAGGTCGCGGGTGAAGTTCTGGGATTCGGCGATGATGCGCCCTTCTTCGACGGCGCGCTCGAGCGGAGGGAGATTCGTCCCCTCGCCAAGCAGAACCGTAAACTCCTGAACCTTCTGATCTTTGCGGTCGCTGCGGTAATAGTCAGGATCGAAGTCAGCTACGTAGGCGCCCTCTACCATCGCGCTTACGGCCTCCGGAGTGGCGGGCTCGGGGGGAAGCGGGCTGGAGCCCGTTCGACCTGGGCCGCTCCCTTGCCCAGGGGCAAGGAGGGCGAAGCTTTTGATGCTTTTGCCTTTGAGAAAGCGGACAGCAGTTCCGGCTAGTTTGCGCATCTCACAAGTGGCGAAGTTTTTGGCCTTGCCGCCGCCAACGAACAGGACGCGCTTTGCTTTCAGCCCTTGCGGCCGATGAAGCAGCAGAGTTTCGGATGCCTTGCCGGTGATTTCCCTGGAGGCAATCAATTCCTGAGCTACTTGGCGGATGGCGTTGTCACTGGTTTGCAGTTCTGGTTGGGGATTCTGTTTGTCGCCGTGGTCGAGAACGCCGACGATGAGACACTCGGTTTCCAGTTGGGAGGGAGACTGCGTGGAAAGAATGGTCTTCATTGCTTCTTGATTGCTTCCTTTCTTTCAAACATGCTCGGCTGGGGATACCTTTCGCGAACCCGGTTTAGCTTTTTCTGCTGCGGGCTACCGCTTCGCGTGCTTCGCGATCGGCGGTGCGGCGGCGGTCGGTTTCGCGCTTATCCCAGAGTTGTTTGCCGCGGGCGACCGCAATTTCAACTTTAACGCGCCCGTTTTTGAGGTACATGCGCGTTGGGATCAGGGTTAAGCCTTTTTGCAGGGCCTTGCTGGAAAGCTTCAGAATTTCGTTCTTATGGGCCAGCAACTTTCTGCTACGCAGGGGTTCATGGTTGGAGATGTTTCCGTGGGCGTAGGGACCGATATGAGCATTAATCAGGAACAGCTCTTCATCTTTCACCAGAGCGTAGGCGTCTTTCAGGTTGGCTTGGCCCGCACGCACCGACTTCACTTCGGTCCCTTGCAGCACGATGCCGGTTTCAAGGCGATCTTCCAGAAAGTAGTTGTGCCACGCGGCCCGGTTGCTGGTGGCATCGCGTTCGCCGGCTGCAACGGGGTCACGGCGGACGTTCTTGGGCTTTTCCGGCCGGGTTTGCTTTGGGGAATGACGGGCCATTATTCAGTGTCGTTTCAAGGCCACCCGCAGACCGCGACAAAGCGCGCGGCGCGATGGCCGAAGTTCGTATGCTAGCACAGACGAAGAACTTAACCGTGAGCTGATATAATCTGTGCTTCAGCAGTTCTGGCCTGTCTGCTACCGGGCAGGCTGTTCTAAAAGCCGCACACGTGAGCCAGCTAAGGAGTGGAATGAGACGCCTGAAGCGCGTTGGGATGATTTTGCTGCTCGCCATCCTGACAACCGTGCCCGCCGCCACCAAGAATAGCAAAGACAAAGCCAAACCGCTGTTTCTAAAAGGGCAAGACGCCGAAGCCCGCCAGAATTACGAAGCAGCTTACACCTTTTACAAACAGGCCTTTGACCTGAAGCCCAAGGAAGTGGCCTATCGTTTAGCTTACCAGCGCACGAAATTTCTGGCGGCGGCGTCGCATGTGCATCGTGGCCAGTTACTGCGCGAAGAGGGGAAGCTTCAGGAGGCTCTGGCCGAGTTCCAGGTGGCCAAACTGATTGATGCCGCCGATCCCATTGTCGATCAGGAGGTCCGGCGAACCCAGGCTTTAATCGAGCGACAGAGCCGGGCGCCCGGCCAACCGCCGCCGGCACCCGCGAATATGAGCCCGTTGGCGGCGCAGGCTGCCGGTCCGGTCGAGCTGGCGCCGATCTCCAACTTGCCGATCACCCTAAAGCTGAGTGAGGACGCCAAGGTCGTTTACGAAACCATAGGCAAACTGGCGGGTGTCAATGTGCTGTTTGATCCCGATTACACCTCGCGACGCATACGGATCGAACTGAATAACGTCACGCTCTACGAGGCGTTGCAGATTGTGGCCCTGGAGTCGAAAACTTTTTGGCGGCCCGTGACGCCAAACACCATCTTTATCGCTGCCGATACGAAGAACAAACGCACCGAGATCGAGCAGCAGGTCATTCGCACTTTCTATCTTTCCAACTGGAGTACCCCCACCGACATACAGGATGCAACCAACACGCTGCGTACTCTGCTGGAGCTTCCGCGCGTGCAGCAGTTGCAGAGCTCCGGCGCGATTGTGGTGCGCGGCACGGCCGACCAGATCGCGTTGGCGGAAAAAATTCTGAACGACATCGATAAGGCGAAGCCGGAAGTCGTAGTCGAAGTGGCGATCATGAACGTGTCGCGGGACAAGCTGCGTCAACTGGGCATTCAGATGCCGTTCAGCTCCACCTCGAATCCCACGATTACGTTGCAGAGTACCAATCCACTGAGCTCCACAAGCACTACCAGCAGTACCACGACGACGGGCACGACAGGTACCACCAGCACCAGCGGGTTGACTCTCAACGACCTGGCAAACCTTAACGCGCGCAATTTCGCGGTGAGCATTCCTTCCACCAGTGTGCAATTCCTGTTGAACGACAGCAAGACAAAGGTCATCCAGCAGCCGCAAATCCGCGCTGTGGACGGCCAGAAGGCGACTCTCAAGATTGGTCAGCGCGTACCCGTGGCGACCGGTTCGTTTCAGCCCGGCATCGGTGGAGTCGGCGTCAATCCGCTGGTCAATACGCAGTTCAATTACATCGATGTCGGCGTAAATGTCGACATGACACCGCACATTCATGCCAACCGCGAAGTGAGCATGAAGATGCTGTTCGAGATTTCCTCGGTGGTGAGTTTCCAGAACATCGGCGGCATCAATCAGCCGGTGATCGGGCAGGACCGCATCGAGCAGGAGATCCGGCTGCGCGAGGGCGAGGTGAACCTGATCGGCGGGTTGCTGGAAAACTCGTACACCGACTCCATGAGCGGTCTTCCGTGGCTCTCGCAGATTCCAATTCTTAAGTATCTGTTTGGCCAGAGCCAGACTGAACGCATCCAGAACGAAATTCTTTTCGTGCTGACGCCGCACATCGTCCGCTCGCTCGACGTGACGGAATTCAATACTCGGGCCGTCAACATAGGGACGGCGAATGCGATTCAGGTTCAGCGAACCCAGCCGGTAGCGGTCCCGGTTTCCACTCCCGCACAGCCTGCGCCTGGAGCTGCGCAGCCCGGTCCACAAGGTGGTTCAACCCCCGGCTCGACACCTCCGGTTGGCAGCGCGCCAGCCCTGCCTCCGTCTGGTACTTTGCAGACTCCCCCCAGTGGCGCTGGGCGGCCACAAGCGGCGGTTCCGGCCGCAGCGACACAACAGGCGCTTGCCACACCACCAAGCGGCGGTACGCCTTCGGTCGCGCAGCGGATGGGACAGATGGGAGCTGGGCCGGTGATCAGCTTTGATCCGGCAATGATCAACCAAAAGGCCGGAAACACGTTTGCCATCAACGTGATGCTCAGCGGCGCACAGAATGTCTCCTCGGTCCCGGTGCAGGTGGCTTATGACCCGAACCTGCTACATCTGGTCAACATCTCTAACGGTGATTTGCTCAGCAAGGATGGTCAGCCCGTGGCGTTGGTTCACCGGGAGGACACGAAGGCCGGCAGTATCCAGATGACGGCTTCGCGTCCACCATCTACCCCAGGTGTCTCGGGAAACGGGACGGTCTTTACCCTGACGTTCCTGGCCGTGAAATCCGGGCAGGCTACGTTGAGTGTGAACCGGGCGGTACTGCGCGACGCTGCCATGCAATCGCAAAATGCCGCCGGTTCCCAGGCAATCATCAGCATCCAATAAGGGGGCAGGGACGAGAACCGATTCGTCGGGAAGCAGAGCAGGAATTCGTATTGACGAACCGATACAATAGAACCCGTGAGTAACCGCAGACAGCAATCCGATCGCGGCATCCGCGGCGTCACGTTTGTAGAGTTGATCGTCGCGATTGCGCTTATTGCTCTTCTCGCCGGGACTGCAATCCCCGTGGTTCGTACGACCATCAAGCGCGAGAGGGAGCGTGAGCTTCGCACCCGTCTGTGGGAAATTCGCGACGCCATCGATCGATATAAAGACGCCGCCGACCGTGGCGCTTTTCAGATCAAGCTTGACAGCCAGGGTTATCCTCCAGACCTGGAGACACTAGCCAAAGGCGTGGACGTGCAAGGGAAGAAGATTCGCTTTCTGCGCAAAATCCCGGAAGATCCGATGACAAAATCCACTGACTGGGGATTGCGGTCAATGCAGGACAGACCGGACTCGACCTCGTGGGGTGGACAAAGCGTCTTCGATGTTTATTCGAAGTCAACCGATACCGCTCTTGACGGTACTAAGTATCAGGATTGGTGATGATTCTCAGGCGTAAAACCGGAAATGTGTCCGGCTGCGATTCCGCGCCGCGGAACCAGGTAGAGTTGCCTGCAACCGAAGGCGCCCTGGGGATCCCGCGTTGCCACAAACGACGGGGCTTCACCCTGATCGAATTGATGATCGTGATCTCGATCATGATTATCTTGATGGGGATCGCCGTGCCGCTCTACCAGCGGTCGCTCATTCGCGCCCGAGAATCCGTGCTGCGGGAAGACCTCTACACCCTGCGCAATGCCATCGACCAGTACACGCTGGATAAGCAGAGGGCGCCGCAGACGCTGACGGATCTCTCACAGTCCGGTTACGTTAAATCGATCCCCAAGGATCCGTTCACCGACTCGAATGATACCTGGACGACTGAGATGGAAGACTCTTTGCGCAGCCTTGACCAGACGCAGCCCGGAATTGCCGATGTGCACAGCGGCTCGAACCGGACCGGCAGCGATGGTACCCCTTACAATACCTGGTGACGTCGGCCTGCCGGCAATTCCAGTACGCACTTTTGTCGCTCGCGTCTCCGCAATTGCCTCTGCGCACCCGCCAGAACTAATATTTCCTCCGCCGACAGAGGCCGGATATGCCCATCGAAACCGAAGTGCCTCGCCGCGGCGGCCCGTCCATTAAGGCGCCGCGTGGAACCGAAATCTGCTGCAAGTCGTGGCAGCAGGAGACGGCACTGCGGATGTTGATGAACACGATTGAAGTGAGCGCCATCCAAGAAGCGGTGATCCACGGCAGCACGGCGCATGCCGCACGGAATTGGGCGTGCTATGACGCCATCGTGCGATCGCTCAAGTTGCTCGCGAACGACGAAACCCTGCTCATTCAGTCGGGCAAGCCAGTCGGTATATTCCGCACCCACGAATACGCGCCGCGCGTGCTGATCGCCAATGCCAACCTGATCGGGCGGTGGTCGAATTGGGAGAAGTTCAACGACCTCGAACGCGCAGGGCTGCTGATGCACGGCCAGATGGCCGCGGGTTCGTGGATTAACATCGGCTCGCAGGAGATGATCCAGGGGACGTTCCAGACCTTTGCGGCGGTCGCGGACAAACACTTTGGCGGCGAGTTGGCGGGCAGGCTGATCGTCTCCGGCGGCATGGGAGAAATGGGCGGAGCCCAGCCTTTGGCGGCAACCATGGCCGGAGCGTGCTTCCTGGGAGTTGAGGTCGATGCCGAGCGCATCAAGAAGTGTCTGCGCGCCGGCTATCTCGACTTTATGGTCAATTCTCTCGACGAGGCGCTGCGCATCCTGAAGAACGCCATCCGAAAAAAAGAAAATATCTCGGTCGGGTTAATCGGCAATTGTGCCGACGTTATTCCGGAACTGGCGGATCGCGGCGTGCTGCCCGATATCCTCACCGACCAGACGTCGGCGCACGATCCACTGAGCGGATATGTGCCGAACGGCATGCCGCCGACGGCCGCTCTAGAACTGCGCCAACGCGACCCCAAGGCCTACGAGGAGCGCTCGCTGGCTGCCATCGCCCGCCACGTGGAAGGCATGTTGCGTCTGCAAAAGATGGGCGCGGTCACCTTCGACTATGGCAACAACATACTCACCTTTGCCTTCCGGCAGGGAGTAAAGAGCGCCTACGATATCCCGGGATTCGTTGCCGACTATCTCCGACCGCTGTGCTGCGAGGGGCGCGGCCCGTTGCGCTGGGTGGCGCTCTCAGGAGATGCAGCCGACATCGCGGTGACCGATGACCTCGTGCTGCAACTGTTCCCGCAAGAGCGCGTACTGAAGCGCTGGATCGATTTTGCCCGCAAGCGCATCAGGTTCCAGGGACTGCCGGCGCGCATCGCCTGGCTCGGATACGGTGAACGCGCGCAGTTCGGCTTGGCAATCAATGACCTGGTGAAACAGGGTAGGATCAAGGCGCCGATCGTAATCGGCAGCGATTACTTCGACTGCGGCTCCGCGGGTGCGTCTTCAGGCGAGACCGAAGGCATAAAGGACAGCAAACATGCTATTGCCGACTGGCCCATGTTGAGCGTCCTGCTCAACACCGCCTCAGGCGCGACATGGGTTTCAATCGCGAGCGGCGGCAAGGGCGGATATTCCCAGCACGCGGCACAGGTTACGGTGGCCGACGGTACGGATCAGATGGCTCGCCGCATTGAGCACGTGCTGACGAACGATCCCAGCCTCGCTATCGCCCGCCACGTCGATGCCGGAAACGACGCGGCACGAGATGTCGCGCGGCAGTCCGGGGTGAAGATCCCGATGATTCAGGATTGAATCTGCATCGCAGCGCAACACGCCGCAATCTTGCGCGTTTTCTTCTGTGGCCTGTTGCCCCGCCATCTAAGCACCGCCTTACAGCGTGCCTTTCCGCCTTTGGGGGCGGGCGCAAAATCCAGAAAATTCACCCCGTATCGTCCGCATTCCAGCTTTTCAGCTCGCATCTTACCTTGAGTGCCCAAACGGGCCTTAGCCTACTCCGGAGGCCTCAAGAGTCAGCCGATGAAGCTCGTTGCTCGCCGTGTCAGCCGCTCCTTGGAATCGTCGCTCGCTTTTTTAATGACCATTTTTCTCGCCGCATGCGGAAGTGGGGGCTCGTCCGGGACAGAGGACGCGCCGCGAACCGTTCAGGGCACCCGCCAAATCACCTACATCACTGATGCCGGCACGCAAACCGTTCCCGACGACACCACAAAATTTACGATTGCCGCGCTCGTTCCCAACGGCTCGGGCGGTTATACCACCATTGCCGGGACTGGTTCGCCGGACGGTTCCTTCAGCATCCCCAATGTCCCTGGTGGCAACTACCTGCTGCAGAGCGGCTGTTGCACCTTCATCTCTACCGCCTCTAGTACGCCCGATACCGGGTACGCGCAGCTCGGACGCGCCAACCGTCAATCGCCAACCCTGCCCACGCAGATCAGCCTTTCGGTCAGCAATGCCAGCCCGCTTCAATCGAACGACGACTTTAATCTCTACGTCTCCAACAGCGCCGGCGATGGATTCTGGTATGGCTCGTCATGGAACGGCATTACCCTCGGATCGACCTCTTTCTCGCCGATGCTGCCTTGGAATAGTTATTTGACCGACGCGTCTCAGGGCGATACGGCATATATTACGCAGCTTGTCTCACAGCAAGTCAGCGGGTACCCATTCGCGACCATCGAAAAAGCAGCCGGGCCGTTCACTTTCACGCAGGCTGATGGCAGCACGACTCCGCTCGCTGCCGCCATGAACAATGTCTCGCAGACGGCAAGCGTGCATCTCGCCTATGAGGGATCAGCGTTCAACGCCCTGCTGAGCGGCGTCAACCCGCAGTCAACGCCCTATGGGACCTCTCTTTATTTGAGCGCAAATCCGGTCAATCTGAACCTCGGCTATATCGGCAACGTGCCTGATCTGGTGGCCCATCTCAGCACCAACGGCATCATCAATACGGACGTTGATTTCGGCAACATCACCTATGGGAACCCGTTTCCTGCCTCATGGCAACCATTCGTCAGAGCCTACCATTACACTCAGATGACCTACCCTGTCCTCGGAGCGACGCCGAGCGAGTTCACGGCCCAAGGCCTCATACACGTTACGCTTCCGGCATCGCAGAGCGCGGCAATCGCTCCCCTCGTGGGACCGGTCACCAACCCCACCATTAATGGGCAGATTTTTTTCGAGGACCAAGCGAGTGTCGGTACGACGCCAACATTGAGCTGGGG
>JBEKQP010000180.1:0-9594 GCA_049519595.1 Candidatus Korobacteraceae bacterium | reverse complement strand
TTCTGCTTCAACCAAGGTTAACTTCTCTCACTAGACCTTGACTGTTCGCAGACACTCAAAGCGGAAGGAGTTTCTCGATGAGTCTTAACCTGATGGATCCTAAGCTGATAGCCGGTGTGGTTGTAGTAATACTGGCTATCGTCGTTGCCGTTGCACTGTACGTGCGGAAACGCAAGAAAACCACCGCCGAACTCCGCGACCGTTTTGGGCCAGAGTACCAGCGAGCGGTGCAAACACATGGGTCCGAACGCCGAGCAGAAGCGAAATTGGCGGATCGTGAGAAACGGGTTGAAAAGCTTAAGATCCGCGATCTCGATCCGATGGAACGTGAGCGGTTTTCAGGCCAGTGGAACTCAGTGCAGTCTCGTTTTCTCGACTACCCGAAAGGGGCAGTCACAGAAGCCGATGAGCTGGTGTCTTCCTTGATGCAGACGCGTGGTTATCCCGTAACCGATTTTGATCAGTGTGCCGCGGATATTTCCGTCGACCATCCCCTAGTGGTGGATCATTACCGGTCTGCACACGAAATTGCAATGCGGCTTGGCAGAAACGAAGCAAATACTGAAGATCTTAGAACGGCGATGATCCACTACCGCTCCCTGTTCGAAGAACTCGTGCAGGTACAAACGCCAGGGGGCAAAAGAGAAGTGGCATAACACGAGCGACTGTCCAGCAATGGATGCGGACGGGCATGTCAAGAAGTCTGTAGGGCAATAGCGAATCAACATCGAAATCCCAAGATGGGAAAGGTCAAGAATAGTAGCTTCGAAGATGCCAAAAAGAACGGTGTGGCCGCATCGCGGCCACAACCGGAGCTCAAATTAGAGAATGCGGAGATCATGGGTGGGTAAGACACGGTGGTTAAAGATGGGCAGGTAGGAGGACGAAATGGACGTATAGCAACGTTGTACAACCTCGCGTGAGGCGCTCCGCCACAATTGCGTCCCGAAGGGGTCACGAGATCGCGCGCGCCTCTGCTACGAGGTGGGATAAAGTCCTCCGTTCACGTTGATCGCCTGGCCCGTAATGTAGCTGTTGCGCGCGAGCATTACGGCAACCTCAGCGACTTCTTCCGGGCGGCCAAAGCGACCGACCGGAATCCGAGTCGGCTCGACGCGCAGATCGGATCGCACCATATCGGTCTCGACCAGTGCCGGAGAGATCACGTTTGCCGTGATCCCTTCCTTCACGAGCTGCGATGCATAGGAATGCATGAGGCCGATCATCCCGGCCTTGGATGCGGCATAGTGGGGACCAACGACTCCGCCGACATTCGCGGCCGTAGACGAAATGAAGATCAGCCGGCCCCATCGGTTACGTCGCATCGCCGCCAACACCGCGGACGTGACCACGAACGCAGACCGCAGATTGACACTGTACGCTTCGTCAAACAACGCGAGATCCACGTCCTCGAGCTTACGTGCGCGGGCAATACCAGCATTGTTCACCAGAATCCCGATATCGCCGAACTCTTTCGTAGCCGCGTCGATCATTGATTCGACTTGCTTCGGCACGGTGACGTCAGCGCGAATCGCGATCGCATGGCGACCGCGGCTCACGATTGTAGCGACGACTTCATCCGCCGCGGATTTATTTTCTTTATAGTTCACCACGACGCCAGCCCCGGCCTCGGCAAGGGCAATGGCTATCGCACGACCAATGCCGCGACTTCCGCCAGTCACTAAAGCGACCTTTTTGTTGATATCCATCAGACGCTCACTTACCCCGGCGCCAAGTCGTTCCAACCCTGGCGCGCTTTCAACTTCGCATTCGTCGATCGAGTGCTATTTTGGAAAATCGGCGCCGAGCGACGTTTTTTCCCAAGCCTCGAAATCGCGGCGCAGCAGGTCAAGTTTGCCGAGCGAGGTCTCCAGGGCTATGCGCCCCAGCACCAGCCGCAGCGGCGGATTGCTCGATTGCACCGCTTCGATCATTGCCTGTGCGGCGCGAACTGGATCCCCCGGTTGTTTGCCGCTGCGCCCCGAAACTGCTTGACGACGGACACCTGCGGTCTTGGCGTAGTCTTCGATTTCGTGGTGGGTCAGCTTCAGAGAGCGTCCAGCCCAATCTGTGCGGAACGGTCCCGGCTCCACGATCATTACCTTGATTCCGAGCGGCTCAACCTCCTTCGCCAGCGCTTCCGAGATACCCTCGACGGCAAACTTGGTCGCGTTATAGTATCCCGAGCTTGCTTGCCCGACGAATCCGCCCATCGAAGAAATATTAACGATGGTACCGCTCCGGCGCTGTCGCATACCCGGCAAAACTGCTCGCGTCACGTTGACGAGACCGAAGAAGTTGGTTTCGAACATGGCGCGGACCTCATCATCCTCGCCCTCCTCGACTCCTGCCATATAGCCATACCCGGCGTTGTTGACCAACACATCGATTTGACCAAATTTGGCTTCGGCTTGTTTTACGGCCTCGGTAATATCTGTTTTTTTAGTCACGTCCAATTTCAGCGCCAGGCTACGGCCATCGTAACCTGTCGAGAAATCTCGAATCGCTTGTGGATTGCGCGCCGTTACGACAGCACAGCAACCGCAGTTGAGTACGAGTTTTGCAAGCTCTCGGCCTAAGCCAGTCGAGCATCCCGTGATAAACCAAACTCGTCCCTTCTGTTGCAACATAGATTCATCTCCTTTAATAGCGCAGCCATAGAGCTGCTCAAGCCTGTGTAGTGTCCAGCAAGTCAACGCAATAGCTCTTCGAGGTGTCATTCTGAGCGAGCGCAGCGAGCGAAGAACCCATGTATCTAATTCACGAATACATAGGCCTTCGCCTCGCTCGGGATTGACCCCCTTATGCAGCGAACTTGCGGGACAGCACACTAGCAGGTTGCTGAAAAACTGTTTTCCGAGGTGTCATCCTGAGCGCAGCGAAGGACCTGCTGTTTGCGCGCGTTGAAAGTAAAGCAGATCCTTCGGTGACGCAAAACCGGCGCGCCCTCAGGATGACAGTGATACGAGTTTCTCAGCAGCCTTCTAGTGTCAAGTGAGCAAATGACGAGCAACCCGTCACCCGGAAAACCGCTCTCACATGTAGTAGCCGCTGAGAGTAAGAGCTCGGATCAAATAGCCCGGCTCCAACCCCCAACGGCGACCCGCATTCGTTGAGACTACTTCCTTCCGATGTAATGCTGAGACTAGACTCCGGCTGCCTTTGCGAACGGTGCCCCCATCGCCGACCGAATAATGAACAGCATCACCTCGAACGTGATCGGCTGCCGCGGGTTGGTCAATCGAGTACCATCGTTCATGGCATTCTTGGCCACAACCTCCAGATCGGATTCCTTCACGCCAAGCTCGGCTAAATTGGCAGCCATGCCGATGTCCTTGTTGAGCTTGTGGATGGCCGCCGGTGCCTTAGCAGCCGCCTCCATTACCGTAAGCCCCTCGACCTTTTCGCCCATAGCGGCTGCAATTTCCGCAAACCGCTCCGGCGTCGCAATCAGATTGTATTCGCAAACATAGGGCAGCATGACGCCGCAACCCACGCCATGAGGGATGCCACACTGGCCGCCGAGCTGCTGGGCGACTGAATGCGCGCAACCCAGTCTCCCGTTGGTAAAGGCCAGTCCAGCCAAATACTGGGCATAAGCCATCTTGTCGCGCGCTTCCAGGTTCGCCCCGTTGCCAACCGCCGGTCGCAACCATCGCGAAATCAGCTTGATGGCGTGCATACCGCAGGCGTCGGTTAGGGGAGTAGCTGCGGTCGATACGTAGGATTCTACCGCGTGGGTCAAAGCATCCATGCCGGTTGCGGCGGTCAGCGCCGGTGGCATGCCCGCCATAAGCCGGGGATCGTCGATAGCGACTGCCGGGACACAGCGAGCATCAACGATGGCCATCTTAAAATGAGTGTCGCTATTGGTAATGACTGCCGCTCGGGTCGCCTCGCTGCCTGTGCCCGCCGTAGTATTGATCGCCACCATCGGAGGTATTCGCTTTTTGAGCTGATCCACTCCCCCATACTCACGAATGTTGCCGCCGCTGGTCACCACCACACCGATACCCTTGGCGCAATCGTGCGAGCTGCCGCCGCCCAGAGAAACCAGCGCATCGCACTTACTCTCCAGGTAAATCGCCGCGCCCGCGTGGACATTCTTGTCAGACGGATCCGGGTCCACGCCATCGAAGACCGTAACCTTAAGGCCTGCAGCTTCCAACTGTCCTTTGATCTGGTCGACCAGGCCCAGCTTAGCGAGCACTCTGTCGGTGACCAACAGGACGTGGGTTGCGCCCAAGCCCTTAGCTCGCGGCCCGGCCTCTTTAGAACTCCCAAGCCCCATCAGCGAAAGACTTGGAGCCGCGAATGGATATGTTGCATCCCCTAACGAAACAAGTGGCATTGTCTCTCCTTATCCTTTCCAAGCGTCCAACCATCACTAGCGGTTATCAGGGTTGGAGTACTTGGTCCTAGCAGAGTTATTGCGCAATCCAGCCGCCATCGGCAGATAGCAAGTGACCAGTCACGAAGTCCGACATATCGCCTGCCAGGAAAACGACCGGACCGGCCAAGTCATCGATTTCGCCCAGCCGCCCCAGTGGAGTGCTATCGATAATCCATTTCAGCCTTACTGGGTCCGTCATCCAGCCGGTGGTCATCGGGGTACGGACATATGGCGGTGCAATCGCATTGGCCTGGATATTGTACGGCGCCCATTCGAGTGCCATAACTTTGGTCAGCATAGCTACGCCACCTTTGCTGGCGGTGTATATGCCGAGCTGCCTTATGCCCACGCTCGAACAAACCGAGCCGATATTAATGATTTTGCCGCTCTTTTGCTTAATCATTTCCATCGCGACACGCCGAGCCACAAAGAACACTCCTTTGAGGTTGGTGTCGATTACCCTGTCCCAATCCTCTTCCTGGACCTCGACAATGGGCTTCCGGATGTTCATCCCGGCGTTGTTCAGAAGAATGTCGATTTTGCCATAGTGAGCCATGACTTTCTCGACCATTTCGTCGATGCTTTTAACCGACGTTACGTCACAGCAGAGCCCAATGGCCCGGCCGCCAAACTGACGCATGTCTTCAGCAGCTTTTTGTGACTCTTCCAAATGCCGGCTGGCAATAGCCATATCAGCGCCGGATTGAGCCAAAGCTAAAGCCATCCCGTATCCAATGCCTTTGCTACCGCCGGTAGCGATAGCGACTTTCCCTTGCAAGCTACAGGTAGGAAATTTCATGAATCCACTCTCCTCTTACTTTTCGTTCTATAGGATTAGTGCCCACATACTCACCGAAATACCAGCTCGCCTACTAACGCATAGTGAAAGCAAATAACCCGTTCGCCAATCACCGATGTTCTGCGGTGCGCTGGTGGTGCCGCTTCCGCAGAAGCCTTCATCGAAACATTTAACTCGCGCTGGCGATAACCTTCGTTTGGCTATTTTGCGGTACAGGCTTTCCCGTATAAAGCTCTTCTTTCAGGAAACACACACACGTCGCAGCCACGGCGAAGAACGCCGCAAACATGAAAAATACTCTGGTGTAGACTATGCCGGAGGCTGTATTTTGCACCAAGAATCCCGCAGCCAAAGGCGATACGAACGCACCCAATTGGCTAAGCCCGCTTAGGCCAACCGCAGATCCCACCATGCTCTTCGGATATCGAATTTGCGGAAACGCGTATATGACTCCCCAGATCATGTTCACAAAAAAGCCGTTCAAAATTAACATTATGATCAGAGTAGTCGTTGACCCCTTCGGGACCTGTCCGATGTACAAAAGGATAGGGATGGACACCAGGTATGAGATAAGCGCTACCGTCTTCAGCTTATGGAATACCTTATCCATCAGCCAGCCGCCAAGCATCATGGAGAAGAATGCCATGGCATAAGGAATAGCGGCCAACAATCCCATGGACTGCAGCTTAAAGCCGTGCTGTTCGTACAGGAATGATGAAATCCAAGCGGTGGTTCCCCAGTATACGGCGTGGGAAAAGAATAGTTGGACCGTATAGAGCCAAATATAAGGATCCTTGGCCACTGCGCTCATGCTCGATTTCTTCGAGCTTTGGTCGCTTCCTTCTACCAGCCCTGCGTGGATATGGTCATATTCTTCCTGGGAAAGCCGGCCCTTCTGCAACATCGTCTCCGGCTTGTCGGATATGAAATGCCACAAGATGACTATGCCTACGATACCGGGGATAGCCAGGAAGAAGAAAACTTTTCGCCAGTTCCCGCCCATTGCCGCTGCTAAATAAGTGACAAGTATAGGGATGATCGCAGGCGCGACCGCCCACGTTGTTGAGAAAAAGCCGGTGGCCCGGCCCTTCTCGCTTTTGGGAAACCAATCGGCAATACAGCGACTTGCCGGAGCGAAATGATGGCCTTCCCCCAAGCCGAGGCCCAACCTCAGCAAAATAAATTGTGTATAGGTTCTCAGGAAACCCGTGACAAATGTCACTGCTGTAAAGACGCAAATCGCAATGTACATCACCTTCTTGGATCCGAACTTGTCGGCTAGCCAGCCCGCGCTAGGCTGCGCGCATGTATAGGCAAAGAAGAAGATGGCGGCAGCAAATCCTATTTGCTCATGGGTTAAATTCAGATCTTTTCTAATGAGGGGAAGAAAAGTCAGGACACTGATACGGTCAAAATAGTTGATAATATAAAGCAGCCATACCACGAGTAGGATGGTGTGCCGGTATCCCCATCCCTTGTGCGCAACTGTTCCGGGATTACTTGCCATAGAAATCCTCCAAGGTCATTCGTAAGCATCACTAGCGTCAAGGTTGTCGAAATTCAGCCAGTCTCAACCTGCGTCTTGCACACGAGTCGGCTGAGTTCGATAAAGTTTCCGTGCCCTGTTCCGCCATTCCGGTCATCCCATGGGAATGGCAGCCGAACGACATCTTGCTTGCACGATCGCGACGTCGTGGGATGTTGCGCGGCCGTACGCACTCGCCCAAACCTGTTCCTGCATGAACCGCACCAAACAACGCACTCAGCTCGAACTCGAATCCCTCCCGAACCCAGTCGCCCAGGTGAATTCGGCGCGGACAAGGTCCACGGTTGCCTTTCATATCCGCTCGATCATCGTGGCGATCCCTTGGCCCACTCCGACACACATGGTGCAGAGGGCGAATCGGCCGCCGGACCTTTGGAGCTGATACAGCGCCGTGGTGACAAGACGCGCGCCACTCATGCCCAGAGGGTGCCCGAGCGCTATGGCTCCGCCGTTCGGATTCACTCGCGGATCATCCTCCTTGAGTCCGAGTGTACGGAGCACGGCGATACTCTGCGAAGCAAAGGCTTCGTTCAACTCGATGACGTCCATTTGATCGAGGGTCATGCCGACATCCCGCAGTAGTTTCTGCGTAGCCGGCGCCGGGCCCATACCCATAATGCGGGGCGGAACCCCGGTGGTAGCCATGCGGATGAAGCGTGCTTTCGGTTTTAGCCCGTAGCGCACAGTAGACTGTTCGTCGGCCAATAGCAGGCCGCATGCGCCGTCATTGATCCCGGACGCGTTTCCCGCCGTAACTGTTCCGTCCGGTCGCACCACGGGTTTTAGTCTGGCTAGCTCTTCAATGCTGGTGGAGCGTGGGTGCTCGTCGCGCTCCACAACCACCGGGTTGCCCTTCTTCTGGGGAATCGTAACCGGGGAAATCTCTTCGGCTAGAATCCCGGACGCCTGTGCACGCGCTACCTTTTGCTGGCTGCACAGAGCAAAACAATCCTGGTCTTGGCGGCTTATTTTGTAATCGGCGGCAACATTCTCCGCAGTCTCCGGCATGGTATCGACGCCGTGCCGCGCTTTCATCAGCGGATTAACAAAACGCCATCCAATCGTAGTGTCGTAGGCCTCAAGGCTACGCGAGAATGCAGCCGTGGCCTTGCCCATCACAAAAGGTGCGCGGCTCATGCTTTCCACACCACCGGCAAAGATGAGATGGGCTTCTCCCGCCCTGATGGCGCGGGCCGCCGTTCCCACGGCGTCCATGCCGGAGCCGCAGAGCCGGTTCACGGTGACGCCCGGTACCGAGACTGGCATCCCCGCTAACAACAGTGACATGCGCGCCACATTGCGGTTGTCTTCACCCGCCTGGTTGGCGCAGCCGAGAATTACCTCGTCCACGGCCCCGGGATCGATTCCTGGGTTGCGTTCCAGCAAGGCCTTCAGTGCGATTGCCGCCAAGTCGTCTGTACGAACGGACGCCAAACCTCCGCCGTAGCGCCCGATCGGAGTGCGGATCGCGTCACAAATATATGCATCAGTCATTCATTGGCCTCGATCATCGACATCTTTCATGCCGGGTAACTACAGCCGAGAGCTGCACTGTCCACTCGTCACTTTGACTCTGGGGTCCGTCGCGAAGTCGTATTGGATTTATGCCAGGCGCGCTGCGCCAAACTCCAAACCCGTAATGCGCTCCAATTCTTCGATCTCCAATCCCTCCACGGTTTCGACTACGCGTGGACCGCCCGGCGTAATATCGATGACCGCTACATCGGTGTAAACCCGCGATATACATCCGATCCCGGTCAGCGGATAGGTGCAGCGCTCAACCAGCTTGCTCTCGCCCTTTTTGGTGAGTAGGTCCATCATGACGAACACTTGCTTGGCGCCGATCGCCAAGTCCATGGCGCCGCCAACCGCCGGAATGGCATCCGGAGAACCGGAGTGCCAATTCGCCAAGTCCCCACGCACAGACACTTGGAACGCTCCCATGACGCAGATATCAACATGTCCGCCGCGCATCATGCCAAACGAATCGGCATGGTGGAAGTAGGCGCCTCCCGGCAACAAGGTGACCGGTTGCTTCCCCGCGTTGATCAAGTCGGGATCTTCCGCGCCGGCTGGAGGCGCAGAGCCCATGCCGAGCACGCCGTTTTCGCTGTGCAGAATGACCTCGCGGTCTTTCGGTAGATGATTAGCCACCAGCGTTGGCATGCCGATCCCCAAATTGACATAGGCCCCTTCCGGAATATCCCGGGCGATGCGGCCAGCCATTTGATCGTGATTAAGCTTCTTCATTGGTCTTCCTTCGCTTGCTCTACCGGATTAAAGTTTGTATTCGCTTTGTCCTTAGCTGGCTGTTATGCGGATGCGCCTGCGGCATGTCCGAACTCCCGGCTCCGGCCTTGGACCTCTACCACCCGCTGGACGAAAATGCCCGGCGTAACGATGCTTTCCGGATCAAGGCCTCCCAGTTCCACAATCTTGTCCACCTGCACGATCGTGTAGTGCGCCGCAGTCGCCATAATCGGGCCAAAATTCCGAGCAGTTTCGTGATAGACCAAGTTTCCCCAACGATCCGCGGCCCTTGCCTTAATTAATGCCACATCGGCGTAAATCGGATACTCCAACACGTAGTCGCGTCCGCTGATGTTGCGCGTTTCCTTGCCTTCGGCTAGAACCGTTCCGAATCCCGTGGGAGTAAAAAAAGCACCGATCCCCGCTCCGGCCGCGCGGATGCGTTCGGCAAGATTGCCCTGCGGAACCAGTTCGAGTTCGATGCGTCCAGACCTGTATAGCTCATCAAAAACGTAGGAATCGACTTGGCGAGGAAAGGAACAGATCATCTTCCGAACGAAACCGGCCTTGAGCAGAGCGGCCAGTCCAGTATCTCCGTTACCAGCG
>JBEKQP010000179.1:0-9702 GCA_049519595.1 Candidatus Korobacteraceae bacterium | reverse complement strand
AGCATGATGTATTGGGATACGCCTATTGGGGAATCGCTCTAGGGTCGCGTCCCGGTTCGCGCAATGACCTTGTCATTCTGAGCGAGCGCAGCGAGCGAAGAATCTATGCGTTTGATTGTGCATAGATTCTTCGCTGCGCCGGGGATGACACCCTTCAATCGGCCGTCATGCCCGCCACCAACTCATAGCTGGTTGTGATTGGTATCGCAGCAATCAGCGAGCGGTAAATCGGACATTTCTCGGCGTACATGCCGTGCACGCGCTCCACGGTCTCCCGCGCCGATTCCGGTGCCGCAAGTTTGAGGTGAACGTGCATGCGGCGGATAATCAGCGTTCCGCCTTCGTTTTCCACTTCGCCGCGAGCGTGAGCTTGTACCTTCCCGTTATCGACTTCGATCTTGCGCGCTGCCAGCGCGCCGGCAAATGTGCCCAACAGTCAACCAGCAGTCGCAGCAACGATATAGTCCAGCGTCGTTGCGTGCGGCTCCTTGAGGTTCTCCGGGTTTACCCCGTAGTGTTTGGCCACCGGTCCGTGAGTGCTGAAATAAACCGGATTCGGCTCGCCTGGCAAATGAGCCACCCGGAGAGGACCGGCAATTCGTTCCAGATCAACTTCTGAAACATAAGCAATGTCCGCCATCGTTCCCTCCAACAAGATCTTCGACGTCAGTCTAATCGAAGGCGCCCACATTTGCCATCGGTTGGCAAATGTGGGTCCGTCCAGCCCCCTTCTTTCGGCCCGGCAGGCTTATGGATCACTGTCCGGGTCGCTTCCAACCGGCAGTCGCCTCCGATCCGCTTACGACCGCTCCGGCACTCCGTAGAGCGCGCGCACGCGCTCCCAGCCGGAGTTGTTCTGGGCAGGTATTGCTCCGGCCTGAGACGCCACCCATGCACCCATCTGGTTCGCGGCCTCGGAGACGCGCTCCGGCGCCGAGCCCGCAATCAACTGCACGGCCAGTGCAGCGGTGAATGCGTCTCCCGCGCCAACCGTATCAACGACCTCGACGGCAACCCCCGGGTGAACCATGGTTTCGTCGGCGAAGGCAATGACGCTGCCGCGAGCACCGCGCGTAATGCAAACCGCTTTAAAGCCATAAAGCCGCTGCATCATCCGCGCAGCATCGGTCTCGGCCATTGCTGGCAGTTTGCTGGCGCGCGAAACGAATGCCAACTCCTCGCTGTTCAGCTTCAACACATTCGCGAGCCGCAAGGAATCTTCCAGAATCTCGAGACTGTAGAACGGAGCCCGCAGATTCATATCGAGGATGCGCAGGCATTCCGGACGGCTGCACGCCAGCACCCGGCGAATCGTTTCGCGGCTCGCCGGAGAACGTTGCGCGAGCGTTCCAAAGCAGATGGCATCCGCCTCCGCTGCTAGTTTCGCCAGTTCCGGAGTCCACTCCAGATAATCCCATGCAACGTCTTGCGCGATCCCGAACTCGGCGCTCCCATCGCTCGCCAGAATTGCGCTCGCCGACCCGGTCGGACGCTCCGTATCCGTCTGAATAAACGATACGTCCACGCCGCGATCCTTCAATTCCGCGCGTGCATCGCGCCCAAGTTGATCGTCGCCCACGCGGCTCGCAACTACGCCTCTCCCGCCAAGCAACTGAGCGATGCAGGCAAAGTTCGCCGGCGCGCCGCCCAGGTGCGGTCCCGACGGCAGCAGGTCCCAGAGAAGCTCGCCAATTCCGACCAGTACCATGAAGCCTTACAATATACGCAATAGATCAGGGGGTGAACTCATGCCGCACCAGAATATTGTTTGCGAGCGCGATAACGGCATCGCCATCTTGACTCTCAACCGTCCGAACCGGCGCAACGCGCTGTCGCTGGAGCTGATGCAGGAGCTCATCGGCTGCCTGGGAGAGATAGGCGGCTCTCGCGATGTGCGTGCGGTCATTCTCGCCGCGGCTGGCAATGTCTTCTCCTCCGGCCATGATCTGGGCGAAATGGCGGGAAGAGATATCAACGAATATCGGCAAATCTTCGACGTGTGCACCGTGTTGATGGAGAAGGTGCAGGCAATTCCGCAGCCGGTGATTGCCGAAGTGCAGGGCATCGCCACCGCCGCGGGCTGCCAGTTGGTAGCCACCTGCGATCTGGTGGTCGCCTCCGTTGATGCCGCATTTGCCACGCCCGGCGTGAAAATCGGATTGTTCTGCACCACGCCCATGGTCGCCCTCACCCGGGCCATTGGCCGCAAGCGCTCATTGCAGATGCTGCTGACAGGCGAGATGGTTCCGGCCGCAATAGCGGCCGAGTGGGGACTGGTCAACACGGTCGTTCCCGCCGCACAATTGCGCGCCACCAGCGTGCAACTTGCGCGCAAAATCGCCGAGGCCAGCCCGTTCACGGTCGCCCTGGGCAAACAGGCTTTTTACACGCAGATCGATCTCGATCAGCCAAAAGCCTACGCTTACGCTAAGGAAGTGATGAGCATGAACGCGCTCGCGGCTGACGCGCAGGAGGGCATCTCGGCGTTTCTGGGCAAGCGTGCCGCTTGCTGGACCGGAAAGTAATCCTTGCATGCTGCGGAAGAACTCATAGGAGTGTCATCCTGAGATCGCGCTGATTTTGCGCGAACGAAGGATCTGCTGTATTTTCAGTACGCACAAACAGCAGATCCTTCGCTGCGCTCAGGATGACACCTCGGGACCGATGATGACCATACCAACTCCGCAGATTCGCTTCGATGGGCCGGCGATAGAGTTCGACTTCCCTGGGCTGAAAGTCGGTGTCGCCGAATACGACGAAGGACCGACCGGGCTCACCGTCTTTCACTTCCCCGAGGGCGTGATGGCTGCAGTGGACGTGCGCGGCGGAGCGGCGGCCACCATCAACACCGATCGCTTGCGCCTCGGCTATGACCAGCCGACGGTGCGGGCTATTTTTTTCACTGGCGGCTCCAGCTACGGCCTCGAAGCCGCCTCCGGAATCATGGCCGAGCTGCTCGCCTTGCGCGGGCACGCCACCGCGTGGGAGATGATTCCGACCGTGACCGGAGCCGTGGTCTTCGACTTTCGCGGCCGCAATAACGCCATCCATCCCGACAAAGAGCTCGGCCGCGCCGCTCTGAGAGCCGCTCGCGAAGGCCACTTCCCGCTCGGTGCGCATGGCGCTGGACGCCTGGTGAACGTCGGCAAGTTTTTCGGCCCGGCGTTCATGGAGAGCTCAGGACAAGGCGGCGCTTTCCGCCAAGTCGGCGAGGTAAGACTTGCTGCGTTCAGCGTCGTCAATTCGGTCGGAGTCATCGTCGACCGTGACGGGCGGGTTGTGCGCGGCAACTGCGATCCCCAAACAGCCCTGCGGCGCACTCTTGCCCAGGACCTCAATGATGGCACGGCCACGCGCAAGCGCAGCGTTACCGCCGCTGTCGCTGAGCCACTACCGGCGTCTGCCGCTCCGGAAAACACCACGCTGACGGTCGTAGTCGTCAACCAGAGATTGACTTACGCACAACTCAGCAGGCTGGCCATTCAGACCCACACCTCGATGGCACGAGGCATTCAGCCTTTCCATACGGAAAAAGACGGCGACGTGCTTTACGCCGTCACCACCGGGGAGGTGGAAAGCACCAGCCTGGAGTTTGAAGAGCTGGCGTCGTATGCAGCCGAATTGGCATGGGATGCCGTCCTGAGCGCGGTGCCGCCGCTCTGAGGCCGCACCGCCCTATACTTCTTCCTTCTGCGCCACCGACGAAGACGTCCTGACACTCTCGCGCAGCTTGAACTTCTGCAGTTTGCCAGTCGAGGTCTTTGGCAGCGGCCCGAATATCACCGTCTTTGGGACCTTGAAATGAGCCAGGTTTTCCCGGCAGAACGCGATGATATCCGCCTCGCTCGCCTGAACACCGTCCTTCAGGGTTATGAATGCGCATGGTGTCTCGCCCCACTTCTCGTCTGGACGCGCCACCACGCCCGCCTCCAGCACCGCCGGATGACGGTACAGCACGGATTCGACCTCGATGGTAGAGATGTTTTCACCGCCGGAGATAATGATGTCCTTCAGCCGGTCTTTCACCTCTATATAGCCGTTCGGGTGCATCACTCCCAAGTCGCCCGTATGGAACCATCCACCGGCGAACGCCTCCTGGGTGGCGCGCGCATTCTTCAGGTACCCACGCATGACGGTGTTGCCGCGCATGAAGATCTCGCCCATCGTCACGCCGTCGGCCGGCGCCGGGTCCAGGCTGTGAGGGTGGCCTACCGTCAGCCCTTCCAGCGTGATGTACGGCACACCTTGACGCGCCTTGAACATCGCCTGTTCGCTTATCGGTAGCGCGTCCCACTCCTCTTGCCAGGCACAGACCGTGACCGGGCCATAGACTTCCGTCAGGCCATATACATGCGTCACCTCGAAGCCGATGTCCTGCATTTTTTCAATAATTGCCGCCGGAGGGGCTGCACCGGCGGTCATCATCCGCACGCCCTTTGGGATCTCGCGACGGCTCTCCGCCGGAGCATTGACCAGGGTTCCCATGACTATTGGCGCACCGCAAAGATGCGTCACCTTGTGATCCGCGATCGCGTCGAACATCGCTTTTGCTGTTACCTGCCGCAGACACACATGGGTGCCCGCCATGGCCGTGATGGTCCACGGAAAGCACCAACCATTACAGTGAAACATCGGCAGCGTCCACAGATAGTTCGGATGGTGCGGCATCGCCCAGGTGAGAGCGTTCCCGATGGCGTTCAAATAAGCCCCGCGATGGTGGTAGACCACGCCCTTGGGATTTCCGGTCGTCCCCGAAGTGTAGTTCAGAGAGATTGCCTGCCATTCGTCAGCAGGCATCTGCCAATCAAACGCGGGATCTCCCTCGGCCAGTAGCTGCTCGTAATTCAATTCGCCCAGCAGTGCTCCACCTTTGCCGCGAGGATCGTCTATGTCGACGACTAGGAGCTTATTCGGCAGCAGGCCAAGGGCTTTGGCGATCACGCCTGAAAACTCGGTGTCGGTAATCAACACCTTGGCTTCGCTGTGTTGGAGAATGAAGGCGATTGATTCGGCATCGAGGCGGATATTAAGCGCGTTCAAGACCGCGCCGCTCATGGGCACCCCGAAATGCACTTCCAGGCCCTCGGGAATGTTCGGGGTCATCACCGCCACCGTATCGCCCACACTCATACCACGTCGGCTCAGTGCAGAGGCCAGCCGAACGCAGCGTTCATAGGTCTCGCGCCACGTGCGTCTGAGATCTCCGTGCACTACCGCGGTTCGCTCCGGGTGCACGGCTGCGGTGCGCCGGATGAAAGAGAGCGGCGATAGCGGCGCATAATTCGCAATGTTCTTGTCGAGGCCAACTTCGTAAGGGTTCTGACTTGCCATGTGATTCCTCGCTATAGGTTGCCGGCGAGCGCCTGGTTTGCGTGCGCTCGACTGAGGCGGGCAGGTGCATGATTTTATGCCATGTATGGTGCTCGATGTCCACCACCTAAAGGCAAATTTCGGCACACAGCAGAACCAGTTCACAAGCAGTCACTCAGGATCGACCGGCGAGCTCGCGACCGGCGGTGTCCCGGAAGGACGCCTATCGCCTCTTAATATGTCATTCTGAGCGACCGGGGAGCGAAGTTGAGGCGTTAAGGCGGCGTCTCAGCCGCCTGCCGAAATCCTGAGCGAAGCCGGGGTCCCCAACAACCGCCGTGGTTGCGGTTGATGGGGTGGAGGAGCGAAAGAACGCCGGAATCCCCACCACTGCCCCGGGCTGACGCATAGCCAGAGGATTTCATCAAACACCCGGCGCGGCGCGGGGTGAGACAGTTTCCGGGAGATGCTTTGCTCCGCTCAGCATGACAGCTGGCACCGCCTCGCGGCGCAAATGCAAATTGACCATGCAGAACCAGCCAGCGTAGAATTCACACGAGCCGTCAGTGTAACTATTTGCATCGATCATGGTCTCCGGGCTCAGCCTCGGTGTACCTCAGAAGCGCTTCCGTTTCGGATCGGATACCAAACACATTTTTGCGGCAGGAGTGAGGTTCTCATGAGCAACAAAACGAAAAAATGGTTTACCAGTCCTTGGAATTTTGCCGAGGAAGTTAGGTCTCAACTTAAATTCGCCCCCAAGATCGAGTTGCACGACGTCACGTTGCGCGACGGTGAGCAGCAAGCCGGCGTGACCTTCCGCAAGGACGACAAGGTTCGCATCGCGGAACTGCTGGCCGAGGCGGGTGTACACCGCATTGAAGCGGGCATGCCGGCGGTCTCCAAAGAAGACGAACTGGCCATTAAGGAAATCGTCAAGCGCAAGTTTGGCCCCAAGATTTTCGCGTTCGGCCGCTGCATGAAGGAAGACGTTCAGCGGGCCGTTGATTGCGGCGTCGATGGCATCGTGATGGAAGTGCCGTCAAGCGATCACATCATCAAGTATGCCTACAAGTGGCCTCTGGAAAAGGCGGTCAGTCTGTCGGTAGAGGCAACCCAGTACGCCAAAAAGGCCGGCCTCTACACGGTCTTCTTTCCCATCGATGCCTCGCGCGCGGATATCAACTGGTTTCTGGACCTGATCGAGCGCATCTCCAAGGAAGGCCACATGGACGCGCTGGCGGTGGTGGACACCTTCGGCGGTTGCTCGCCGCACGCCATCCCGTACCTGATTAAGAAAATCAAGGAGCGCATCAATAAGCCCCTGGAAACCCATTTTCACGACGACTTCGGCATGGGTTCGGCCAACACGGTGCTCGGCCTGGCCGCCGGAGCCAACGTGGCGCACACGACCATTTCCGCTCTCGGCGAGCGGGCCGGCAACGCCGCTTACGAAGACGTGGTCATGACCCTGTTGACGATGTACGGCATCGACTTGGGAATCAAGACCGAGAAGCTTTACGCGATCTCCAAGGAGGTGCTTGCCATGGCGGGCGTTCGGGTACGCCCCAATCGCGGCATCTTCGGCGACGATATCTTCAAGGTCGAGTCCGGCATCATCTCCGGCTGGGTCAGGAACTGCGGCGACGAGCACGCGCTTGAGCTCTGCCCGTACCGTTGGGAACTTGTCGGCCACGACGCACCGGAGATCGTGTTAGGCAAGAACAGTGGCGCTGACTCGATCAAGATCTGGCTGGAAAGGATCGGTCATCCGCTGCCTAGCGAAGAAACCCAAATGGAGATATTGCTGAAGGTTAAGGCACGCGCCCTGGAGAAGAAAGGGGTGCTGACATTGCGCGACTTCGAGAATATTCTGGCGAAATTCCCGCTGGCCAAGCCCGCATCCAAAGCAGGCGACTAGCACGGCTTCAGACACTAACTCACCGGCCACGACTCCGTGGCCGGTTTTGCTTTGTGCTTTTTTTTGTGTCCATCAGACCAAGTTCACTTACCCCGACAGCTTTCGTTCGGGCCATTCTGTCCGTTCAGCACTGTTTTGGCCCGCTTCAAGCCGCCCCAGAGCCATGTGGCTGTAATGCGCCTTTGAAATTCGCCTTGACTGCGGGTGAAACCCCGACCTATCATTCAGTGCCAGATACTCAGAAGTCATCATAGAGCCGGACGAGCTGAATGCGCAGCGGGAACCACTGCGTTCCTGAAAGCGAAGTTGTATGCGTGACCACGCCGAAATCGTTTACGAGGAGTTCCCGAATGGCTGACTTAAAGACCGCCGGACCTGGGGCCTTAACTGCACCCAAGGTGTCCCCGGAGTTCGAAAACGCAACCTATCGAAAAGTAACCATACGTCTGTTGCCATTTCTAATGGTGTGCTACATCGTCGCCTACCTGGACCGCGTGAACGTGGGCTTCGCCAAGCTCCAGATGCTGGGCGAGCTCCATTTCAGCGAGACAGTCTACGGACTGGGCGCCGGCATGTTTTTCATTGGCTACTTCTTTTTTGAAGTCCCAAGCAACATCGCCTTGCACAAGGTGGGTGCGCGCATCTGGATTACCCGCATCATGATTACCTGGGGAATTATCTCGGCGCTCACGCTTTTGGTGAGAACGCCGATGCAGTTTTATTTGGTCCGCTTCTTCCTCGGCGCAGCCGAGGCAGGGTTCTTCCCCGGAATTATTTTGTTTCTCACTTATTGGTATCCCTCACACCGCCGCGCCAAGATGGTGGGCATCTTCATGGTCGGAATCCCGATGGCCGGGATGATCGGCGGCCCGCTTTCAGGCTCCATTATGGCGCTGACTCACGGCACTGCGGGTTGGCCTGGCTGGAAGTGGATGTTCCTTCTCGAGGCCGTGCCTTCTCTGATTATGGGTATCGCCTGCATTTGCTATCTCAGTAGCAGGATTCGCGACGCCAAATGGCTAAGCGAAGAAGAAAAACAGCTTCTCGAGTACCACGTCGCCATGGAGGCCAAGGAAAAGAAAGAGCATCCTTCTCTTATGGCCGTATTCACCGACGGTCGCATCTGGCTGATGTGCTGGATTTACTTCACCGTCGCTCTGGGTCAATACGCTCTGACGCTGTGGATACCAACCCTCCTCAAGGACGCTGGAGTCAAGGGCGTATTCAATATCGGCATGGTGTCAGCCATTCCGTACACTTGCACTGCCATTATGATGGTCGTGCTAGGAGCCAGCGCCGACAAGCGCCGTGAGCGCCGTTGGCATGAGGCTGGTCCCATGCTTGTGGGCGCCGCGGCTTTGGTTCTGAGCATGATGGTTGGTGGCGGGAACACAATACTGGCCGTCATATTGCTTTCGATCGCGGCGGCTGGGATCATTCCTGCGGCGCCTATGTTCTGGGCGCTGCCTACCTCATTCCTCGCGGGTACGGCGGCGGCGGCCGGCATCGCCTGGATCAACTCGGTGGCCAACCTGGGCGGCTTTGTCGCTCCCTTCGCCATTGGCTATCTCAAGGACCTGACGCATGGCAACTTGATCCCCATGATTGTCATGGCCGTCACTGTGGCTGCGGGAGGCATTACGGTGCTCTGCCTGCCGGCCAGGATGGTCAACAAGTAGGATTCGTTGGCTGCACTGCAATTGCCGCAAGATGAATCGGCTCGCCGGACAAGTTCCGGCGAGCCGATTTACTTTGCGCTTCGTGCCTGCCCTCAACTCACACGACTGCCGCTTGCGCGATTGCGGCCGCGCTCGGCAGCTTCTCGACACCCCAGCAGGCGTCCAGCAGCCGCCGTATCTGCGGAGCCGGCAGTATGCCTTCCGCCAGATCGCTGAACTTCGCCTCCAGCTGGCTGTCGGTCATTGGCACCTCAACGCTGCCGACGGCATGCGGTATGAACTTGTGCAATTTCCGGCCATCCTTCAACACAATGGTAAGGTCGACTTGCTCCGGCTTGATGGCTGGATCGATCACCGGTACGACTTTGCTCCGCAACCCCACAACAACTGGATCGCGAACCGCCCGCTCGCTAAACTGCTTTTCGCCTGCCTGGCCCTCCACGATTGCGACCGCCACCGCGTGGTAGATGCTGAACTTCCCCTCCAGACCTTCATAGGGAGTTTTCTTGCCAGTCAATTCGAGCACCAGCGGATTTACGCGCAAATCAACGTGGTCGACCTGATCGGGTGTCAGGTTGTTCTCTTTGCGCAACTGTATGGCGGCGTCGATCGCGGGGTGCATTACGATTCCACAGGCAAACGGCTTATACGTGTTGAGCGCCGCTTCGTAATGTTTTCCGAATCCCTCCGTGATTTCCCGGTAGTCCTGTTTCGTGCTGATGGTGTTTGCCCATCCGCGCTTGGCTTCAATCATCTCCTCGGAGCTGGTGTAATTCTTGGAGGCAAGGATGG
>JBEKQP010000178.1:0-9730 GCA_049519595.1 Candidatus Korobacteraceae bacterium | reverse complement strand
GACGAAATACGATGTACAGCTGGCATGTGGGTACGTATAGCTTCGAGGATGAGCAAAAGCTTTCGAGTCGGAAGAACTAATGCATCTCCGTCCGCCAGGAAGACACGCCGTATGTTCTTGCCATACATATCCGCGGTTTGTCGAATGCTGTCGATGATCTCGTTGTCTTCACGCACCCGAAATCTCTTCTGAGGCGCGGTGTACATCTCGCAATAAGTACACTTGTTCCAAGAGCATCCGTCAGTCACCGGCAAAATCAGCGACTCGGCCTCACTTGGTGGACGAAATACGGGTTCAACGTAGCGGACCGGGATCATGTCTGAAGTCCTCGGCGGGTTTTCCCAAAGTATGAATCGCTCTTGTTGCTATCTCCTTGCAATATTAATCGATGCGAGTCGGCCAAGGGAAAACCGCTGCGGCAGAATGGGAGCTGAAGATATCGGGTTGAGCCGTGGAGCGCATTACACCGCGGGCCAATCATTCTCAAACTTTCCGCACTGTGTAACTTACGGCAATTGCCAGCAGAGCCGCTGGAGTTTGAGCTCCGACTTCGCATCGGCTACCGCACCTTAGCAGCAATTTCCGTTGCTCCGACGATTGGGGCGACTCCCCGATTCAACTCCAGCAAAAGCATTCTGCCATCCGAGTAATATGTTTGTCCGGTGGCAGTTTGTGCGTTGAACACGGGCTTAGCGCAACGCATGTACTCCTCGCGATTAAATTGCCGTGTCTCTGCCAAATTCCCGGCGATGAAGTCGCGCTCCGCATCTACATCCGGGTCAATTCTGTGAAGGAACTGAAGCTTATGCTTCACAAACTTAATCGAGACGTCGTGCGTTGCCGCACCCACCCACACGGGGATGCCAGCTACCACACGATCTGTTTTCCAGATTCGCAGGTGATGTCGCCGCGCTACTATTGACCTAAGGTCAGGCAATGAGTACGAATATTCCTGCGCCCTTCCAAAAACGTAAAGCTTGTCCATCGGTAATTTCGTGTAGTGTTTTCGTTGCCACAACAGATGCCAAATGATGAGAGGTTTGGATTTCTCCACTTGTAGCCAACCGGCACGGGCAAAGGCCTTTTGCAAATCGTCTTCCTCGGCCACGAAGATCAGATTCAGCATGTCGCCTGGGCGTCCTTCACCATTCAGAACTCGTGGCGGCAGCAGTTTGATCATCTGGCTCAGTTCGGAGACACTTTCCTGTGCCAGCGGCAAACCTTCGGCCTCGACCGAAGAATCACTCTTCGTATACGCCGTAATTTCTGTGCCATTCAAAACCGTGCTATCCCGGCCACGCGACAGCAGAAACACTGGCGCGGCGAACGCATAAATCGCCCCTGCAATGGCCGTCTCCAATCCTATGCGGATCGTGTGCGATCTTCCTTTGAATTCCTTGCGCGCAACTAGCCCGACGCTTCCGCCGTTAGTGAGCTCGACCGAATCGAGCTTGAGGATCACGTCGCCTCCCATTCCCAAGAGGCGCTTTTCTTTCACTCCGAAGACTGACCCCTCAGCCAGCGCACCTGCCCGGATTACCTTGAACCCTCCGACCGCTACGTCTTTTACGACCACAAAATTAAGACGATCACCCTTGTGTACATGCGCAGAGGAGATAGTTTGCGCAAGTTGGAGTTTCACAGGAGTGCCGCTTGACATGAAAAGTTTGGTTGGACTAGCGGGCAATCCCTGGCCGAAAAGCCCAGGAGAAAGCAGGAGGAGAAGGGCGCAGACCGAAGGGACTAGGTGTTCCGCACGGGACATCTGAGTCTGCCTTTCTGTTAGAGGCCAAACCTTTGCACTCGCAGCCTCGAACGGCTGCGGCGGAATTCAGTGGCTCGAAAGAGTCTTGCACTACGGCTTCAGAGTGTGTTGACTACCGAGCGATGCAGCGGCTGCTGGTCTCTGCACCTCTCGCGACAGCAAGCGCATAGATGGATGCTGCATTCTAACGGTGCAAGTGTATCTCGCGGCGGATTACAGTAATGGTCAATATTGACCAGAGAATTCCCGACCCTACTACGGCGTTGATGCTGATTTCGAATCCCGCATAATCCGCCAGCCAGAGCAACTTTTGGTCGCCACCTTTAGGCTTTTCTTCGAGATGTATTTCAGCATCAACGACTATAGCGTGGCGCTAACTATTCTAAACACAACGACGTTAATGAGTGCGGACGGAGCGGCAGCCACACGATCCCGCCGATGATAAACTCAGGCGTGAGTGCGCATCTTAAGCTTACGACATGCCACTTCCGGATGACCTTGATGCCGCAGCCGAGAACACTGCATCAGTGGGTTAAGAAAATTATCGGTTCAGCAGCTCGGCACGATGAGGAGCGACCATGCGTCTAGGCGATGCGGTCAGCCTTTCCGCCTATCTTTTCTTTATCGTAGCCGGCTGGTTGCGCCACCTAGCCCCAAAGCAGAGAGGTCGGATCGCCAGCCTGGGTCTGCTGGGAACCACCCTGATCTTGATGACCCAGCTCCTCTCAAAATGGTTTCCGGTGACCGCGAGAACTATCGGAGATTGGCTGCCGAGCTTTCTCCTGCTGCTGGCGTATTGGCAGGCGGGACGATTCTTTAGTGCTCCCAGTGAGCGCCTGCAAGCGTGGTTGGAGCGCTTTGACCGGCGGCGACTCGGCGCCGTCCTGCACGGATGGGACTGCCATTGGGGAACTACTTGGCTCGGATCTTATTTTGAACTTGCTTACCTCTTCTGTTATGCACTGATTCCCCTTGGTATCGGCATCTTGTATCTGGCAAACTTGCGCACCGCCATCGACACGTATTGGGCTACTGTACTTCCAGCCACTTACATCTGCTATGGCGTGATACCGTTCGCGCAAACTCTGCCGCCGAGGCTGCTGCATGGGAATGAGTGTCTGCCGTGCAGGAAGCACACAATCCGCGCAATGAACCTGATCATACTGCAGCACGGCAGCATCCAATTGAACACATTTCCGAGCGCTCACGTCGCATCTACCGTAGCTGCGTCACTCGTACTGATGCACCTGGTGCCGGCCGCCGGCCTGATTTTTCTCCTGATATCGGCGAGCATCGCGGTGGGGGCCGTCGTTGGACGCTACCACTATGCCCTAGACGTAATCTTCGGTGCAGCGCTTTCGATTGGCATTTTTTGTTTAATCGGTTAGACCGCGAGTTCCTTGTGTCAAATTGCGAGTGGGTCACGAGCAATACGGAAGTTCAAGACCGCATCAGTTGCAGGAAACCACAAAGCGCACTAGCGGGAAAACGGTCATGCAGGCAGCATCGACGGGGAAAATCCGCTGTCAAACTGAATTAGATAACGAGTGACAAACAATCTGTTTTTAGCTCGCCGGAATCGAAACTGCACCAACATCATCGAAACAGCCAAAAGAATCATCCCGACACAGCGTTTCATGTCGCCTCCTGCTTGCACGAGATTGAAGAGCAATAAATCAAATACGAAGCAATGCCGAACGAATCTTGTTGGTCAATGCAATGACTCGCTCGGTGCCGTCATGATCTTTGTACACCCGGCTGTGCCCACTAGAGGTGTGATATCTAAAATTCACTGACGGGATTTGACACTCAAATACGACGTATTCCGGCGAAGCCCGTAGGCTGTCTCCCAGCTCACCGGGGAATGCCCATGAGAGTTCTGTTGCTTCTGCTAACAAAAGACGAAGCTTCCGCTCGGCTTCTTTTTTCTGATCTTCGTTCATGGCATATTGCTCATGTTTTGCGAATTCGCTGAGGAGGCAGATTTGATTTCGGCGAGAAACGAATCGTACTCTTCCGCAAACTCCCATGCCCTCTGAGCAATTTCGACCATGCTTGGATCGGAACCGGGGCCAGCCAAAAGCTGTTTATCCCGATAGTCATCTCTTCGCTTCTTGATCAACGCAACTATTCCGTCTGCATTCATGTGCGCTCCAACCTTCCCGTGGATTTTTAAGTCCCTGCGCATAATAAGAGCACAAGTCATGCAAAGCCCAAAGTTATACAAGCCCCAAATCACCCCAGTTCCCAATCAGTAATCGAGTCAATTTCGAGTTCTACTCTTGCTCAAAAATTTTGTCATATTTTGCTATGTTTCCGCCCTCCAGCCGGGAAGAAGGCCATACGATTTTTCCACTCTTTTAGCTAAACCCCTTTGCAATGTTTGCAATAAAAAGGTAGGAGCAGAACGACACAGAATACACAAAAGGATACAGACTCGGGTCTGTTGACCCGTCCGTAACCCTCTGATTCAGTTGTATTTAGTTGATTCTAAAAGAATTGACTTGACTAATGGCGGAGAGGGAGGGATTCGAACCCCCGGTACCCGTCAAGGTACGGCCGCTTTCGAGGCGGCTCGTTTCAACCGCTCACGCACCTCTCCGCGTCGAGGACTTGCAGCTATTCAGTTGTCTCCCGACCAGTGTAACAAAAAGCTGCAAGTTCGTCCCATACCTTCACGCCGAGGGGTGCGCTCCGGAACAAGACGCAAACGCGCTGCTGAAAAACAGTTTGCGGGCTGGTCCGCGCTTACAGCACTTGCCCTAGCGCAGCAGCCCGCTAGAACAGTTTAGGAATTCATGTATTCCGCGTTCACCGCTGGCTGAAAGCGCCCGGCTGCTTTGACGACTGTACCTTTCGCGAAGCTGCTAGACCACGAAATACTTTGCGTCTGGGTGGTGGACGATGATGGCCGACGTGCTCTGTTCGGGTTCGATCAGATAGGTCGAGGTCAGGCGGACTCCGATCGCCTCCTCCGGCTTGAGCAGGGCAAAGAGTTTCGTCTGGTCCTCCAGGTTCGGGCAAGCGGGATAGCCGAACGAATATCTCGAACCACGATATTTCTGGTGAAACAGATCGCTGATGCGCCCCGCGTCATCGCCGGCGATGCCGAGCTCTTCCCTGATTTTCTTGTGTGTGTATTCGGCGAGCGCCTCGGCGGTTTCCACGCTCAGGCCGTGAAGGTAGAGATAGCGGGTGTATTCACCCTTCTCGAACAGCCGCTGCGTTTCAACCGAAGCCCTTGGCCCGATGGTGACCACCGACATGCCGACGACATCCATTCGTCCAGAGGTGCGCGGCAAAAAATAATCCGTGATGGAGAGCCGGCGGCCTTCGCGCTGCCGGGGCAACGTGAAGCGGACAATCTCGCGGAGATCACGCGGTGCGGCGCAGCCGGCCCGCAACTCGTCCTTGTCTTCGTAACCCTGAGGCTCGTAGACGATGAGATCGTTTCCTTCGCCCTGGCAAGGGAAAAAGCCGTAGACCACGGCGGGCGCGAACCATCCGGCGGTGATGATTTCGCTCTCCAATTCACGCAGGATGGGCCGAAATTTTTCTTCGATGAGCCGGAGATAATCCTGTTGCGAAGCGGTCTTGAGCTGCCACTGGTTTTTGAATAGCGCGGTTTCGTTGATGTAAGGAAATATCTCGCGCAAGTCGAAGTCGCGGCAAACGCGCCTGCCCCAGAACGGCGGTTGCGGAATGTTGGGAGCCGGAGGAATCGCGTCGCGCGGAGTTGCGGACGCTTCGTCACCAGAGGCTGCCACCCGGCGGGCGAACTCTTTTACCTCGCGACCAGCGGCAATCGCCTGCTCACGCCCGTCGCCGGCCAGCGATTCCATGTAGTGCAGTCCGGCAAAAGCGTCTTCCCCATAGAAAACGGCTGAGGAATACTCACGCCGCAGGTCGTCCTCGACGTACTTGCGAGTGAGCGCAGCGCCGCCGCAGATTACCGGAAAGCTTAGGCCTTGACGTTCGAGATCCTGGATTACGTATTTCATCTCCAGAGTTGACTTCACCAGCAGTCCGCTGAGCCCGATGGCGTCGGCGCGGTGCTGCTGGGCGGCCTGGATAATGCTGTCCGCCGATTGCTTGATGCCGAGATTCACTACCCTGTATCCGTTGTTCGTCAGGATGATGTCAACCAGGTTCTTGCCAATGTCGTGCACATCGCCTTTGACGGTCGCCAGAACCATTGTGGCCTTCTGCGAGCCCTCCAGTTTTTCCATCTTGGGCTCCAGGTAAGCGACGGCGGCCTTCATGACCGAGGCGGAGTCAAGCACCGACGGCAACTGCATTTTGCGCGCTCCAAAGAGGTCGCCCACGGTGCGCATCCCATCCAGCAGCACGTTGTTGATCAATTCCAGCGGCGTATACCGGCCCAAGGATTCTTCCAGCAGTTGGTCGAGGCTGCGTTTCTCCGCTCCGTCGCCAATCACTTTCTCGCCCTGAATAATGCAGTACTTGAGCTTGTCTTCGATGGAGAGCGACTCGACGTGAGCCGTGGGCGCGATCTCGCTCTTGCCTTGCATGGCTGCGAAGTGCGCCATGTACGCCTGCAACGGATCGCCAACCGAGCCGTCCTGAAAAATCAGCTTGCGGGCGAGAACGGCTTCCGCCTCGGGAATTTTGTATAACGGATAAATTTTGCTGTAGTTGACAATCGCCATGTCGAGCCCACGCTCGACCGCCTCGTGCATGAAGACCGAGTTCAGCACGCGCCGCGCATAAGCGTTGAGTCCGAACGAAACGTTGCTGACGCCGAGAATCGTCTTCACGTCGGGCAATTCCTGCTTGATGCGCCTGACTGCTTCCAGCGTCTCCACGGCGGCCGTGCGGTACTCTTCCTGACCCGTCGAAATGGGCAGGGTGAGCGCGTCGAAGATCAGCTCCTGCGGACGCACCCCGTACTTCTTGGTCGCCAGCTCGTAGATGCGGCGGGCAATGGCAAGCTTGCGCCCGGCGGTCAACGCCATGCCTTCTTCGTCAATGGTGAGGGCGATGACCGTAGCGCCGAAGCGCTTGGCCATGGGCAGCACGCGGCTGGTTCGCTTCTCGCCATCTTCCAGGTTGATGGAATTGATGATCGCCTTGCCGGGAATTCGCTTGAGTGCTTCCTCGATAACGTCAGCCTCGGTCGAGTCCACCAGGATCGGCGCGGGCACGCGGGTGGCAATCTTCTCCAGCACCGAGCTCATGTAGCCCTTTTCATCCTCGCCCACAATGGCGCAGCAGAGGTCGAGCATGTGCGAGCCTTCGTTCACCAGCTTCTTGGCAAGCGTGAGAATCGCGTCGTAGTTCTGCGTCCGGACGAGGTTGCGGAAGTGTTCGAGGCGCGTCGTGGTGTTCATCTCCTCGGCCACGATCAACGGCTTCGGGTCGAGATCCAGCGGGACCATTGTGTATGCGCTGGCGACCGCTGCTACTGGCGCTACGTTGCGCGCCGCGGGTTGGAGTTCGCCGACGGCATCAACGACAGCTTTGAGGTGTTCGGGAGTGGTTCCGCAACATCCGCCAACGATGCGCACGCCATAATCCAACACGAAGCGGCGATGATAGTCGGCCAACTCCTGCGGCGATAGGGCATAAACCGCGCGCCCGCCGACATTCTGCGGCAAGCCGGCATTGGGCAGCACCGAGACATGCTTGGAGGAATTGACGCTGAGGTAACGAACAGCGTCGTTCATCTCCTTGGGACCGGTGGCGCAGTTCAGGCCGATGGCGTCCACGTCATACACTTCCAACGTAGTCAGCGCGGCACCGATTTCGGTGCCCAGCAGCATGGTTCCGGAAGCTTCCAGTGTGACTTGCACCTGCAGCGGAAGCCGCTTCCCTTTTTCCCGCATCACGTCGAGCGCCGCAATCGTCGCAATCTTAGCTTGCAGCAGGTCCTGGCAGGTCTCAATCAGCAGAACGTCAACCCCGGCATCGATCAACGCGGAGATCTGCTCGACGTAGGCGGAGCGCATGTCGTCAAAGCCGATGTGCTCGAGCGATGGCAACTTCGTCGTCGGGCCAATGGAGCCCGCCACAAAGCGCGGCTTGCGCGGCGTGGAAAAGTCGGCCGCAGCGGAGCAGGCAAGTTTGACGGCGGCGGCATTCAACTCGGCAACGCGGTCCCCGAGCCCGTACTCGGCCAGTACAATGCGCGAAGCACCGAAAGTATCAGTTTCGATGACGTCGCAACCAACCTCCAGGAAGGCGGCATGAATGTCGCGGATGATGTCCGGACGGCTGAGCACCAGCAATTCATTGCAGCCTTCCTTGCCCCAATAATCGTCGGGGGTGGGATTGCGAAATTGAATATTGGTCCCCATGGCGCCGTCGTAAACGACCACACGCTCATTCACCGTCTGGAGAAAATCACCCATAAGTGCAATCACCTGAAAAGCCGGATTCTTTGCGTCTACAGGATACGGCAGGCACGACGAACAACAAAACCGCCCAGTCCGGGCGGCAGCGGCCAAAAAAGAAAGCCGGCCCGAAGGGACCGGCGCACCCTTGGGCAAGAACCGTTCTAACGCATCAGCATTCGCTGTTTGTCTTCTTCCGTGCGGTTGAACACCGCATTTTGACCAATGTGCGCTGGAACAGGCGCAAGCAACTGCTCCTTGCGGTAGACAAGGTTGCTGGCGTTGAGCGTGGCCAGTTCGAAGCCGTGGCCATGCGTAATGGCGTCCGTCGGACAAGCCTCGACGCAGTAGCCACAGAAGATGCAGCGGTTGTAGTCGATGTTGTAGACCTTGGCGTAGCGTTCTGCGCCGCTGACACGGTTCTCCGCCGTGTTCTCGGCCGCTTCAATGTAAATACAATTGGACGGGCAGGCGGCCGCGCAGAGAAAACAGGCGACACACTTCTCCAGGCCATTTTCATCCCGCTGTAGAACGTGCATGCCGCGGAAGCGCTCTTGAAACATCGCTCCCCTCAGCGGCCCGGGGCCATCGGGATAGTTCTCAACCTGCGTGGGGGCGAACATCTCCCGGAAGGTAACGCTCATGCCCTTTGCGATAGCGGCGATATTCCTCAATATCCCCATATTGTTTCTAGTATAAATGTAAGGCGAACATCCGAGCCAGTCCTCACAGCTGTCGCGTTCCCGATCTTTTCGGGGGCGAAGGCAAGCTGCCGCGACTGGCGGGGTTAAGGCAGATAGAAATGATTAAAACTCTTCTCTCCTGGAGCAGCGGTAAAGATAGCGCATGGACGCTTCATCAGCTTCGGCAGTCGCCGGAAATCGAGCTCGCCGGCCTGTTGACGACCGTCAATGCCGAATTCAACCGGGTGGCCATGCATGGCGTACGCCGCGAGGTATTGCAGGCACAGGCGCGAGCGGCAGAACTGCCTCTCTGGGAGGTGCCCTTGCCCTGGCCGTGTTCGAACGAAATCTACGAGAGCCAGATGAAAGCCGCTTGCGACAAGGCGGTCGCTGAAGGTGTGGAGGCTATCGCCTTCGGCGACCTCTTTTTACGCGATGTCCGTGAATATCGCGAAAGACAGTTGGCCGGAACAGGGCTGCGGCCGCTATTTCCTCTCTGGAAGATTCCTACCGGGCAGCTGGCTCGCGAGATGATCGCAGGCGGATTGAAGGCGAAGCTTTCGTGCGTGGATTCGCGGGTGCTGGCCAGGGAGTTTGCCGGACGCGAGTTCGATACGGAGCTGCTGGAAGCATTGCCGGCAGCGGTCGATCCCTGTGCCGAAAATGGTGAGTTCCACACCTGCGTGTATGCGGGCCCAATGTTTCGCAAAGCTCTGCCGCTGACGAACGGCGAGGTAGTCGAACGAGATGGATTTGTCTATGCCGATCTGACGCTTCGTTCTTGCGAAGCGTGAAGCCACGGCAACGCCCGCGGATACCGGAATTCTCTCTACAGCTTCTCGCCGCGCAGCCTGAGCGAGTTGGAAATCACCGAGACAGAGCTCAAACTCATGGCCGCCGCCGCAATGATCGGGCTTAGCAGCAGGCCA
>JBEKQP010000177.1:0-9749 GCA_049519595.1 Candidatus Korobacteraceae bacterium | reverse complement strand
TCGACCCACATTAGCCAACTGCGGTCAAATGTGGCTGCTGCGAGCGGGAGTGGTTACATCTTTCACTAAGCCGCTTAGCCGTGGAGCGCGAGGTAGAGGACCCAGCTTCCGACGATAATGCGGTAGACGGCAAAGGGAACGAAGCCGTGGTCGCGCACCCAGACGAGAAACCACTCCACCACCACCAGCGCTACGAAAAACGAAACCACGAAACCGATGGCTAGCACAATCCAAAGATGCCCGGTCATTGCCAGAGGCGTGAGCGTGTCGCCGGCGGCGAGGCTGGGGTGCAAGGCCTTGACCAGCGAATAGACGGTGGCTGCCAGCATGGTCGGAATCGAGAGCAGGAAGCTAAATTCCAAGGCAGACTCCCGGCTCATGCCGACGATCTGCCCGGCGGCGATAGTCGACATGGAGCGCGAGGTCCCGGGGATTACCGCCGAAAATACCTGGCATAGACCAATCCAGATGGCCTGGCCAAGCGACATCTCTTCCAGGTTGGTGGTCGAGGGCTCATGCCGCTCGCTCATGTTATCCACGATCCACATGATGATGCCGCCAATGATGAGCGCCAAGGCCATTACCTTGAGGCTTTCCAGATTGTGGCCGATGCGCTTGATCATCAGCAGCGAAGGTATGGAGGTGCAGACGAAGGCGACCATGGTCAGCGTGATCGGGTGCGTCACCACCGTGTTTTTGCCGCGCTCGCCTTCAGGGAAGGTACGGAAAAAATTGACGATCCGTGGCAGGAAGAGCAGCAGCAAAGCCAGAATGGCTCCCAACTGGATGACGATGCTATACATCTTCCAGTACGGGTCATCGAGAGAGATGTGCATTAGTCGCTCGCAGATTCGCAGGTGCGCTGTCGAGCTGACGGGCAAGAACTCGGTCAACCCTTCCACGATGCCGAGCATGACGGAAAGTAAATAGTCGTTCAAAATGCCTCCAGCGAGAATGGTCCCGCCGCTTCACTCCCACATTAGCCAACTGCGGGCAAATGTGGGCCGCCAACGAGAACTCAGCTTAGCCCTGAGAACTGCCCCGCTCAAGCAAAAGAAGCTTGAATGGGACACCCCAACACTACTCTTCCTTTGCTTCTCCTTCGGGGTAGATGATCCTGGCCAGCAACTGCGGTTCGGTATTGCCTCCGCTCACCACGGCCACGATTTTGCGGGCGTGCGGCAGCTTATCGCCGTGCAACAGACAGGCGGCAAACGCCACGGCACCGCTGGGCTCAGCCAGGATGTGTGCCTGGCAAATGAGTGTCCGCATGGCGCGGCGAATGTCGTCTTCGCCCACGGTGACGACGTCGTCAACGTATTTTTGCATCAGGTCGAAGGTGATCTCGCCCACGGATTGACCGCGCAGGCCGTCGGCAATTGTGCTGGAAGCGCGCTCAGCCTCAATCTCCACAATGTGGCCGGTGCGGAAGCTCTGTTGCGCGTCATTTGCCAGCTCCGGCTCCACGCCCACCACTTTTGCCCGCGATCCGCTCAGTTTGATGGCTGAGGCGATACCTGCCAAGAGGCCGCCACCGCTGATGGGTGCCAATACGAGATCGACATCGGCGAGGTCCTCCAGAATTTCAAGACCTATGGTGCCTTGCCCGGCGACCACCAGTTCGTCGTTGAATGGCGGAACCTGGACGTAGCCATGCTGTGCCGCGAGTTCTTCCGACTTTTGCCGGCGTTCGCGGCTGGACGGCCCCACGATGACAACCTCGGCTCCCATGGCCGCAACCGCCTCCTGCTTCATCTTGCTGGAATTGCGCGGCATGACGACTACTGCACGCAAACCCATGGCACGAGCGGCATAAGCGACACCCTGCGCATGATTGCCGCTGGAGTGGGTCACTATGCCTCGCTCCCGCTCTGCTTCCGTCAGCGAGGCAATCTTGTTGTAGGCGCCGCGCAATTTGAAGCTTCCGGTGGGCTGGAAATTCTCGGCCTTCAGATAGATTTCGCGCTCGCCTGAGCGCTTCGAATCATTGGACGGCGCTGCATAATACCGGATTAACGGGGTGCGAGCCGCAACTCCGGCTAGCCGCTCCCGCGCTTTCTCGATTTCTTTCAATGTGATCATGGCGATATATCTGTCTCTATTCTAAGTGACTTCTCGTTGAAGGAGGCTCGACCGATAGCGCCGCGCCCGAAGATTCGGCATCCTGCAGGAAGTCTGACATAAAGTGTACAAGTTTCAGCCTGTCGACGAGCGTCGGCGAACCTTCAAGATTGAGATGGCTGAGCACGGGGGAGATCAGCGCCATGCGCAAGCCATGCCTAGGCACGTCACGCTCCAGCCATTCGGTTTCGCTGGCGGGCACGATGTTATCGGCCGCACCATGCAACAGATAGACTGACGCCTGCAAGTCCGCTAGATGCTCATGCGGAGAAATTGCGGCCAGCTCAGCGTGATACTTGCGAATTCCGCGCAGCAGCACAGGGGTCAGGGTGTCGATATGATGCTGAAAGAGCGCTTCCATGAGCTGCTCTCCTTGCGGGGTGAGCCGCTTGGCCTCCACTTCGGCCCGATTTCGGTCCTCCCAGAGCAGATAACGAAGCGTGGTGCGGGCAGCCGTCACGTCGCGCGGCGAGAAGAACTCTTCGGGGTAGTCGTAAACCGCCACTAGCGGACCATACTCATGCGCCGGGAGCTGGACGACCCTGCCGGAAGGCCAGGTGACGAGGTTGGTGGCATAGTATTCCAGGACGCGTTGCAGATCATCGTAGCCGCCGACCGCGACAATCAAGCCGATGTCATCGCGCCACTGCGGCTCGGCGGCAGCCATCAACGACAGTCCTCCGGCAAAGCTCAAGCCGATAATCGTCGCCGGCTTGCCGGAACTCTGCCGGACAAAATGCGCGCACTCGCCGATGGTTTGAATGGTTTCGGGAGTGACCCGGTAATCAGCCAGGTCGTTCAACTCGGGCGTGATCGCCAGGAATCCGTGCGACGAAAGCACGTTGGCAAAGGCCACCAAGCGTGGTTCTTCGATGCCAAGGTGGTGCACTCCGTGCAGCACAATAACGGCGGGTGCCTTATCGTGTCCGACCGGATAGTAGAAGCGGGCCGCGATCGGCGCGGAGCCGGGAATCGTCCTGATTTCGGTTCGCACTGGATTGAGGCCGATGCGCGCGACCTCCCGCGTCAACCAGCTTTCGGCCATCGGCGGCTGCAATTCCCAGAGTACCGATGCCGCCCTGAGATGGTGCTTGAGCGGAGCATAGATGACCACAAACAGAACGACCAAAGCCAGCGCCAGCCCGCGAGCAATTCGCGTACTCCGGCGGGATGGACCGTCTCCACTTTTCGCGAATGGAAGGCTCGGCATATCCAGACGGGGCCGGACAAGGCCCCTGATCAGATTTCCAGGATGACGGGCATGATTAACGGACGTCTCTGGGTATTCTTGGCAATAAAGCGTTTGAGGTCCTGGCGGATTTTTTCCTTGATGACACCGTAATCGCCCATTTCCTCGGGCGTGGAATTCTCCAAGGTCGCCAGCACGACCTGTTTGGCCTGCTCAACAAAGCCATTATCCGCGGGCGCGCCGGCAAAGCCGCGCATCACGATCTCCGGCGGATTCTCGACCACGCCGGTGATTTTGTTGATGGCCATGATGGGCAGGACGAAGCCATCTTCGCTGAGATGACGGCGGTCGCTGATGATCAACTCCTCCACCACGTCGCCGGTGGAACCGGAGTCGATGCAAACGCGTCCGACCGGCACGGTTCCGGCCTTGCGTGCGCCCAGTTCGTCGAATTCCAGAATCTCACCGCTCTGCAGCAGGAAAATTTTGCCGACGGCTCCCGGCATCGAAGCGGCCAGAGCCGCATGCAGCTTGAGTTGCCGATACTCACCGTGAATCGGAATGAAGTATTTCGGGCGCACGAGGTTGATGATCAGCTTCAATTCTTCCTGGCTGGCGTGACCGCTCACGTGCAGAGGCGGCTTCGACCCGTCTTCGTAGAAAACCTTGGCGTCGCGGCGGAAGAGGTGATCGATGACGCGGTAGATCGCCTTCTCGTTGCCGGGGATGATGCGCGAAGAAAGTATGACGGTGTCGCCCGGCTCGATCTTGGCATGTTTGTGATTGTCGAGCGCGGCGCGCGACAGCGAAGACATTGGTTCGCCCTGGGTGCCGCTGATCAGGATCATGATCTGATTGGGCGCATAGTCCCTGATTTGCCCGGGGTTAATCAACAGGCCGTCGGGGATGGTGATGTAGCCAAGGTCCTGCGCGATTTCAGTCGATTCGACCATCGAGCGGCCCAGCAGCGCAACCTTGCGGTTGTATCGAAAGGCCAGTTCAAGCGCCAGCTTGATGCGATGAATGGATGACGAAAAACAGGTAATGAAGATGCGGCGCTGGGCGGTAGAAAAAATCTGCTCGAAGCGCGGACGCACCGCCTGCTCGCTCGGCGTATAGCCGGGACGCTCGACATTGGTCGAATCCTGCAACAACGCCAACACCCCCTGCTTGCCAAGTTCGGCGAACGAGTGCAGATCGAAAAGGCGGTTGTCGGTCGGCGTGGGGTCTACCTTGAAGTCGCCGGTGTGAATCAGCACTCCGAGCGGGGTGTGAATGGCCAACGCCACGCAATCGACCAGGCTGTGCGTCACCTGAATGGGTTGAATGGTGAATGCGCCTAGGCGAAAGCTTTCTCCGGGGCGAATCTCATTCATTACGGCGTCATCCAGCAACCCGTGCTCTTCCAGCTTGTCCTCGACATAGGCCAGCGTGAACTCGGTGGCAAAGACGGGCACGTTCAACTCCGTCAGCAGCCAGGGAACGGCGCCGATATGGTCCATATGCCCATGCGTCAAAATTACGCCGCGCACACGCTCACGGTTGGCAATGAGGTAACTGAGATCCGGGACCACGATATCGACGCCGTACAACTCGGCCTCGGGAAACATCAGCCCGGCGTCGATCACGATAATGTCGTCGCCCCAGCGTATGGCCATGCAGTTCATCCCGAATTCACCAAGGCCACCGAGCGGAACGATTTGAAGTTTTCCTGAAGGCATGTCTATTGATGCTAGCACGTTGGGCGCGATGTCGGCAGGGGACAGATTGCCGGGCGCGTCCTGATTTGGATTCTGGCGCTGACGCTAGTGTGGAGCAGGAGAACTCTGTGACGCAACTTAGGATGTCATGCTGAGCTCCCGGTGGTCGCTCAACAACTTCCGGTATTCGATACTGGAACTGCCAAGTCGCGAGTACCGGATGATACCGTCCGCGCATCGAACTATAATAGAAACGTAGATGAGCTTGTTTCGTGCGAGAAGAAGGCAATTCTTCCCCTCAGGGGCCAAAGAGCGCATTCCTTTTAGCTCGGAACGGCATGGTTAAAGTGGCTGCAGAAAAACACGTAGGAGTGTCATCCTCAAAGTCGCGCCGGCTTTGCGTGACTGAAGGATTTGCCTTATTTTCAGCACAGGCAAACAGCAGATCCTTCGCTGCGCTCAGGATGACACCTCGGAGAGTAATTTTCCGCAGCCTGTAAAGCCGTGCCCCTTCAAAGTACGATTTAAACGTACTCTGGAAGAGAGAGACCTCATGGGTGAAGCGACGCCAACGAATTCCTGGCTGATGCGGCGAGTCGAGGGCGCGCTGCGATCCGGGCTCACTCGCGCCTACGAAACCATCAGAGTTGATTCCGATCAGTTCTTGTTTCACCTGCGGACCGCGCATGAACTTCCGGTGGAGACTTACGAGGGGCTGTTCACCTTGCCCATCGACCGGCTGGACAACATCGCGCAGCAAACCATCCGCGCGGGGATGAAAATGGCAGCCGCCGAGGGGGCCGGCTTCGGCTTAGGCGGCATTCTTACGGTTGTGCCCGACCTGGGAGTTTTGGCGGCCATCACCATGCGTACGCTGCAAAAACTCAGCCTGATATACGGATTCCAGTTCACCACCGACGAGGAAGTTGCTGAATTGTGGGTCGCTGCCGCCAGCGCGGCGGGGGTGGACATAACCCGTGAACTGCTGGAAAAGGGTGTAATCAACCGCTTCGTGCCGAAAGTGATTCAGCGCATCGCGGTCTCTGCCAGCGCCGAATTCGTCGAGAAGTGGACGGCCCGGTTGATACCGGTGGTGAGTTCGGGAGTGGGCGCGGTGCTCAACTACTACTTTGTACGTGCGTGGGGGAACCGGGCCTTGACTCATTTCCGCCAGCGGCATCTCGAATCACGAGAGCAACGACGTCTGAACACGATTCTGCTCCCGCCATCAACTCAGCAACAGCTTTGACAGATCTGAAGAGTCGCCCCGTCCGAGGATATATCTACCTTGGGTCGCTCCAAACATTTTTGTGCCGCCGGTCCGGACATTCCCACATTTGCCAACTGATGGCAAATATGGGCCACCAGCAAAGGGCGAGAAAAAGCAGATCCTTCGCTTCGCTCAGGATGACACTTCGCAAAAAGGAGATACTGCTGGCGTATCGTTGAAAAGCAAATACCCCAGGTTAGCCAAAATCTGGCGAACCTGGGGCACCGGCAAACTAAGCGTTACTTAAGCGAAACGTTACTTAAACCGTCGCCGCTACTGCCGTTTCGTCGTCCGTAATACCTTTTCCTCCAAACCGATTCAGGATCAAGGCAGCACAGGTGTTACCGAATACATTGACCGTAGTGCGGCCCATATCCATGAAACGATCCACTCCGGCAACAATCGCGATAGCTTCCACGGGAAGCTTCATCGCCGTCAAGATGACCGCTAATATCACGAGTGAGGCAGCGGGAATATTAGCCGTACCCTTGTTTGCGATCAGAGTTGTCACCAGAATTGTGAGGATCGCGGGAAGATCAAGATGCAAGCCGTAGGCTTCTGCCAGGAAGCATACCGTTAGAGATTGATAAAGCGCCGCGCCATCCAGATTGAAGCTGTATCCCAAAGGCAAAACGAACGATACGACTTTATTGGGAATACCCGTATTCTCCAAAATCTGCATGTGCACTGGAAGGGTCACTTCCGAGGAGCATGTCGTAAAGGCCAGGAGTAGCGGCTCAGCGACCTTCCTGATGGTAGCGAACGGGGGATATCCAAGCAGATACACGATGATACAGAAGGCAACTGCGACAATAAACAGCCCGAGGTACATCAAAGCGATCAACTTAGCCATGGCAAAGATCATTGCGCCACCTTGGGTCGCAAACACCCAAGCCATGATTCCGGCAACCGCAATGGGTGAATATGCCACGATGCCTTCAGTTAACTTGAACATCGCTTGCATGATGCCTTCGAGCACTCTAACTACGGGCTCAGTCACTTTGCCCGCTTTGCCCAAGGCAAGGCCAAAACAGATAGCAAAAAACAAAGTTGGTATTATTTGTTGCTGAGCGGCAGCCGAAACTATGTTATCCGGAACGATGTCCAGCAAAAACTTAACCCAATCGATTGAGTGCGCAAGGTTCGTTGGAATCGTGCCCGTTGCCCGAAGAGCCACTCCCGCTCCGGGATGGAATATCGCGTTTAAGCCGATGCCGAGAGCAACACAGCAGCCCGTGGCAAAGTAAAACCAGCCGAAAGCCAGCGCCGCTAGTCTTCCCAACGTCTTAAAATTGGCGCTCATTTTATAGATACCCAAGGTAACTGCCGAAAATACCAAGGGTATTACGATCATCTTGATTGCTTTAATGAATACAGTCCCAAACGGCTGTAAAGCTGCGCCGAGTTTTGGCCGCAAGGCACCAATCACGCAACCAAGGACCAGGCCGATGAGGATTTGAATCCACAACGGAAATCGTCGTTTAGATGTTGGAGCTTTCTCTGTAACGGTATTGGTACTCATAATTTGTTTCCTTTTGTCGCGATTAGATGTTCTTCGTCCTCGCAGTGAATTAGAGCTTGGAAAAATCCAGCGTTGCAAAATAGTCGTCAATCGTCTCGGCTCGGCGAATCTGCTGCACCGTGCCGTCTTCACGCAGTAACAGTTCGGCGCATCGTAGCTTGCCGTTGTACTGGAACCCCATGGAATGGCCGTGCGCGCCGCTATCGTGAATCACGAGGATGTCCCCGATCTCTACGTTCGGCAGCATCCGGTCGATGGCAAACTTGTCATTGTTTTCGCACAGCGAGCCGACGACGTCAACCATCGAATTGGCGGGAGCCTGTTCCTTCCCCAGGACGGTGATGTGGTGATACGCGCCGTACATCCCCGGACGCATCAGGTTGGCCATGCAGGCATCGACGCCGACGTACTTCTTGTACGTGTGCTTCTCATGAATGGCTCGTGTTACCAGAAACCCGTACGGCCCTGTGATGCAGCGGCCATTCTCCATGCAAACTCGGAGCGGATGCAACCCCGCCGGCCGGATCCGTTCGTCGTAGAGTGCCTTCACGGCCTGACCGAGCGCTTCAAGGTCGACGGCCTTCTGTTCCGGTCGGTACGGGATGCCGATTCCTCCGCCAAGATTAACGAACTCCAACCGCACGCCGAGCTTTTCGGCCAGCTCGATAGCCAGATCGAACAGCATGCGCGCTGTCTCGACGAAAAACTCCAATTTCAGTTCGTTCGAAGCGACCATCGTATGCAACCCGAACCGCTTGCTTCCCTTCTTTCTGGCCGACGCATACGCCTCGAACAGTTGGGGACGCGTAAGTCCGTACTTCGCCTCTTCCGGCTTGCCGATTATTGGGTTGCCCTCGCGCGCCTTTCCCGGGTTGTATCGAAAGCAAATCAGCTCCGGCAATCCCCCCGCATGCTCCTCGAGATACGGCAAATGCGTAATGTCGTCGAGGTTGATAACCGCGCCCAGCGTTTTTGCTCGCTGGTACTCCTTAAAAGGCGTGTCGTTCGACGTGAACATGATGTTCTCGCCGGTGATTCCGACCCGCTCGGCTAGCTCCAATTCCGGCATGCTCGAGCAGTCGGCGCCGAAGCCCTCCTCCTTCGCGATCTTCAGGATGTACGGGTTGGGCAACGCCTTGACGGCGAAATGCTCCTTGAATCCGGGGCACCAAGCAAACGCCGCGTTCAGCCGCCGTGCATTCTGACGAATGCCCCGCTCGTCGTAGAGATGAAACGGTGTTGGATAATTGCGAATGATTTCGCGGACTTGGGCTTCATTAAAAGGGAGTGTCTTGACCATGTCGATGGTCATGCTTGACGTATCCGTCATGACTTTCTCCGAACAATTTGTGGCAACACTATAAGCAATACTATCTTGTCGTGTAAACTAAGTGCCAGCATGAAATTAGGCGATCTTTGGGCTAAGCACCACAGCGGCACAATGCAGCCGGAGTCCGCCGAAACGAACGATCTGTTCATCTTCGGCGTTACGGACGATTCCAGAGACGTTCGTTACGGTTACCTTTTTTGCGCTCTGCCCGGAGTGAAAGAAGACGGGCTTGCCTTCTGCTCGCAAGCCGCCGCCAGAGGGGCTCAGGCAATCGCCGTACCGGAAGGCACGCGCGACGAAGCTCTTGGCCTCAGCGAGTACGAGCGCCAAAAGATCATCGTACTCCGCGTCCGGGACATTCGCGGATTCTATGCGCGACTGGCGTCCGACTTTCACCCCGGCCATCCGAGCACCATTGCAGCTGTCACCGGCACCAATGGCAAGACATCAACGGTGTGCTTTCTTCGAGATCTGTGGGTTGAGAACGGTCACAATGCCGTGAGCCTGGGAACCCTGGGCCTCCAGGCACGCGATAAGCGCCGTTCAAACCTTGAAGCGGGACTTACAACGTATGATGCGAAGACTCTGCATACGATCCTCGCTGAACTAGAGCGTGT